>JAQWPZ010000001.1 GCA_029245125.1 Rubripirellula sp.
AATGTTGCGGCCCAGGGCGACCAGTGCCAAAAGTAATCGTTCCCATGCCCGGCCCGTCGAGTAAACGAAGCATGGGTCGACATTTGCGCAAAGTACTTCGCACCATGGTCGTCGCCAAGCTGTTTCAGCGCGAAGGCTACGCCTGTATTTTTGCCATTGCTGTCATCGGTCGCGGCCGCCCCATGCATTCCATAAGGGATCCCGCCCTTATCCACGTACGAACCAAAAAAGTGATGCGCCCGCTTTACGGCAAGATCAATCTCGGGATGCTTGACGCCAACTTTTTGCGCCAAGGCAATCAGAAAGAAGCAGCGGTTACCCGCAGCATTCAAGGCACCATAACCAGGATTCATTCCGTGCAATTCGCCCCCATTGAAGGCTGGCCACGCAAACGTATGCCCCCAGGAACCACCACCAGCCTGTCCCATTGCAGTCTTGATGGCATACTCACGCAAAGCAGGCAAAACAAACTCATCCCCTGTGGCGTCGTAGTAGAGCGCGCAATCCAAAGCGTCGAAACTCATAAACCAACTGAAGTAACCTCGGGGCTGCATCATGTCGATCGAACCTTCGACACTTGGGTGCCAAGCCCTGGCCGCAGGACTGCGGACCCACTGACGCACCAATTCCCGGTGTTCGGGCTTGCCAGAGGCGACCAGGGCGAGTGCCATGATTGTTCCCCGTCGATCGGCTCTCACCTTGCCCGCCTGGAATTGCTTCTCAATCACTTGCCAAGCATCCTCGCGAATACGTTCTGCCTTGGGGCAATCATAAGGTGAAGAGTCGCTGTAGTCGGGCAACACCTCGAGTTGCAACGTTATTTCGAGGGTCTTACTATCAATTGGAAACTCATCAAAATTGTCACCGCGGACCTCTTTCGCTCGCTCCTCCTTTGGCTTCCAATCGTAAAGCGATGCATCGGAAGCGGCTTGATCGATTAGCTTGTCGATATCTACACCAGCAATATCTTTTCTTCCGTTGCGTGCACTGAAATTCGCATCGCGCCAGACAATCAGTTTGAGCAAGCCGTTGGTGGCCGCGCGTTCAGATTCAATGATCTGCTTTCCAAGCAGCATACCCATGTTCTGACCGGCAGAAAAACGCGTGCCATTGACACCCAGAATGACATCACCCCATTGCAACTTCCCCTCCGCGGGCGATCCTGCCAACACGGAAGTCACTTCAATCTGATCGCCCTGAAGTCCGCCAGGCATGTAACCAATCAAACCGGTCGGACCTAAATGCCAGGTGTGCTGCTTCAGTCGCTCACCGATGATTGGATCGCCCTTCGTCAGATCGGGAAGCTTGGTTGGTCGTTGGCTCCCCGTTTCACCCGCGAGTTCGCCTGCCTTGGCAAGCTTCTCCATCTGCTCCGGTGTGAGCGTTCGCTCATCTGCATGTCCGAGAGACCACGATCCAACAGAGAACAGGCATGCGAGTAACGCCAAGCCATTAACAAAACTAGGATCAAAATTTTTCATGAATATCTTTCTCTCCGGTCGCGACATTACAGCAGCAGTTCACAGGCAGCAGCGAAGTAATTTTGCAAGTACGCCAGTCTTCATCACCAGGTATTGATCTCTAGCGAAACCATTGACTTCGAATCGGCTCGCTTGACACGCGTACTGGTTTGAAACTTGAAATTCGAACTCTGGCATTGAAAGTGGGTATTTTTGTTGAAATCGTTCCGGCGTTCTCTGCATCGCGACCGCGAAGGCGGTTTTCATGTCGCAATGCTTAAGCTTCCTCGCGACAGAGCAATAACGTGTACCCCGTTGCCTGGCCAAGGTTTGCGAAGCGTTGACGGACTGCTTCAGGGACGGGTGCATCAACATCCCAAACAACGTGCACCGCCTGCTTTGCTCGGGCACGAGTGGTCCGCCGATCAGCCATCAAATCGATGAACTTCGCCAATAACTGTTCCGCCCGCTCGGAAGAATTGACTACAAACGAGTTTCGCCCAAACCAAAGTGTCTCGAAGACAAATTCATCATTCACCTTGCTGTCGAAATTCGCAACATTCAGTACCTCGACCGGCCAACCGCCGAGCGGGAGTCGCGCATGCGTTCTGGCAGCCTCCGCAGCGGATACCGCATCTTCCGTGACATACACGAACGACTCACCCCGTCTTGTGAAAATATCCAGCTCCTCCAGCAGCGACCTTCGAGGTGAACAACTGCGGAACGCCACCGCATCTCGCGGCGTCATGGCATCCACCCAACTGCTCGGCAGTGGCAATGGAAAGTAAGCGAGTTCATAGCAGTTTGCTCGCCCCAAGTAGTCAACCACTACCAACACGACGGCCAGACAAAGCATCACGCGAATCACCATTAAATTAGCTGCATCGAAGCGATTCGCCGCCAACTTGTCACGACCGGACATCAGGATCGGTTCGGGCGGATCGCTTTCGATCCCCGCTCCAGAGTCAATTCCTTCCGCTGTTTCCGTGGCACCAATTTGCGATTCCAGACTGTCATCCACTGTTTTGTAAGATCGCTGCTGCTTTTCCTGCTTCCACTCCGGCTCGCTGTCGCCGCCGAAACTTTGCAGGTACTCCAAATCCGACTGGTCCATTCCAGCGGCATCTAAAAAATCGTCCGCGTTGTCTTCAGCGAAACGAATCTGTGCGACTTCATCTTCCCGCGCCTCTGTCGCTGCTTGCTGCGCCAATTGCTGCCGCTCACGCTGTTGCTTGATCTGTTCGCTACGGTCTACCTGAATACGGCTGATGTAAGCATGGGAATTGACCTTCGCCAGCACAAATGCTGCCACACCCAACAGCAACGCGAGATGGACCAACCAACCTCGACGCCCCGACAGAAAGTGCAACAGCCAAAACAACGGCATGCACAGCCAGAGGGCAATGCTTGCGTATCCAGTCAGGCTAAAGAGGTCCCAATTCATTTTTCGCTTATCCGAATGTCACTCTTCATTTTAACTTGGCGTTTCGATTGCAGATCTGTTCATCAGAGATTTCTGCTCACTCACTTGTTCATCTTCGATACGGCATCGTTCCACTGGTTAAAAGCGTAATACACAAGATTGATACCCAAATGCATTGCCGCATCCCGCATCTCAGGTGTGACATCGCTGTACCCTGGTGATTTCCAGGCATCATTCATGTCACCGGGATGATAAAACGCAATCCAACGCCCTTCATGCTTTAACCCCATTGCCCGTCGTCCACCATGATGCCAAAACGCTGGTGCACCGTTCGGAAAACCGTAGGGCAGTTGATACAACATGTCGTCGTCCGCGATATCCAGCAGTTGTTTGTCTGGAAACACTTGGCGAATGAATCCCCGAAACGAGCGATCAAACTCCGAGCTGCCAGCGTCGGCAATCAGCATCCCTCCGTTCAAACAGTACTGGCGGAGGATTTTCTGATCACTCGACGAAATCCGCCCAATGCCTCGATTCCCGGTCAGAAAGACGAACGGTGGAAAGCCGTCATCTGGATACTTCGCCAACAATGTAATTGGATGACTTTCACCCTGAGCAGCAATTTTTTTGAAACCGGTTGCCTGCGCGAAGGCACGCAAGAAATTGACATCTGCTGCAGTTTGATTCATCCCATCATCCCACCCGGTTCCTCCATGATCGAGGCGAATGAAGCGAATCTTGTAGTTCTCCATTCCTTCTGGCCAACCACCTTTTGTGCCGCCACCTTGCCCCATCTTTCCCGCTTTTGCATTCACACTTGCTTGGTATGTCGCCTGCGTTTTTTCTTCCATGATCTGATCAACAACAGTGTCATCCAAATCAGGGATGTCGAACAGAATCGCCGAGTTTGGTCGCAAGGTGAGCGTCTTCTTTTTCTTTTTCTTCGGCTTGACGATCTTCACCATCGCAACCACAGGATTACCGCTGCCTTGGGGCACTCGATAAGGAGTGACACAGCCGCGCACTTGCAGCAGCCAAGGAATCAGGATCAGAACCAACAGATGGGTTCCAAAACTCGCATAAAGGCTGCGTCGCGCCCGCGGATCACGTCCGTGTGTTCGAACATCCTCGAGAAGCCGGTCACCTGGCATCGGTGGGCCAACCTTGTGAGTGAATACCGCGTAAACCGATCGAGAACGCAACATGGCGTGCAACCACGCTGCGTAAAGACCAACCGCCAATGCAGGCCAACAAACCGTCCACCAAAAAATCAGGCCGGTGGCACGATCCTGCGCCGCCCCCTCAAAATCCACCCCCGCACGAACCACCAAAAAAACCGCAACCCATACGACCACCACGTAGGCAACAACGGTCGGATAGACCAACACCAGCACTGCTCGAAGCAAATGATAGGTCGGTGCACTGCGAATCAGACTCAACAGACCGCAGACGCCACAAATCGCACCCACGATCCCAAATGCCAAAAAGCAAACACTGAACGCCTGATCCAAATCATGATCGCTGAGCAAAATTGCAACACTGGCATTTCGACCGAGCAGCGTCATAAGTGCTGGCGGCCCAAACTGCCAAATCACCAACCCCAACCCAGCGAGCATAGCAGTCGCGATGCTGACCACGAACGCTTTGAACGCAGAGGGCCGCGTCGGAATCCGGTCGATGCCGGGTGCGAGCGATTGTGAAGGGGCTTCAGTCATAAAAGCAGTAAGTCAACTTCGTACTCTTGCCAGATCACCGTCGCCTCGAATCGTGACGAGGGTGGATTCAACTGGAGTGGCACATACCTCGATCAATTAAATAAGTCTTCTTCTTCCAGCGATGGCAGATCTGGGAGATCTGGGCCGGCAGCTTCCATCTGCAACTGACTCTCAATGGCGGATTTCGGCTCCTGCGACTCGGATTCAGTCTCTTCCGGTTTGGTGATCGAAGCATCGGGATTCACCGCTTCAGCAGAGGTTGCAATCGCCTGTTCTTTGCCCCGAGAGAACCGATCACTCAGTTCCTGTGGGCTGATTCCGTACCGCTCAGCAATCTCGCGTAAAGACGAGGTCGCATCTCGCACCGCCAGATCGACGCGTTCATCTTCACTCATTGCTGAAGTGTCTTCGCCAAATACCGCGTTTCTCATGTACCCAATACTGAAGGCTCCGATAACAGCCACATGAACGATCACCGTAAAAATCACAATCGCGGCGAGGGGTCGCCCCCGGAAATCGCTCATCAAAGAATCAGGACTGACATCATCAGCGTAAGATCGCGCCCCAGTTGCGCTGGTTTCTGCTTCAGTCATTGCGTCTCTCCAACGAACATTTGTTCATACGGGTAAGCGAGCATCATTTCAATCGCCACAAGTTGGCAGCAACGAGTCACCCTTAGCATCCACCATGGGACAACCGTCAAATCAACGGCCATCAATTTTTCGAATTCGGTTTTTGTCGCAGTGACCGCACCAGCGGTATCCACTTGCTTTACCGCGAGTGCCAACCAGCGGCGGTTTCCTTCTTGCATCATTGATTTTCTCCCACCGCTTCGATGATTCCACCACCCTCGGCGATTGCTTTTAACACTGGTTCAAATTTCTCTTTCGACAACGCTGCATCGCACTTGAACTGCACGTGTCGTTGCTCATCTGCAACCGTTTTGGACAGTAGCGCACGGACACCCCACTCGATATCCTTGGCATTATCCACACGATCGCCATCAAAATAGATCGCACCGTCCGCAGTCATTGCCACCCGCGCGACCACAACCACCTCTGTCTTGTTGACCTGATCCGACCGCGGCAGGTCTATCGCAAGATCTTTCTCCTTTGAGAACTCACTGAGCAGCATAAAAAAGATGATCAGCAGAAAGGCAATGTCCCCCATGCTGGCGATCGGAACCTGAACCTTTCTTCGTTTTTTCTTCCGCGATGCTTTCACTGCGAATCTTCCTCCTCGACAATCGCAACCACCCCACCGTTGGAACTGATCGCAGCAAGTGCCTGAAAATAAGATTCGTACGAAGTCATGCTTGTCGATTCCAGCATGACAACTCGCTGTTCGGGCGTTTTCCCCGCCAACTTCAAGGCGGCCAACCGGGCGTTCAGATTGGCTAACGTCACCTCTTTATCACTGAAAAACATTTTCGAACCACGAAGATTGATAATCGGTGTTTTATCAACTGCCGCATCGCTCTGCTTTTCGCCACTCGGCAAATCTGCCGATATGCTTTTGACTTTGACCAGAGTTGTCGCAACCAGAAAGTAGATGATCAACAGAAATGCGATATCGGAAAACGATCCCGTTGGGATCTCCCCAGTACGATGTCGCTTTTCCTGCTTTTTTCGATGTTTGAACAACGTAATCTGCTTTCCTGATCTTTATCTTGTTCGTGCAATCGTGCCCGCCGCAATCACCATTGACATCACTCGCCGCCGTATAGGTCATTCACTAATGCAAAACGCTTGGGGTTGTTTTGCTTAAAAATCCCTTGCCAAAAAGTACGCACCGGCCACTCACGGCGAAACAACCCAATGCCAACCCAATGCCAACCAGTGCCAACCAGCGGCAACCCGCGCCAACCAGCGCCAACCAGCGAACGATTAATGGTGCGTCAAGATAAACTCCACTAGGCTTGTCGTTGACTCTTCGATTTCCAATTCAATTTCATCACTCCAGCGGTTAAACACACTCTGCGGGATGACGGCCGACAGAGCGATGATCAAGCCAACCGCAGTGGTCATCAGCGCTTCTGCGATACCGGCAGCGACGGCACCGCCACTGCCTGAGACACTGCCTGCATCAGCCAGCCCCGAAAACGAAACGATCATTCCAGTGACCGTTCCGGTCATACCCAACAAGGGCGCGGCCGTTCCGACGGTCGTCAGCACATCCAAGCGTTTGTTTACAACCCCCATCGCTTGGGCCTCGTAATCCTCCATCACCTGCGCGACGACCATCCGCATCGTTTCCGTACTTTCATCTTTCGATTTCAACTGCTGATACGATCGCAAACCTGCTAACAACACCGAGGCGATTGGCCCTCGTGCCGACTCGCATTTCGAAATTGCATCGCCAATGTCATTGCGACGTAAATCTGCCATCACGCTGGACCGCAGGGCGCGCGTGTCAATTTGCCGATTCGCGCGAAATGCCATCCAGCGATCATAAACAACCGCCAAGCTAATGAGGCTACACGCCATGAGTGGCACCATTAACGGCCCACCATTCAAAATATGTTCAAGCATGATTTAGATCCGGTAGGATTGGGGCTCGTTTCCCGGCTTGGATTTGTCTTGCGATTGGCAGGAAACTCCTGTCCTCAAATTCGCCATCGTACTTTGTCTCAAGTTCCTGTTTCCGCCCTGTTTGGTGCAATCTTGTCTGGTGCGGCGTCTGCTTCGGCATTCCCCGCGTGCGACGCCGAAACTCCTCCCTCGAGTGCATCCAGCACGCGGAGAGCGTCAGTTGGCGGCATCACGAAACGACTGAATCGCATTTCCACAGCCGCTTCGATCACTAGTTCGCCGGTAATGTGACAGTAATGACTATCGCGGCAATCCGTGATTGGCAATCGCTGCAGGTACTTTCGTCGGGAAGCCGCGAAGAGGACAAGTTCGTCATCCGTCACACAAAGCCAGAGCGGAGACGAACGCCACCATCGGCCGGTATCAATGCGAGTTTTACTGCGCACTTTCAACCTCGGCTCGGCAGCACCCATCTCGGCACTCAGTAGACTTCTTTCCCGACTGTTCAATCTCGCTTCCCTATTTTGAGTCTTCAAGCATCGTGTTCAGACTGTTTCGCAATTCAATTCGTTGGTGGTTGGTTGCCCAGATCACCTTTGTTTCTTTAGTCCCTCAAGCAGTTGCTCTCTCGCCTTTTTCTCCTCGTCGATAATTCGCGCAAAAGCGGGATCCGCGAGGCGACCGCGGCTTCGCTTTGCCCAATTACTGTCTGGAAAATCAAAAGTGGTTCGCCGATAAATCTGATAGGCCTCGGCTGTCGCCAACAGGCGTTCATGGCTTACTCCGCTCCAAAACAACGCTTGCGCCCGGACTTCACGACCGTCGTAGGTTTCGTTATCAACCACGACTTTGAAGGTATTGATCGCGGTTTCGTAATCACCGGCTCTCATATAGTTCATCGCTGACCGCAATCCAGCCAACCCAGCCAGAGGGTCCTCAGGGAACCGGCTTTGCAACTTGCCAAAGACCGTGGCCGCGTCGAGGTATTCTTTCGTCGCCAGACCGCGAAGACGAATCGCTTCACCCGCAGCTTCAACGTCACCTTCCTTTTTCTCGTAAGATTCAGCTTGCTGCTTGTAAACAAGCCCCTGCTGCTGAAAATAAGAACCAAGTCGCGACATAACTGACGGTATCAGTTCGTGCTCTGGATACTTGTACGCCAGCTTCACGTATTCCTCCACCGCGATTTCCAACTCATTCATTTTCTCATAGACCAACGCCTTCTTAAATTGTGCTTGCGGTGCAAACTCAGTATCGGGGTAATCGAGTGGGATCTTTGAGAAACGTGCGAGAGCGTCCTGGTACATCCTTTGCTTTGACGCTTCATTCTTGGACAAGTCAGCGTATTCTTGTGCCAGGTTGCCAAGCAGGTACTCAGCGTGAGCTTTCAATTCATCTTCGTGATGGGACGCGATCGCTTCAGCCAAGAGTTTCTGTGCGTGGCTCATTTCGCGGCGAGCCAAACTCTCCTGATCCATCTTGCGATGATGCTTGGCGAGTTCAAAGAAACATTCCGCCAGCGTGAACGTTGTTTTGACGGCTACCCCATCCTCACCGTAACGTTTACTGAACGGCTCAATCACACCGTCAGCGCCTCGATTGATGCCGACGATAAGAGAAGGCGGGCGAGCTCCTTGCCCAAGTCCGCTGGCGGCGAATGCTTGCTCACTTACCGAGATAGTGACCTGATCACCGTATTGAACCGGAAATCCATGCAACTCGACCGCAGGCAATGCCTCATCTTGTGGCGTACTTGCATAACTAACGGTAAACGAACCTTTAAAATGTCCCGAGTGGACAGCGGTTTCCCGCAACTGAAACACTGTGGCAACGCCACTACTAGCTTTTAGGTTGACAGTCGTGACGTCTCGTTCTGGACTTCGGTCCAAACCAGGCGCAATCAATCGCACGTACAGTTTTTCACCGACAAACGCATTCGCAATTCGACGCCGATAACGGCCGTTCATCACATCCAGAAATACGTCACTCGTCAGTGTTATCGCAGCTGAATGCCACTGCGGTTTCCCCTCTTCATCCTGATAGGCATAACCAATGTAGATCCTGTCACCTGGCCGAACAGCCAACCCCACTGGGATTTGAGAGGTGGGCAAAGATTCAGCAGACGAGGTTGCGTAACTACGCGTTGGCAATTCAGCGAGAACCAATGGTACGCTGAAAGAGAATCGCCCTTCGTCTAATGGGGGTGTGTTGGTCGGCGGCTTAGCAGGCGTCCCCGCAAGATAGCCAGGTGCGACGCCGGGCAAACCGTTACCAACGCCATCCCGCCCATAAGCCCAACTCCCGTTCCGCTGGCGACCTTGCGATTGGCGACCAGTGATCGCCAACTCGCTTAATTCCCCAGACAATTTCAAAGTCCCAGGAACGCGGACATCAAACGATAGTTCGGAAGTCGGATTCTTTTGGCGACCTCGTTCGGTCTGTACATAGGCGGTGATCGTGCTGCTGTCCGCGAAAGCCAGATGCGGAGCGATCACATCAAATCGCAGATTGGATCCGATCACGGCCTGCGGCACTTTCGAACCGAGGGATGCATGATCCCCATGGATGTAATTCAGTTTGCGACGCGGCAGGATGATTTCTGGCCCATTTTCATCCTCGTCAGATTGCTCCGCCGATGGCCCCATAGATCGCTCCTCGACTGATGCCACGGAAACCGGCAATTGCTCGCTCGCAACGCTGTAAACAGCGAGTGACGGCGTCTCGTAGCGAGCATGTTCAATCGTGACTCTTCGATCAGTAGGAATGCCAGGATCCAAATTCTCCAGATCGCGATAGGTTGCCGTCAGTGTGCCACCTTTGGCAACCTGAATTTCGGAATCGCGGGAGGGGGCGGTAGCGATAGGGAACACCCTCCCCAAAAATACACCCGAATGTGGCTCGGTTTCGAGCGCAATCACGTTCCGCACGCTTTCGGCTTGCGAGCCAATCTCGGTGGCCGTGATTGAACCCGACGCGATCGCCGCAACGGTGAATTTGATTTGATCACGATCCGGGCTGGTATCCATATCAGCATCAGCGATCACGATAGCAACGGCATCGTTCATTTTGAATCGCCGAATGTCTTCCAGCACCAACCGCCGCTCTCCTTCACTGTCTAACTCGTAATTAAGAAACGAGGCACTGATCACTGCAGTGTTGTAAGCAACACCAAGTTGACGCTCGTAGCGAGCCGTGGCTTTATCGCCGTTACGCTGACTGGCGATGATGCGATCGTCTTCATAGCGGACAAAGATTTGATCGCCGGGAACGACTTCCAATTCTTGGTTCTCGCGCAATTGTTGATAATCTGTCTCCACAGGCAACCGCTGGACTCCGTCACGATCGGTGAGCTTCACTTTGTCGATCGCTGGTGCAGTTCCTTCGTGGCCTACGATCACCAAACGCACAACTCGCGCCTGTGTGTTGGACGCAAACGCAACATTGAATTCAGTGCGATCGTCATTTGCTTCAACAACAGCGGGCTGGTCGATCGCATCACGAACCAAAGCTGGAAACAGAGCGGGATCAAACATACCATCCGGGCAAGGCTGCAATTCATCCTTGCCAGCCATGTCGCACAACAACTGCGGCTTTTGTTTCTGCAATTCACCCCGTTGTTCGCTTCGCCAAACTTGAATTTCATGCAAGCCGGGACGTAGCTCTCGCGTGATTGTGAACGGGTTGGCTGCATCTTCTTCGACCGGTTGGCCATCAATCAGAAACACGGTTTGGGCACGTTCGGATGTCGGCAGACCTGTCAACTGAAACGTGCGGATCGCCGCTTCAGGCTGATAAAAAAGCGCACGAAACCTGACCAACATCGATGAATTCGGGTGACCGGCGGGATCGACGATAATGTTCTCTGCCGAGAGGTTTGCCACGTGAGCAGCAACAAATCGACAGGCCGGTCGCGATGAAGTCGTTTCCAGCGTTTTGAGCCAATCGACCGGCAACTCCCATCCCTTTGGAGTAGAAATCGATACGCCACCGACGCGAGTATGGAAGGACGCAAAGTTTGGCCGCCCATCCCAGGGAGCCGGATCATCTGGAAAGCGGGCGCGCGTGATCCAGTCACGACCGTTCATCGAACTTTGAAGCACGAAATGCGTCGGAGCCAGCGTTCGGTCGTCGCACTGAATACTCATTTTCCCCAGCGGGACGTTGTCATTCAGGTCGATGCCTAACACACGATCGCTGGCCTCGCTGCCGATCACCCCGGCCCAACCGGGGTAAGGCTCAGCACTGATCACCATATTCGGATCCCGACCGGGGGATGACTCTGATGCGTAAGCGAGTGCCTGAGCTGATCCCGTTGGAACGATGGCTTCGAACTCACCTGTGTGTGTCCCTGTTTCTTTCAATCGTTGTTGCGCAATCATGTCGCCGCTACTAGTTGAAAGCGAAACCACGATTTCATCAACTTCGTCCGTCTTACTCTGGTCAGGATCGAGGACTCGCAGGTAAACCGGATTACCAGGCCTGACGTTCCGTGTGCCAAGTGCCTGCTGAGCGGTCGAGATCCCAAGCTCTGCCAGGTCAAGTCGCCGCTCGCCGGTACGTGCCGGAAAAGCTCCAGCGGACACAACCAGGCGAGCATTCGATGCCACCCCGATCACCGTTTCCGGATCGGGCGGCAGGTCAGACATCTTGGCTCGAAATTCTTTTGAATAACCAAACTGAATCTTATCGCGTCCAAGCACCTGCAGGACTTTGTCTCCCGGTTGTGGGGCAGCCAGCTTAGTTGGCACCTCAGCGCGGTACTTCGACTTGTCATCGCCCAGTTGATAGAGCATCACACGTTCGCGATCGCCAGACTCGGCCCAGATCTCGACCTCAATGTCCGCCCCCACTCCAGCCACGTTCAAAGAAGGATCGTTCAAATTGATCTTGATCATTTCACCGGGAACAATAACCCCTTGATCGCGGGTCGCACCGAGTTCGATCTCTGCAGCATCAACCAACTTCCGCATTTCGAGCTGCGCTTTACCGAGCAGAATCAACCCATTGGCATGATTGGGATCGCTTTTGAGCACAGCAGCGACCTCGTCATAGGCATCCGCATATTTTTCCTGATCAAAGAAAACCTCGGCCCGCGCGAAGTGAACTCGTTTCCGAAGATTTTCATCGCGAATCAGCATCAGCTTGTCCAACTCAGTCACCGCACTGCCGAAATTTCGCGACACACGATCGACCATCACCGACCGCAAGGCTGACTTGTATTGCAATTCCGTCTGCTGATGTTCGGCTGCATCCGCCACGCGGCGGTACCAAGCTCGGGCAGTTTGATAATTGCCTTTCTGGAACGCCGTGTCAGCGTAAGCAATCTTCAGATCGGCTTCCTGTTGCGGGGTAAACGAACCGGCTTCGCGGCGTGACCAGATCATCAGTTCCTTGACTAATGCTTCGGCGCGGCCCGTATCACGATCTTCGACATTGCGTGCCAACAACCACAAGCAATATCCCGGTGTCAACTTTCGAATCAGCGGAGCATCTGTTGAAACCTCCAACAGCTCAGAATTCTTGTCGTACAAATCCCAGGCAGCGCCCACATTACCAAGTGCAAACTCCGCCTGTGACTTATAGATGGGATACGTCGGGTCAAGTTCATCCACTGGAATATCAATTACACCGAGTGCGATCGATGCTTTTCCCTGAACTTGGCTGATGCGCCCCAAAATCGCGGTCTTGGCCGCATTCAAATTGGCTTTCATGTCACGCACTGACCGACTCATCGAACCATTGCGAGCGATCGACAGCGCGACCGATGTTTGACCGGCATCCAATGCCGATACGGCAAACTGGGATAGTGCTGCAGCACCACGATAGTGGTTGTGGTCATCCGTCCATGCTACGGAATACCAAAGCCCAGAAAGATAAGGTTCGAGATCGCCCCAGCGTTGCTCCTCCGCAAGTTCTTTACAGACACGTTGGATCAACGGCTCATAGCCTTGCCGAGTCGGATAGTCACCGATGGGCATATTTCCGGCGAACAAAGTCAACACCTGCCGCCGAAGTTGGTCATTCCAGTTTGGCAATGACACAACTGGTTGCAAACCGACAACCGCAATTGGATCGGGTGAAGCGGCCGCACGCTTGAGTACCTGGTTGAACGCCGCCTCAACCGCCTGAGGTGTCGCATTCGGTGGCAGTTCGAGCAACTCACGACTGAGGTGCTGTGGCTGGTTCTCGACGATCGCAGGTGTCGCCGCACTCATCCCAAAATGATTCCCATCGGCAACAGAATTGTGATACGACGCTTCAAGCTTCAAGTAAGCGGGTGTAACAACTAGCTTCTCCATCAGTGATAACGCATCTGCCTGCTTCGGATCGACAGTATGTAGCCACATCCCAAAAACCGACGGATCAATCGCACCAGCCTGAGCTTGTTTGCCAAGCAAGGCCTGCAAATGCGCGATCAGGTCCGGCACAGCCTCTTGGACCGGTCTCCGGTGGTAACGAAACTGGTTGCTGTATACCTCACCCTCCCAAAGCATCGAGCCACTCTTTTTCGCACCAAATCGTGCCTTACCAAGTGCCCGATGAAGCAGCAGACGGCGGTCGCCCGATGTGTCGGCAACCAGCACCTTGATCATCCGAGACAAATCAGCATCAGGAGCCTGCGCGAACAGATCGTCCCACAGCAATAGCGACCCGGGAATCCTCGGCGCGTCGCTGCTGAGGTCTTTGTAAAGCAGATCAAATGCCGCTAGCCGATCTGCGCTTTTTGCCCCTGCGTCGATCTGCTGTTTGAGCTGTTGGTATCGGGCATCAAGGTTGGCATACTTCTTGAGCGGTTCATCGTGTTCCCCATCCCGCTCGAACATCCCGCTATGCCATACGCCATGCGTGAGGGTTTTTAAATCGCTGGATCGCCACATCTCTGTTTGCATCATCTGGTCGGCGACTAGGCTGTATTGACGCTCAGGCTTAGCCCAAACGCGAACCATTGCTGCCTGCACATGTGGATTGCGCACCAGTTGCGGAGCGAGCGTCTGGGCTTCCTCAACCGTGATCGTCTTGTCAAACAGAGCAACGTTGCTCGCGGCAAGTGAGTTCAGCATGCCGGGGTAATCGCTCACAGCTTTGCGGATAGCCGCGGGAGCGAACTTCACACGATTTTGCGCAATCTCAAATGCGAGCAGATCATCACGCTTGTCGGCCGACATCCGCGGTAACGTGGCAAGCAACTGGGCGAGTTTCCGAACACCTTCGACATTAAAACGTTTTGCGCAGTTCCCAGAATGGTGGTGATCGTATTCGACTCCCCAACCTTGGGCGACCAAAAACGGACCACGATCGGGATCCACTTTGCACAACTCAGTGGCAACCGCTAAGGCTGCATCGGTCAACTTAGGATCTGCCGGAGCGTTCGCATCCCGCAATTCATCGAGATGCTGGTTGTAACGCATGACCGTGGCAACCCACTTGAGTCGAGCTTTGTACCCAGCCGCAATGTTCGCTGCCGATAACCGCAGCCCCGCTTCATAGACGTCTGCGTCTTCTTTTTTATATTCTTCAAATTGCAAACAAAGCCATTCCAAGTCCTCCTTGAAACGTGCTTGATCTGTCGCACCATCACGGGCTATGGCAAGCAGCCGATCGCACATCGCGATTAGATCTCGTCGCTCAATTGCTTGATCAAGAAACCAACGATCGAACCGTCTAGCTGCTCCAAACCTCCGCAATCGATTGCCATCTTTGCGCATAAACAGGTAAGCGGCACTTTCGTCACCGATCGGATTGATCAGCAAACGATAAGTCGCATCGATGGCAACACCAGCCACATTCGAATTGACATTCTTGTCCTGCAACAGCCGCTGATAAAGTCCAATCGCGGTCTGCCATTGACCGGAAAACTCCGCTGCTCGGGCGGCATAAAAGATCGCTGACGGTGTCTGCAGGTGATTCCGATTCAACCA
The DNA here is from genome assembly GCA_029245125.1 of Rubripirellula sp. Taxonomy (GTDB): domain Bacteria; phylum Planctomycetota; class Planctomycetia; order Pirellulales; family Pirellulaceae; genus Rubripirellula. The sequence continues at coordinate 15,049 of JAQWPZ010000001.1, forward strand.
TGACTGCACAGCTGCCTTGGCTTCCGCTGAACGTCGCTCCGCAACGCCTGTTTCAAGAATCCGACCGACGACAGCTTCCGTCTGAATGGCATTCGGCTTTTTGAACGCCGCGATTTGATCATCAAGCTTGGTGGCAAATGCTTGCGATGCAAAGGCAAGCAGCATTAGCAGTCCGAAGAGCATTGCCCGGACCGGCCGTAAATCGTAGTTTGCCGCTGAATTTTTCATCGTGATGTTCGCCTACTCCTGATCTTCCTGCAACCGTTCGATTTCCAACCTACGGTCAAGCTGCAGCAAGCTATCGGTGGAGAGTTCGGCACGCGCATAGGCGGCCCATTTACTTTCGGGAAAGTCGTAAGTGATCCGTTTAAACAAGGCATAAGTTTGCAACTGCTCACCGAGTGATTGGTGGCATTTCCCTGCCCAGTACATCGCCTCCGATCGCAACGTTGGTCCATCGTAAGCTTCTTCGTTCACGACATTTAGCAACGCCTTGACCGCATCGGTGAACCGCTCAGCTCGCATGTAAATCTGACCGGCTCGCAAACCTGCCTTACCGGCCAAATCATGATTTGGAAAGCGAGTTTGCAAACGCTCGAAAATTTGACCAGCCTTGACGTACTCAATTTGCGATAGTTTCTTCAACGCGGCACCCTGGTGCTCAGCATCCTTATTCGTCGGATCAGCCGAGACTTGAGCAAGCAGGGGAGCGGCCTGGCGTTCGTAGGCCAATGCCTTCCGTTGAAAATGAGTTCCCAACCGCGCCATTGCGGTCGCGAGATGTTCAGATTCAGGATACTTGTAGGCCAGCTTTACAAATTCCTGTGCAGCGATCTCCGGTTCCTGCAAAGCCTCATAGACGAGCGCGATTTTAAACTGCGCCTTCGAAGCGTATTCGGTATCGGCGTAACTTCCAGTGATCGTCATGAATCGAGCCAGTGCGGCCTGATAGCGACGTCGTCGAAGCTCGGGATCGGTCGTCCCCTCAGCGTCCTCCAGCGTCAAACCACCGAGCAAATATTCTGCATGAGCTCGAGTTTCCGGGTCTGTGAACGAATTGACCGCGTTCTCGAGCAACTGCTTCGCACGGATAAACTCCCGCGCCGCATGTTCCGAATCGCCCGTCTTGCGATGCCTGCGGGCAAGTTCCAGATAACTCTCCGCCATTGCAAACTGCGTTTGCATCGCTGTTTCTGAGTCTTCATAACGCTTCGAAAATGGAGCAATGGATCCATCCGCACCCTTCCCAATGGTCACGTACTGCGGCGGTGTCTTGGCACCATCCATATCGGTGTAGCGAACCCCAACCGAATCACCGTAAACCACAGGAAATCCGCGTCGCCGAATATCAGCAGCAGCACTCTGACGCGTGTCGACATTGCGAGTAGCATCAGAACCAGTCGCATTAGAGCCAGTTGTATTAGGTGTAGACGAATCAACGTCAGAGGACGCGTAGGTCAGCTGATACGAACCTTTGAAGATCCCGGTATGTGGCCCCGTTTCGCGAAGTAACACGTGGTCTTTCTGGCCAGACTTGGACGCCATGTAACATCTCACGCTATCGGAACCAGCGGTGCGATCTGCGGCCAGATCGATCACACGCAAATGCAACTTCTCGCCGACGAATGCCTCTACGAGCGGATTTCGATAACCCTCGTTCATAACATCCAGCATCGGATGCGTGATGACCTTGGCAGACGACGTAGACCATTGGGCATTGCCCTCTCGATCTCGGTAACGAACACCGATGTGAATTTGTTCACCGCTCTGCACGGTCAATCCATATTGCCGAGGCAACTTGAGTTCCCGCACCTGCTCAGGATCGGCGTAACTATATTTTGGGAGTTCGCCTGCAATGAGCGGGATCGCGACCCGAAAACGTCCTGATTCAATGTATTGCCGAATGCGTTCAATCTCTGACCGCGACTGCGATAACCCGTCACCCTCGGTCGATACAACGCGATACCCCGCGCGAAGCATTCCCGGGAGCGTACGTTCCGCTTCTCCTAATGATGCTCGAATTCGCAACGTGCCTGGAACGGAAACATCGAACGATTGACCAGCAGTACCGGCGAGCTTTCGTCCCGCATCAGTCTGTACAAAAATGTCGATGCTCGAAGTTGTACCCAAGGCAAGGTGCGGAGCGATCACATCGACCAATGCCAGTCGGCCGTGCACCACTTCGATCCCAGATTCCGGGGCATTATTTTTGTTGACAAAATCCTGTCGGATTTCATAGCGTGCACGTATTCGCTCCATGATCGCCTGCTCGCGAGCGGTTGCTTTCCGACCTTCTAGATTGGGAATAAAGTCGGCGTTCAACGGCTCCGCTGGACCTTCCGCATCTGTCGGTGCTCGTGCAACCGCCATATGCGCGACTTCGATCGACGGCACTTCAAACTGGGCGTGCTGACTGATGGCGGATCGCTCGACGGGAACACCCGAGACTGCATTCTCGGCATCCCGATAAATCACTTTGAGAGTGCCACCGACGGGTACGGTGATCTCGTTCTCTTGACTTGTCATTGTGGCCACTGGAGTCACAAACGTGCGAAACGTACCTGTGGACGGCCCCGTTTCCCGAGCGACGAACTGACGCTCGTTCCCTTCACCATCAACGGCTCGCCAATTCGCTTCGTCAGGATCAACCGAGACATCCATGTCAGCATCACGAATCACCACCGGGAATGGCTCGCCATGCTGAAAGCGGAGCAGTCTTTCATAGTACGGCATCTTCTTTCGGTGCCGGGAACTGAACCGTGGTTCAATGTCGGCAAACTCGATGCGGCCATCACTGAAAGAGACATTCAGAAATCGCTCATGCCGCTGCCTTCCTTTCGTTACGTAGCGCTCGTCGATGTATCGCACAGCCACTTTGTCGCCGGAAAGGATTTCCAAGGTATCGTTTTTTCGAAGATCGGCAAAATCATAGGGGACGGGCAACAATGTCTCACCAGCCGACGACTTCAGAATCAAACGATTGATCGATGGCACAGGACCTTGCTGGCTGACAAAGACAATCCGTAACAAGCGGGCTCGCGAGCCTTCCGCGAACTTAACCGTAAACGTGGTTCCAGTCTCATTGACAGTGAGCATCGCCGGTGCGTTGCGATGTTCCAGCACATCGCCTGGAAAACCGGCAGGATCAAAAAATGCATCGGGACAATCGATCAGCTTGCCATCTTCGCCATGGTTCGATTTCAAGGCGGTTACACGACTGAAACCAAA
>JAQWPZ010000003.1 GCA_029245125.1 Rubripirellula sp.
CCCACACCCAGGCGCAAGCCGAGGGCAAGCTGCTGTTGCTTCATTTCTACAGCGACAATTGCAAGTATTGCGATCTGCTAGAGGAGGGGTCCTTCAAAGCTCCGCAGGTGAACTCTGCGATCGGCCAGAATTTTGTGCCCGTCAAGATCCACGCCAATTCAAGCCCGAAGCTGACGGAGATGTTCCGTGTCACCAAATTTCCAACCGATGTGATCGTAACCATCGAGGGGAAAACCTTGGCACATACGGTCAGCCCACAAAATCCGGATCGCTATGTTGCGATGCTACAAGGCACCTTGTCGACGCCAGCCCAACAGCCTGCGGCCGCACCTCAATCGCAAATCGCAGCCAACCAGGCACCGGCTTACAATCAGACCGCTGCTGCCAATCAATATGGCCCCACTACTAACGTGCAGTCTCCACAAATCTCGCAACCGGTAGCCGCGCAAAACAACGCCGCCTCAGCCAGTGCGATGGCCATGCCCACGCCGAGCCGAACACAAGCACAACTCGCGTCAACCGGGCAAGGGACACCCAGCTTTGCGATGCCCACGATCGAAGGAGCACAGATCACCACCGCACAAAACCGCGGAATCGGTCAATCGGCAAACCCATCTTTCACCTTGCCGACGCAAGCCCCCGCAGCGACCTCTGTCACCATGCCGACCGAAGCAGTGACCATGCCGACCGAAGCAGTCACCATGCCGACCGAAGCAGTGACCATGCCGACACCTTCGGAGAACCTCACCGCTCCGACGGAAAACTTCGCCGTACCAACCGAAAGTTTTACCGCTCCGACAGAATCCCTCCCCACACCGACTCAAAATACAGCCACACCGGCGGAGGAAATTGAGACTGCAATTTCTGCTGTGCAAGCCGACGCGAAAACCGAACAGCCCGAACTGGCAATGCAGGGATACTGTGCCGTCACGGTAATCAACGAAAACAAGTGGATCGAAGGCACTTCGGAGTTTGGCGTCATTCACCTTGGCAAACTCTATCTGTTCACGACAGAAGCGAAGATGCAGATGTTTCTCGCCGATCCAATGCCGTTTACACCGGTACTCAACGAGATCGACGTGGTGCGATTTTTCGAAGAGCGAAAAGTTGTTCCCGGGAAACGAGAATGGGGACTGAAAGACCCAATCCACAATCGCATGTTCTTCTTCGCCGACGAAGCAGCCATGAACCACTTCTACAACCAGTACGAGCGTTACACCGACGCAGCAATCGAAGTGATGGAAAAGGCAGTCAAAGACGCCAATCCTGAATCGTAGACGCTTGCCGCCCAAAGCTCACGGGGACTCGTGCAAATCAATGCCAATTGCCCTGACTAACTCTCAACAAAGCCCATCGTCATTTTCGACGATGGGCTTTTTGCTTGGAAACCGACCGTTTGTCGTCTGCGTCACCCAGTTACAAAAGCGTCGCATTCTCCGAGAGTCGATGAGGCCACGAAACTGGAACGACACAAGCAACAACGCTGTCATTGCATTCAACTGACTCACGAAAATGTCAGGTGCTCTGACAAACTCCGATCAGATTCCAGCCTCTTGCCAACTGGAGCGAATGAATTTAGAGGGAACCTTGGATAGGCCTATTTGGTCTTCTCTTCGGCAGCAAGAGACACACCAAGGCCATCATCATTCCCGAGCGTATCTAGATGACTTCCGATGCCAAATTCGCGGGTTTGGCGAGAGAGGCAGAAGAACGCTCCCATTCGAAGACGGTTGCGATTTTGCTGTTCGCACACTTCCCTGACATTCCTGAACGGCTCGAAGTAATCGTCAGCCAGCTAACCTGGAATGTTCCGTGTAAAGCTGTCTCGGCAGGCGATTTGAAGATGAATCTCGCCTCCAGTCTTCCAATTGACGTACAGCGATCGTCGGTGTCATCGTCGGTGGACAGTATCTCTTGCCATCATCTCTTGCCATCGGTGGATAATCGCCTTGCCATTTTTCCGACGAGCTGCCGTGCCGCCGTAGGTTTGCACATCATATCTCGCTTGACGACGCCGTGATGAAAATCTTCAGCGGTGAATGGGTGACGAACCTGTTGAATCAGGTGGGAATGAAAAAGGATGAGGCGATCAAAAGTCGAATGGTGTCCCGTCGCATCAGAGCAGCGCAACAGAAGATCGAGGGCCGAACGCCTGGCAGTCTTGATGCCCGGTCAGCAGCGAATTGGCTGGAGAAGAACTGCCCCGAACTAGAAGCCACGTCCTAGGATGGGGCCAGCCGGCCCGTGGTGAGAAGGTCGGGAACGCTGCCCAAACCCACCAACAAATCGATAGCCAACAACAGTTGCTGGTTCTAATAGGCCGGACTTGAGAACGCTGCGATGCGGTTCCGGCAATGCCGTAATTTCGGGCAGGAACGACGCTCCGATTGGTCCGGCATACTTTGAGTTACAACCTGCGTTTTTTGAGAATCCAAACGCTCGATCGGATCGCTTGCAGCCCCCCCTTACCTCTCCGAACCGTGCTTCCAAATCAGAACTGACTTTCCATCCATTGACTGATCTGCCGATTGGCCGCGGTCATCAGACGCAGATGTTCCCGATCAGGCTTCTCCATTTCATCCAACAGTCCGCGTCTCCTCGACTTATTGCGTTGATAGGCACCGCACAGATGGAACCCAACACAGCCCGGATTCCTATGCAGAGCCGTCAATACTTCTGCATACCACGCCCCATTGTTCCGTTTGAAAAACTCCTCACTTCGCCAATCAACACCTGCGGCATCGGCAAGCAGTACTGGCTTACCCGTTTTCCGATACCACTCATCCAGGTGTTGAACGGGGTTCTTGAAATCTTGAAATGACAACACATCGACAAACGGCAATGCGGCTTCGATGACTTCCGTTGCGATCGGCGCATTTGCTTCGTAGCGATCGCCAAGGATCAAATGATGCTTGTCGTAACGGCGAATCGCATCATGCGTCGTTTTGTAATAGCAGCGGGCCAATTCACTGAGTTCTTGGCGGCCCGCCTTGGAATTGAGCCGCTCCGGATCGAAAATGGGGCCTCGCCACTCGTTGTCAGTCCTGGAGTGCGTCCAAGTAGGGCAATCGCTGTAAAAGTAGCCGATCAAATTCTTTTCGTCGGCCATTTCCGCACAGTGAGCGCGTGCTACGTAATCAACCCATTCCTTCCAGTCTTCGCTGCGAAAATCGTAATGAACCGTGTGCTTCTCCCACTGGTGCGATTCGGTGAATGGAAGCAGGTGACAGTACGGCATATCGAGCGCTCGGTACTCATCGATCGTGAAGGCGCGCGAATGCTGCCACTTGCGTACTGTCACCTCCTGCACCCAACCAACCGTATTGAATCCCCACTCCTTAAGATTGGGCGCAACCGATTCCTTGATCCAACGAATCGTGCTACCACCGTATTGATTGCGCCAAATGTCAATGTTCTCGGGGTAACGCAAACTCGCCGGATCAATGTGATTGATTCCTACCGTGAAGAATGGGCTCCCTTCCGGCGTGATCAACCACCAATGCCCCTTTTGTTGACCAAGAGAATAAAAACCATTCGGTTCAGCTTGCGTGGTGTTGGTGACCGCGGCATTTACGTATCGCAAAAATGGAAGCGACGTCAAACCTGTCCCCAAGGCAAGGCCGCCTGCAAGGAAACGCCGCCGTTCTATTTGGTTCATGAATTCGCCTTTGTTCGCAATAAGCATTGATCATTCATCAACACGTCAAATCGGCTCACCCACTGAGCTTTCAAACACGTGCATCATCGTTTTGCCATTAGGTTACGCCGACCATACCGCCCTTCGATGATGCTACTTCGACCATACCGCATCTTGACCCCAGGGTGTTCGTTTGGCTTGTTTTAGCGGTCCATTCCCCCTTTTTCATTTACTTGGATAGAACTGGTCTCAACCGCTGAAAACCCTCTCCTAATCGGGTAAACTTATCGTCCGGAAACACAAAAAACGACGAACGTCATCCGTCAAGAAGGCGACAATAGGCGTGAGCGACCACACCCCGTACGAAGCAACAGAGGCCGAACTGGGAAAAGCGGTTTCGCCAGACCACGCCAACCGCGCGGAACCACTTGAACGCATCGGTCGCTACAACATCGAGAAAGTTCTAGGCAGGGGTGGCTTTGGTGTTGTCTATCTTGCACATGATGGCCAACTGAAACGTCCGGTCGCCATCAAGGTGCCGCACTCAGAGCTGATTTCGAAACCCAAGGATGTCGAGGCGTATCTGACTGAAGCTCGCACGGTCGCTAATCTCGATCATCCCGCCATTGTGCCTGTTCATGATGTCGGCAGCACTGAAGAATGCCCCTGTTACATCGTTTCGAAGTACATCGACGGCACGGACCTTGCAACAAAGCTCAAAACGACCCGCCTGAAATTCCGTGATGCTGCCGAAATCGTTGCGACTGTGGCCGAGGCCATTCACTACGCCCACAAACAGGGTCTTGTGCATCGGGATCTAAAACCGGGCAACATCTTAATTGACCGTGATGGCCAGCCCTTTGTTGTCGATTTTGGTTTGGCGTTGCGAGAAGAAAATATCGGAAGAGGACCAAAGTACGCTGGGACCCCTTCGTATATGAGCCCTGAACAGGCTCGTGGTGAAGGCCATCGCGTCGACGGTCGCAGTGACATCTTCAGTCTAGGCGTTGTGCTGTATCAATTACTCGCAGGTCGTCGTCCGTTTAAGGGTGCAACAAGAACAGAGTTGCTCGCACAAGTCACCAGCCGCGAAGCGAAACCTTTGCGGCAATATGACGAAACACTGCCAAAGGAACTCGCCCGCATTTGCCACAAAGCAATCGCCAAGCGTGCCACGGAGAGGTACGCGTCAGCCCATGATTTCTCTGATGACTTGCGGCTCTTTCTCTCGGAACTGACGGTTATCCAGAGCGGAACGTCGGCCAATGGGATCACAATCGCCAATTCCTCCATCAGAAATCCAAACGCAGTTTCCAGTTCAGTGGACTCGCTCTCAAGTTCGTCCACTGCGGTCAGCCTGGGGGCGTCCGAAGGTCAGCCTCTGAAGATTGTGCCGAAAGGACTTCGATCCTTCGACGCTCATGATGCAGATTTCTTTCTGGAGTTAATCCATGGCCCGAGAGATCGAGATGGCTTGCCAGACAGTCTGCGATTTTGGAAAACCCGCATTGAAGAATTTGATCCAGACAATACGTTTTCCGTTGGGTTGAGCTACGGCCCATCCGGGTGTGGAAAGTCTTCATTGTTCAGGGCTGGGCTCCTGCCTCTTCTGTCCGAGGATGTGCTTCCAATCTACATCGAAGCGACAGCGAAAGAAACGGAAACTCGATTGCTGCATGGCATCCGAAAAAAATGCCCGTCGCTTGAACCCAACCTGAGCTTAAGAGAAACAATCGCAGCATTGCGACAAGGCAACGGCATTCCCGCTGGCGAAAAAGTGCTGATCGTGCTCGATCAGTTCGAACAGTGGTTGCACGCCAACAAGGAGCAAGAAAACACTGAACTCATGCAAGCCCTGCGACAATGCGATGGTGGCCGAGTGCAGTGCATCGTAATGGTCCGAGATGACTTTTGGATGGCAGTGACACGATTCGGCCTCGAATTGGAAATCGACTTTTTGCCCGGCAAAAACATGGCACCAGTCGATCTTTTCCCCATCCGCCATGCCGAGCGAGTCTTGGCCGCTTTTGGGCGGGCGTTCGGAACCTTGCCAGCTCAAACCGAAAAGACAACGAAAGAACAAAAAAGATTTATCAAGCAGTCAGTCGCCGGCCTTGCTGGCGAAGGAAAAGTCATTTGTGTTCGCTTGGCACTATTCGCCGAGATGATGAAGGGACGAAACTGGACACTCGCCGAACTTAAGGAAGTGGGTGGAACCCAGGGCGTGGGCGTCACCTTTCTCGAAGAAATCTTTACTTCACAAACCGCAGTCCCACGGCACCGGTTCCACCAGAAAGCGGCCCGCGCCGTTCTTAGAGACCTGCTCCCTGAAACCGGCACTGATATCAAAGGCTACATGCGGTCCACCGCAGAGCTGATGGAATCGAGTGGCTATGGAAAGCGACCCAAGGATTTCGATGATCTGATCCGCATCTTGGACAGTGAAATCCGGCTCATCACACCGACCGATCCCGAAGGAACTGAACTAGACGGCAAAAACGCATCACCTACACGAGCAGGTCAAGAATACTTCCAACTCACGCACGACTATCTGGTCCATTCGCTACGGGATTGGTTGACACGCAAGCAAAAGGAAACTCGCAAAGGTCGAGCAGAAATCAAGCTGTTCGATTCGTCTGTCACCTGGAATTCCAAGCCAGAGAATCGTTTCCTGCCATCTTGGACCGACAACCTCAAAATCCGTCTGTCCACAAACAAAAATACCTGGACTGCTCCGCAACGAAAAATGATGCGGAAGGCCGGTCGCGTGCACGGGATTCGGACCACGCTCGCCTTGGTCACGTTGGTCGCCTTAGTTTTCGGTGGGCTAGCGATTCGCGACGCGGTTGATCGACAGCAGCAGGAGCTCGTCGCCCAAAAACAGAAAGAACAAGATGACGCCGAAGCGACGCGACTAGTTGAAGGTTTGCTGCGTGCTGAAACCTCGCAAGTCAACGCCGTCATCTCGAACCTAGCTGAGTATCGCAAGTTTGCCGACGACGATCTGAGCAGAGCGTTCACCGATTCGCCCGACCAATCCAACGCCAAACTTCATGCAGCATTAGCAATGCTGGCTGAAGATCAATCCGTCTTGCCGTTTCTCAAAGAACGTTTGCTGACCGTATCGCCCGCCCAGTTTAGCTCGGTTTGTGACCTACTAAGCGGCCACCAATCGGAGTTGGCCTCTGATTATTTAAAAATCGCAACAGACCCCGGTGAGGAAACAGCCCGACGCTTTCAAGCGGCTTGTGCGTTGGCGAACTATGACGCGAACAACGCGGTTTGGCAGAACGAATCGTTCGCACAATTCGTGGCCGTCCATCTCGTGGGCGTCTTGCCTTCGGAATTGTTGCTGTGGCGTAACGCCCTGCGGCCGGTCAAAGCACATCTCCAGATTCCCCTCCAAGTGGTGTACCGCGATCACGACAGGGGTGAACAAGTGCGAGGTTTTGCCACTGACACACTCGCTGATTATCTTAGTTCCGGCGTCGAGCCACTATTTGAACTGCTGACCGACGCTGACGAAAAACAGTTTGAACCGATCTTCAACAAGCTCACTTTTCATCAGGAACAGGCAGTCGCGCTCGGCGAGGAACTCGTGCGAAAAACCGCTGCGAGAGGTGCCAATGAAGAAGACAAAGAAATGTTGGCGATCCATCAAGCGAATGCGTCCGCAATGCTCATGCGGATGGATGCTGCCGAAAATGTTTGGTCACTACTGAAACATAGCCCTGATCCCCGTGTGCGAAGTTATCTCATTCACTGGCTGAGTCCACGAGGCGTTAATCCGCAGCCGATCATTGCTCGCTACGATCAGGAATCTGACATCACGATCAAGCGTGCTTTGCTGCTCTGCTTGGGTGAGTTCGAATTATCCGCCTCTCAACAACAACCGTTGATCGAGACGCTGCTGGATGCCTACCGCAATGATCACGATGCGGGTTTGCACGCGGCCGCCGAATGGCTGCTGCGACGATTGCAACAGGATGATGCGATCGCCGCCATCGACGACGAACTGAAGCAGACCGAAAAACAAACCGTCCCTGCTAAAGACAGTCAACGGCAGTGGTATATCAACAGTCAAGGCCAGACCTTTGTCGCCCTCGATGCTGGTGAATTGCAAGTAGGGTCTCCAGCTTCAGAAGCTGGACGAGCATCCAGCGAGCATTCGCACCGAGTGAAAATCGGTAGACGGTTTGCCATCGCCTCCAAGGAAGTCACGAGGGCCCAATGGCGGACCTTCGCAACGGCCCATGAGGGTGTCTATTCACCGGACAAAGAGCGATTACTAGTTTTCAGCAGTCAAGAAGACTCCCCCATGGCTGCGATGGTGTGGTTTGAAGCGGCTTGGTATTGCAACTGGCTTAGCGAACAGGAAAACATCCCTCAGGATCAGTGGTGCTACGAACCCAATGACAAAGGCGAATATGGCCCCGGCATGAAAGCCAAGGATAACTTTTGGGAACTTAGCGGCTATCGATTACCGACCCAATCAGAGTGGGAATTCGCCTGCCGTGCGGGAGCCAGCACCAGACGATATTACGGCGCGGCAGATTCACTGCTTCCCAAATATGCCTGGTATCAAGCAAACGGCGAAACCCACTGCTGGCCGGTGGCACAGCTGAAGCCCAACGACTTTGGCCTTTTCGACATGCAGGGAAATGTAATCGAATGGTGCTACAACACCCTCGAAAAATACCCGGAGAACTCAACGAAAGTCTTTCCCGACACACCAAAGACTGGAGAGATCGCAGAAACAGAAACTCGCCAACTGCGCGGTGGTTCGTACTACCTCGAATCATCGAGCGTACGGTCTGCCTTTCGTTATAGCTCTCAGCCAACAGACCGAATTTTCACCTACGGCTTGCGTCCTTCACGGACATGCGAATCTCAGCCTTAGCACCGCAATCAGATCGAAAGCGTGAAGCGATCATCTGTCACCTCGCTCGCCAAGGTCCCCAATCAGAAGTACTGACCCCGTTTCAAAAGTGGTAGCCAACATCAACCACCGGGACACACACCACGTCGACCCCAGTAACAGCACCCAGGCCAGGCTTCACACTGTGATAAAAAGCGCTGTGATAAAAAGCACGGTGATGACAAGCACGGTGATGACAAGCACGGTGATGACAAGTCGCCGTACACCGGCAAGCTGGCTTGGTTCCAATCACGCACACGACATGGTCGACCCACGCGATGGGGTTAAGCATCCAAGACCAAAAATCTCGCGTGCCCTGTCTCTGATCACACCCGCGAAAGTCTGCGGCGAGAACGAAGCGTTCAGCAACCTTCCTGGCAAAATGCAAACTCGGAACCTTACTCGATGTCGACGATAATCTCGATCGGCTCCATTTGGCCTTCCGCTATTTCTGCTTTCAGACCACTCGTGTAGTAGTCAGCATAGCGGCGTGGAACCGTGTTCCCGTGGCTGTGCATTTCGAGCGCTAGATCTTCCGTCAACACGATTTGGACGACGACGATGTCGTAAGCTCCAGGCGGAAGCCCAACGCGACCGTCTTGATCGGCCGGCTGGAAGCTTCCATCAGTTGCAATGCGACTCGCAAATCGCGTTTGGTCGCTATCTCTTCTGAATTCGATGCTCCCGGACTTTACCGGCTCGCCGTCACTAAATCGCACGACGCCCGAAACGGGCCCGACGGGTTGACCGCATCCCACCAGGGATAAACAAAAGACGAACAAACAAATGGGCGCCAGGGAGGCGAACCGCGGGAAGCTGATGTTGCCGTTGATCATTGGTCCAGCTCGATGACTCTCGCATCTTTTCGATTTGCCAGTAAACCAAGCACTCTTGTGTCGATCTGCGGATTGAAGAAACGGACGCTTCCATCAACCATCGCAAAGTGAACCCCTCCGGGGTGCCAACTTCCGAAGGAAAACATATCCGCTAGAACGTCATCCGACCCATTCGCCAATCGCAACCCCGGGCCAGCAAGCCGGCAAGATGCCGGCAAGTGATCACCGTCGTATGCGGGTGAATCAAATGGGAACTCCGCGAGCTTGGTTGTTGGAACGAATTTCTCGCCGAACAGGAAAGTGTTGGACGTACCGTCAAACACGGACGCCATTCGGACGCGATCGATGGGGCCGATCGCCTTTCCATTCTTGCACTGCGGTCGCACGCTGATGATCACCCCTGAACCGTTCCCCCCGAAATAAAAATCGGTCGGGGCACCGGTCGACCCTGGAGACAGGTCGCCATGGTTGCCCGCGTAGTCACACAGAGCGCCTTCCACGTCCTTCTCAACCTCCCCCGTTCGAGGAGCGGTCGGGCATCCGCAAGGCAGGGTTCCACCTCCGCCGGTGACGGTTGTTCGCAAGCGACGAATTCCAATAGGCTGCTCTCCACTACGACGCGAGGGGCACAAGAACACATCAGGAATCACCATCCTTACTTGTTCCCCATGCTCGTGCCATGGTTTGGAGAAGTCCCATTTGTCCGCCAACGCGACTTCCTCAAGGAATGGCATCACGCGGGCAAGCCAAGTCGGGGTTTCCAGGCCACATTGATCGGCAACACCGGCGTTTGGACGCGACTCATATCGGGCTGGCGGAAAGTAGCGGTAGGTGTTGTGGTGCATTTGTGTTGCCAACGCCAACTGCCGCACACGATTTGAACAATCAGTGCGTCTTGCTGCTTCCCGGGCAGCTTGGACCCCAGGGAGCATCATCGAGATCAGAACACCAATGATTCCGATAACGACCAGCAATTCTATGAGGGTAAAGCCCCGTCTTGAAACGACATTTCTCATTCGATTGCCTTAACGGTTATGAATACGGTCGCGCGACATCCGACAACAAAAACTATACTCTGAGAAAGAGAGGAATGAACAGACTCCGAATGATTCCCCGCATTTCCATTGCGACTCCATTGTCGACCCAAATGTTCCCTCTTTCCCACGGGTTTTGCTAGGTCATTAACGAACGCAATGCAACCAAAAACCCCTCCCTATCAATCCGTCGCGAATCCCCACGACAAACGCTGCGAGATCCACAGCACGGACGACACAATTTGTCCCGTTGGTTGCTGTTGGTGTGCCTAAGAGCACCATTACGCCACCTTTCCTGGGATTTTCTCAAAATCCGCAGCACCACCCCGTCTGTCTTAGTCACCTGACAAACGCCGCCTTGCCGGGGGGGCAGCGGGACGAATCGAATTTGCCAGTGACGAACGGGGGGCATTGAACGCTTTCGCGAGTGCTCCTATTCCGGTTCAAATCGTTACGATCCGACAAACAATGACCTCCGGAATTTGCAAATAGAGCCAATCGCAACAATGACACGGTGCCGCTTGACGGTCATGCCCCCCCCTCCGCAGTCAATCGCAAAATAGTACCGTCACCCTCGAAATTTCTCGAGAAACAGCATTCCAGATTCAAAGGCACAATCAGTTCGGTGAAGATAGCGGGAGAAGCAGACGAGCTTATCGCTGATGTGGGATTCCGCCTCCGTACGTCCGCTTAACACGCATGACGCAGGCAGACCTGAATGCCCTGTCCCCAGCGACGATGCGCCAGCGACGACGATGCACTGTCCCCAGAGAGGATGCCCCAGAGAGGATGAACTGCGCAAAAAAATGAGGTGACCGACCATTTGGGATAAATCGATTCCCCGATTTTGTGCATCCAGAATTCCCAACCCACGATCTCACTCGTTCGCCGCCCCTCCGCGACTTGACATGCAGGCCGAACATGCAGGCGAGATTCAATGCGTGTAACATGCGGGGCATGGAAGACCATGCCTCGGACGATTTTCGCAAAAACCAAGTTCGCCAGTTCGCGACAACTCACTGGAGTCTTGTTCTCGCAGCCGGAAAGCAGGACCAGGGCGATTCGAATCGAGCCCTTGAGACGCTTTGCCAAGCCTACTGGCCACCGCTTTACTCCTACGCGCATCGCCGCGTTCATGACAGCCATGAAGCTCAAGATCTGACCCAAGCTTTCTTTGAAAGGCTGCTAGAAAAACAATACGTCGCCGATGCGAACCCAGACCGTGGCCGTTTTCGAGCGTTCCTGATCACTGCCTTCAAACACTTCCTCTCGAAAGAATGGGACAAGGCAAAGGCGATCAAACGGGGCGGAGGGAAAACACCACTTTCGCTCGATTTCGAATCTGCTGATTCACTGATCTCCATCGAACCGCCCTGCGGTCTGACCGCTGAGCAGCTTTACGATAAACAGTGGGCCATCACGTTGTTAACATCGACCATGGAATCGCTGGAAGCGGAGTTCGTCGCGAAGGGCAAGGCGAATCATTTTGCCGAATTGAAAGGTTTCATTTTAGGGAACCAAGGGGATTCAACTTACGCACAGGCCGCCGCCCGTTTGGAGATAACCGAAGCAGCCGCCAAGAAAGCGGGTTCACGGCTTCGACGTCGCTATCGACAGAAGCTTCGTGATCGAATCGGCCAGACGGTTTCCACGCCAGATGAAATCGAAGACGAGATCCATAACTTATTTGCTGCATTGGAGTTATAAAAAAAAGAAAAAACAGATGTCACCATCGTTCCTGTTTCCGTCACAAGGAGTAGAGTGACGAACAAAATGAATGAAACAGGAAAGAGAATCGTACTGATGTCGCAACCGAAACAATGCCCAAACTGTGGGGCCGAGCTACCGGAGAACGCTCCAGCCGGAATGTGCCCAAAATGCTTGCTGGCCGCTGGTTTTGACAGCTTGAATGATGCAAAGTCATCCCCGGCAAGTGGTTTCGCCGAAACAGGGGTCGAAGCAGCACCTCAGTCGGAATCCCTGGCAGCAACTCCGAATGGGCCGTTCACTCCACCGGACGCCGAGACACTTGCAAACCACTTCCCCCAACTAGAAATCTCGGAACTCGTTGGTCACGGTGGCATGGGAGCCGTTTACAAAGCACGCCAAAAAACCCTTGATCGGACGGTCGCGCTCAAAATTATCCGCCCGGAATCAGCGGCCGATCTGAATTTTGCGGAACGATTCAATCGGGAAGCCCGCGCGTTGGCTCGCCTGAATCATCCCAATATCGTCGCTATCCACGATTTTGGAGAAACGTCGATTCCGTTTTCCGAGGACGATCCGGAAAACCGATACACGCTCTACTACTTCCTGATGGAATATGTCGATGGGGCCAACCTTCGACAAGTGATTCAGCAAGGCGAACTACAACCTAGCCAAGCACTCGCCATCGTCCCCCAGATTTGTGATGCCTTGCAATATGCACACGATCAAGGTGTCGTGCACCGAGACATCAAACCAGAAAACATCCTGATCGATCGCGCTGGCAGCGTGAGAATTGCTGACTTTGGTTTGGCAAAATTGGCGTCCGAATCTGAACAAAACTTTACGCTGACGGCGACGCATCAAGTCATGGGCACGCCGCGTTACATGGCTCCTGAACAGATGGAAGGCTCGCACACCGTCGACCATCGAGCTGATATCTACTCGCTGGGCGTCATCTTTTACGAGATGCTGACCGGGCAAATTCCTTCTGGTCACTTCGCACCACCCTCGCAGAAAGTTCACATTGACGTTCGCTTAGATGACGTCGTGCTGCGATCCCTATCATCCGAACCAGATCGCCGCTACCAACAAGTCAGCGAAATCAAGCACGATGTCGATTCGATCGTCCAAGATGGTCACGATACCAAATCGCCTGCACCAGCCCCGCAATCTCCAAACGAATCAGCCTCCGACGGTAGCACTGGCTCCGGCGGTAGCACTGGCAAACCCAAAACCAGCACACCAAATCCCGATCGACAAGTCGCTTCACAACGGTTCCTAGGATCCGAAATATTCACCGCATTGGCTGCGCTTGCCATTCTCTTCACAACCTTCATTGGCTGGCAATCATCGCTGGAAAAAGATCGTCTCGGTGCTGATCAAGCCGTCATCGGTTCAGTCGAATTGGTGGATTGGCAATTTGGTCTGAGTGCCACTCAATCGCCCTTGTCGATTTGGCATTCGGCTCTGGGATTTCGTGAACAGCCTTCCAGCAATCTTAGAAACCAACCGGAGCCGAATTGGTTCTTTGAAATACCCAATACCTTTCTGCTGGTCGCCGCCGGCATCTTGATCGGCATCATTGCTGCAAAAGGGTTTGCGATCGTGCCAACATGGGCGGCAACATTGGCGATCCTGATGGTGAGTCTCTATGGAATGCTACATGCCGGGATGGTGACATGTTCACTCATGCAGGCATCAGACCAACTGCGGATTTCACCTTTCATGATGTTCATCGGATTCACGCTTATCGTGGTCGCCGTCGTGTGCCAATCGGCACGCTACCTGATTCAACGCGCGTTAGCTCTCGATCTGAATCGGCAAATACGGATCGCAGGGTATGGCTTGCTTCTAACGGGTATCGCAGTTGGCCTGATCGGACTCGTCAACTTAATTGCCTTCTTGCTGACTCTACTGAAAGTTGATGTCGGCTGGTCATTACCTTCCGATGGATTTGAGCGTGCAAGTTTACTTGCGGTGATCCTGACTTTGTTGTTCGCCGGAGTCGTCATCATCGCTGGTGCAAGAGCGTTCTTAAAGCGTTCCTCACGCACCTGGGCAATGATCGCGGGCCTGCTTGGTCAGCCAATTGGACTGTGGGTTCTTTGGATCCTTCACAGTCGCGACGTGCGTGACACCTTTGGCAACGACGCATCCACCAGCTAAGCAGATGGTCCTGGGGCACGAATTCTGGCAAACGATCAGGGACGGAGAACTAGCGAAGCTACCCGTCCGAGCCACGCATGAGTGTAAAACGCACGGCCAAGCATTTCCAAATGCTCCTCCCCTATCGCCACCTCTAGTTCGTCGTTCTCAACCTAAGCCGCGGTTCAAACGCAACTGGTCCGGAACCCCATTCAATCTGCTGACCAGCGAATGGTTTCCCGTTTCGGCGCAGAGAAACCGACAATTTTCAAATCAGCCTTGCCGGCAACCGCAGCCCCTTCCTCCAGGCTCGCCTCATCTAGCTGCACCGTCCCGTTAATGAGTTTGATCGCAGCGGGATTCAAAGCCAACATCGTGAAGAATGCAATCAAGCTGCCTTCAATAAGGACACCGTTGACCGGGACTTCTTTTTTCGCGGGATAGAAATCTTCGGGCCTAACTTTTGCAATGAATGTCAGCGTCTTGCCGTCACTTTCTCGAACCCCTGTGAAGATGATGGTTGGTGAACGAATCCCGTCCTTAGACTTATCGTTGTAGTGATCGCTTAACTTTGTGGTCACCCCCAACTTTGTCAGCGTGATCTCCTTGGATGCCATTTTGAGTTCGGCACTCGTTTCGCCTTGTGCTTCCGGTGCATCAGGAGTTTCCTTCGTCCAAATCGTTTCGAATCCACCGCGAATTCCCCCGTACTCAATCACCAGACCGGGACTCCGCGGACCGACTTCCAAAGCAATCGGCCACTGTTCCAATTGCTTCTCAATTGCACCCCGCCGAGTCTTGACGAATTCACGCACCCGCTCGACATCTTTGTGAAATCGGGATTCGCTCAGCACGACGGTGGAAAGCATCTTCTCAACCCGCTCAATTTCATCCAAAAGTTCAGCTTCATCCCAAGTGGACGCGAGGAGCGATCGAAGCGTCGCCAAGTAACGCTCACGTGTCTCCGGCAGACGGTAAAGATGATTCGCGAGTGCTGAATTGGAATGCACAGCAAGGTTCGCTATTGGCTCGATGACCCGCGGAACATCTGTCGTGAATGCCGAATCTGTCCCCCAAGGCAAGAAATACAACCTCGTATCTTGCGGGTTTTCGTAGACGAAAAAATTATTTTGGTTGTGGGAATAGCCGTCCCAAAATCCAATCAAGCTCTCCGTTGCCCAATAGGTCAAGAACGATTCAAGATCGACGAGTTCATCTAGTTTCTGAACATCGATCTCGGACTCCTGCAGATAATCTGTCAGTTCATGTATTTTGGTTTTGGTCTTATTCTTGAGCTTCTTCTTGTATTCAAATCGTTTACCCGCAGATGGCAAGAAATCGGCGAGCGTTCCCTCGGCCAGCAAGCCGCTGCCATCTCCGAAAACTCGCTTCAGCATGGGTGGCTTCAGGGATTCGACATGTGAGTAGACTCCAAGCGACTTGCCATTGACCGTGACAACGGCGAAGTTGCACCGTGGCGAGGGAACACCAGCCTCCGCGAACAATTTGTAAGAGAGATACTGACTTAATTTTGATGGGTCCTGTTTATTATTGTTCAGCGTGATTCGGTCGAGTTCGCCAAATGGGGATTGATCCCGATACCGATCAAACCGAATCTTGAGTGACGGCCGGTTCTCATCCAATGACCCGAGAAAACCCTTTTTACGAATCCCAACCTGCTTGATCTTCCTACCATCAATCGTGACGTCGGCCTTCACGTAATCGAATGGAGAATCGACCGGCTCTTCGGCACTCAATGAACCAAAAAAATCACGCGACTGCTTTCGCATGGTGTCCCAATCTGCTGGATCAACCTGAATGTCGACCTTAAGAAGATGAGCTGGTTTGAAAAGCTGATCGGGATTCGCCGCTGCGTCCGAGCCTTGCTTCGTACCACGATCACCGAATGCCGTCTCATTGCTGACCACCAAAGAAAACAGCACCGCCAGAAATGCGACGACAGTTGTCGCGTGTATCAATTTGTAGGGCATCGGGGATTTTTTTAAGGAGATGAGAATTTCGACCAGGATTCGCTAACTGGCTCTGTTTTTAAAACGATGATATTCGCCCACGTAGGCCAGCCGACTGAGTGCAGCGACTGAGTGCGATGACTCTCATCGAAATACCCTAGCGAGCGGAAACCAAGGGCAAACGCTCGTTAAGGAAAGTCAATCCGCGTTGCAACACGCAAGACTGGCAGACCACAAATGAGACCAATCAAAGGTGATTGTTTGATCATGGCGGCTTGGCACCAGAAGTCAATCGCTCATCAAACCTGCTGACACGCTCGGCATGGCTCACACCAGACCAACCATTGGGAGTAGATCCAGGCTCACTGGTGGAGGGGGGCAGTGCGAATTCAGTGCAAATTCAGTGCAAATTCAGTGCGAATTCAGTGGGTCGCGATTGACCTCGATTCGCCGTTGCAATCAGGAAAGGGCAGCCCGTTTTGTTTTCACGAACTGCCCGCCTATCTCTTTAATGGCGGCCCACTTTTGTCTTCGCGTCTGCCCACTTCTCGCTTCACTGGCTACCCGGAAACAATCGAACGTTCTGGGCTCATTTAGATTGACGGTTCGTTACCCACAACAATCCTTGGCACACCAAATCGAGATAACGAGCATCGCCGACCGTCTCATTATTGTGCCCGAGCGTGGTGCTAAAGATCCGCGTCTTCTTTGGACCATATTCGTTGACCCAAACCACAGCGGCCTCCGCACTGCGACCTTTCGCATTTGGGTTTTCTTTTAATTCACGTTTCCGTGGCTTCTGCATCTGCGTTCCACGCGCCAAGACGGTCGTCCCGGCATAAACCCGGATATTGTTGTACAGCTCTTCATTAATCGTCTTCCAATCCTTCAATCCACTCGTCGCAGGATGATCTTCAATGACGTAATCGACATCGATAGGTGCCTGCGGACCATGCCCGGTCGATTGAACACCGATCATTTCGTACCAAGCAAAATTATCTGCACCCGGCTCAACTGGGGCGCGGTAATCACCCCAGCGGTAACTGTGCATCGCGCAATGCAGATTAACAGCAGGCACTCCGTCAAGGTGAGCCTTCAAGATACGATCGACGTAAGGCCGCTCAATCACCGATGCCGAACACTCGTCGTGGATCACGACATCGTACGCATCCGCCCAATCGTCTGACTCATAAATCTCAAAACG
>JAQWPZ010000255.1 GCA_029245125.1 Rubripirellula sp.
CTGTCACGACCTCTTCATGAAATTGGACTTGGGTTTTTCGTCATAATGAATGATCCGCAAGACGTTGCCCGCTCTTTTCATCGCGGACGATTCGATTGCGAAATATTACCCGGCGGGACGTTGATTCTGTCTTGCTGGTCCGGCAAAGATGCCGACCGAAACTCTCTCGCCAACGAAATTTGATCCAGCAGCCGAGAAGGAATAGAACGAATGAAAATGATCGTGGTCGTGAACCGAGCGCTGGTTGGATTTTTGGTCGGCGTAGCCTGTTCGTTGCAGTGCTCCATAAGCTGCGGGCAAACAGACGATGGGACAGCCTTGCCGTTTCCACCGACTCCGTCGGCCAGCATTGCCAGGCCGCGTCTGCAAGATTCGGTAATGAAGCGTCGCGTCGACCCAAACCGGTTACCGGCCGATGCCCCCAACATCTTGGTTGTGCTGGTCGATGATGTTGGCTTTGGAACCCCCGACACCTTTGGCGGATTTGCGCACACACCAACCCTCACTAGGATCGCCAACGAGGGGATCAGTTACAACCGTTTTCATACAACATCGATTTGCTCGCCGACGCGTGCCGCGTTACTGACCGGACGCAATCATCAACGCGTCGGTTCCGGCACCATCGCTGAGCGTGCTGTCGACTGGGACGGCTACGTCGGAATTATCCCGAAGACGTCGGCAACCTTCGCAGAGGTGCTGCGGGAATATGGTTACAAGACCTCCGCCTTTGGGAAGTGGCATAATTCGCCAGCCAACCAGACGACAACGATGGGCCCATTTACCTATTGGCCCACTGGATATGGATTTGACTACTTTTACGGTTTCCTTGCTGGGGAAACCTCGCAATATGAGCCTCGCTTGATTGAAAACAGGAACCCGATCGAGCCCCCACAAGACGAGAAATATCACCTCACCGAGGACATGGCGGAGAAAGGGATCGATTGGCTCAAACGGCATCGCTCCTTTTCACCCGACAAACCGTTTTTAATGTACTGGGCACCCGGTGCTGCCCATGGCCCACACCAAATTTTCCCGAGCTGGGCGGACAAATACAAAGGCAAATTTGATCAAGGCTGGGACAAGTTGCGTGAAGAGGTGTTTGCGCGGCAAAAAAAACTCGGCTGGATTCCCGCAGACACTGAATTGACCCCTCGTGATGACACGATGGCTGCTTGGGATGACATTCCCGAGTCGCAACGTGCTTTCCAAATTCGACTGATGGAGTTGTTCGCCGGATTCGTTGAGCATACCGACGCTCAAATCGGAAAGCTGGTTGATTTCTTGGACGAAACGGGACAACGCGAGAACACAATCATTTTCTTCATTTGGGGTGATAACGGTTCATCCGCAGAAGGTCAAAAAGGATCGATCAGCGAGCTCCTCGCACAAAATGGAATCGCCAATACGGTCGGCGAACAGATCAAGACGCTAAATGAACTCGGTGGACTAAAAGTCCTTGGTGGACCTCAGACCGACAATATTTATCACGCCTCTTGGGCGTGGGCAGGGTCAACACCCTTTCGCTCTACCAAACTCGTCGCCGCGCACTTCGGTGGCACGCGTAACCCGTTGGTAGTTTCATGGCCCAAGAAGATAACGGCTGATCGAAAGCCACGTTCCAATTTTTATCACGTCAACGATATCGCGCCGACAATTTATGACCTGCTCGATATCAAGCATCCAGAAGTCGTGAACGGGTTCAAACAAGATCCCATGGACGGTGTCAGCATGGTCGATTCGTTCTTTGATCGCGAAGCACCAGAGAATAAACCGATCCAATACTTTGAAAACAACGGGAGCCGAGGGGTCTACCAAGACGGTTGGTACGCCTGTACGTTTGGCCCGCTCATTCCCTGGGTAAATGCCCAGCAAGGTCTCGGTAAATGGGATTCAGCAGACGATAAGTGGGAACTCTACGACCTGACAAAGGATTTCTCCCAGGCCAACAACCTGGCCAGTTCGCATCCTGAAAAGCTAACGGAATTGAAAAAGCTGTTTCTTGAACAGGCAAAAGAAAACCAAGTGTTTCCGATCGGAGCTGGTATCTGGCTACGCATCCATCCCAAAGATGCGCTTTCGACGCCCTACACCGAATGGACATTCGATACCACGACAACCCGCATGCCGGAGTTTACTGCTCCAGGACTGGGCAAAAAAAGCAATACGGTAACGATTGACCTGGAGGTCGGTGAGAATCCAAGTGGCGTTCTATACGCGCTCGGCGGTTCGAGCGGTGGTCTGACGTGTTACCTGGACGAGGGCTATCTGACCTATGAATCCAATCTCATGATCATCGAACGTTACGTCATGAAGTCAAAAACAAAGCTCGCTGCTGGAGAGCACACGATTGTAATCGACACCTCCCTGCCAAGGCCCGGAGCGGCAGCCGACATCGTGATGACAGTGGATGGATCGGAGGTTGCCCGCATGCACACAAAACGTACCGTTCCCCTCGCCTTTACCGCGAGCGAGACGTTTGACGTGGGGGTCGATCTAGGGTCACCAGTCTCACGGGCGTATTATGATCGCCGACCATTCAGGTTTCAGGGACAAATTGGTGACGTCAAAGTCAAATATAAGTAACTTGCTGAATGCTCGAAATGAGCGTGTACTCGCTCATTTCGCACGCTGTATCGCAGGCCCCTCGACAGCCGGGTCTTGTCGTCGAAATGAGTTGCTGTCGGCTCATGCTAGGCCCGCGAATTTGCCTGGCAAGGTTCGTCGTTCAAGTTTCTTCGTTCCGAGAGATCAGGAATGACTGACCACGCCGCCTACAGCAAAAGAGATGACCGCGACTTACCTTGCTGAGTCATTTTCAACATTCGCTGCGTCTTCTCCATGGTTGCTGCGTCTTCTCCATGGTCGCTGCGTCTTCTCCATGGTCGCTGCGTCTTCTCCATGGTCGCTGCGTCTTCTCCATGGTCACTGCGTCTTCTCCATGGTCACTGCGTCTTCTCCATGGTCACTGCGTATTTGCCATGGTCACTGCGTATTTGCCATGGTCGCTGGGTATTTGCCATGGTCGCCGGGTATTTGCCATGGTCGCTGGGTGGCTCGTCTGGCATCGTGGCAAAATGCAGCGATTTGCGGCAACCAATCATTCGATTTTACGATCACCGATCGCGATCCCTGCGATTCCGTTGCCGCCCAATTGTTCAGATCGCGAAGTTCATCTTGCGATCGCGATTTCGTCTACCTAGGCTAAACCGATTCGTGGACTTCCAAGTGAGCCCATCCTTCATCTTTCTTAAAGCTACGGGAACGGAATCCCCATGTTTTTGCTAAAACTCTTACCGCTTGCCTTTGCTCTCATTTGCTCCTTTGCCGTTGTTGCACAGGCGATCGAGCCTCTTCCCGCGGCATCGTCAAAATCTGTCAAACCAAGCAGCATCAAATCGGAAAGTAAGCCATCCGAAATCAAAATTTTCATGCGAATGTCAGATCGCCTGTTTCGGGACCTCACGCATGAGATGGTGACGGTGACCATGCCAGTTCGGGAATGTGCCGAGGGAATGCCGATTCGCGGTCAAGCAATTGGAAAAGGACGCACGGATGTTCAGCTCGATATCTCCCCCGAGAAAGCTGAATTCCTGATCAGCCTGACGGGAACCGCCATTGCCTCTTTGCAGGCTGATGCCGGTCCGGCCAACGCAAATCTTACTAGCCACCTTCACTTCACCTCGCAAAAAACATTCCGGTTTGATGGAGTCCAATTTACATCGGACCCGGCAAGCAGCACTTCGCAAAATAACACAACCATCGATCAGATTTTGGCAAAGAGAAATGGAGTCAGCGGTCGCCTGATTGAGCGTATCGGGAGAAGAATCGCCGACCGAACCGCTCCCGAAATCAATGTGATGGCCGAGGGAATGAGCCGAAAGTTGATCTCGAAGACGTTCGACGACATCGCCACGGAACTTCTTTCGAAACTAAACAGGACCACCAACTTTCAAAAAACGGTGGTCAAGCATTTCCCCGAAGCAAAGCGATGGGAGTACCGCCTCGCTACACGGCCGAACTTTCTATTGACTGGCATCGGCCCGCCTGGAGCGGCATTTCCCGAATTCCTGAACGCTGAAAACGAAACAGTCGAAGCAATGATGGAGTTGTGGCTACCGCTCACGCCAAGCGAAGCCACTCTCTTGCAAATGGCGAACGACTTGGGAGTCACGCACGATCTGTTAGCCGAATTCTTGACGGAGAAGGAAGCAACTAAAATCGCCAAAGAGGTGAAACTAATCCGCCGCGGCGAATGGTCGGTGATTCAGGTGGGACTGCCAACATCCGAAAGCGGCAAATCGTCACGCCACCTAAGTCAATCTATATCGAGATAGCTTAGAAACGACGCGAGGGCAAACGTGTTCAAACGCGATTCAGTGGAAAGATGTGCTGCATTAGCTGTCCGCTACTGAGACTCAAACAGCCGCTTGAACGTTTCCGTTTCCAGCATCAATTTGCCCATACATACGCTCGGTCTTTCTCGCTACATAATGAGAAATAAAAGGCAAGACGTGGAGGTGAATCCCTGGCGGTTTGGGCAAACATTCCGCCCTACATTTGCGATGTGTTCTTTCTGTAAACGGCAACGCTTCGCTTCGATCAAGCTTTGCATTCCGAGATAATTTCACCTTGCCAATCCCTATCACTCATTCGCTTGCCGAGATAGAGTTGGTAGCCGGTGTCACAGCTTATGCGAAACGCACTTGTGCTCGTGGAAGCGGTTTATTCCGCAGCGACGTTCAAGAAATTCGTCGCTTGCTCCCGATTAGGAAGCATGACGACCATTAAACAGGGTGTCTGATTTCGACACACCGAACGTATGGCGAGCGAGAGACCGGTTTTGCGCTGATCTGTGTTTCCATTGGAATGGGGCGGTGCAATCAACTCGAGAGTTGATAGACACTGCCAACGCCGTTGAGTACGTTCCGCCTCGGTACGCAGGACCGTGCACTAGGCGATTGTGGTTGGCCTGAACAAACTGTTCGGGCAGCCATGTTCGGCGAAGCAACTGGATAGATTAGTGACGAAGGATACGTCGAAAGCGGATACAACGCCGCTAGATCAACCTCAACTTGAGGGGAGCTCCGCCTCCTCCGTTGACGCAGTAACCGATGGCACATCCACGCCACGAATCGGCAAGGCTGCTATCCTATTTGCCATCGCTTTGGGTGTATTTGCCGGGCTGGGCGTGTTCACGTTTGGCTACGGCAAAGGGGCAAGCTATCTAAGCAATAATCCGCAAACCTGCGTCAATTGTCATGTGATGCAAGATCATATGGATTCATGGCAACAAAGCAGCCATCACCATGTCGCCGTTTGTAATGATTGCCATCTGCCGCATGATGCAATCGGAAAATGGGTTACCAAAGCGGACAACGGATTCTTTCATTCGTTAGTTTTCACTCTGGGTGGCTATAAAAATCCAATTCAGATCAAGCCTCGCAACCGGCGTGTGACACAGAGCACATGCGTCGATTGCCATCAAGATTTCGTACATAACTTGCTGCCCGCTTCCACCGATGGGGACATGCAATCGTGTGTTCATTGTCATGCAGATGTAGGGCACGCGGGGCGTTAGTAATTACCTCCCGAACCCCAGGTGCAGAACTGAGTAGAGCCCCTTGGGGGTCTCTCAATTCTCTCGCTTGCGACGTTCAGAACTATTAATCCACTAGATGACATGACAAAAAAACACGGCTTCGGATGGCTGCTACTCCTGACGAGCGTGACGGCAATTGCGACCCTTGGCGTGGCCGCTCTGCTGGTCAACATTTTCGAACGCAAGCAGGAAGCTCGCACGCCATTCACCAAGGTTGTCGAGGTCACCGAGATCAGTACGGATCCAAAACCTTGGGGGTTGAACTTTCCCCAGCAGTACGAAGATTACCTCAAAACGGTCAATGATCCTTATACAGATTTTGGCGGAAATCACGCTTTGCCGCCCAGCAAGCTGGAAGAGCATCCTTGGCTGAAGCGATTGTTCGCCGGCTATGCGTTCAGCATTGATTATCGCGAAGCTCGCGGGCACTCTCATATGCTGGCGGATCAAAAAGCGACCAAACGGGTCACCGATGTCCAGCAATCTGGCGCTTGCTTGCACTGCCATGCATCGATCATTCCAACCTATCGTCGCATCGGCTTGGAAATCCTGGGGGAAGAACCTACGACGGAGCGATTAGCAAACGACTTCGAAGCAGAAGCAGTGCTCGCAGGGTTCAAAGAGGTGAGCACGAAAACCTACGAAGAAATCCACGCCGAAGTCGAAAAGACACCCGACGGAATCGACGCCGCTTCAGGAGACCCGCATCTCGGCGGCGCGCATCCAGTCTCTTGCGTCGACTGCCACGACCCACAAACGATGGAAATTCGCGTGACCCGCCCCGGTTTTATGCTGGGCATCGATAAATTGGCCCATAGCGATGATCCAGTACCGCACTTGCCGTCGATTCAAGCATGGCGGAACAACGGATCAAAAGGAGTCTATGACCCAAACACGATGGCCACACGGGCGGAAATGCGAACGTTCGTGTGTGGTCAGTGCCATGTCGAGTACTACTGTGCGAACAAAATGACGCTCACGTTTCCTTGGGCGAACGGCTTGAAGATGGAAGACCTCGAAGCCGAATGGGACAGTACGGTCTTTCCGGATGGCGGCGAGTTCTACGATTACGTTCATAAGGAAACCGGCACAAAAGTCTACAAAGCGCAGCATCCAGAATTTGAACTGTGGAGCCAAGGGATCCACGCTCGCAGTGGTGTCAGTTGCAGTGACTGCCACATGCCTTACGAAAAGAAGGGGGCGACCAAAGTCAGCAGCCATTGGGTCCGCAGCCCAATGGAAAATATCAACAAAGCCTGCCAAACCTGTCACAATATTCCTGAGCAAGAGATTAAAGATCGCGTCGATTTGATCCAAGCTCGGACCAGCACAATGATCGATCGGGCTGCCACCGCAATGACTGAAATGCTCGACGCGATCATCGCAGTGCAAGCCGCCGGAGCCAACGAAGAACAACTCGCACCGATTCGAAAATTGCAACGCAAAGCGATGTGGCGTCTCGATTACATCGCTAGCGAAAATAGCAAGGGCTTCCACGCTCGACAGGAAGCAGCCCGAATTCTGGGTGAGTCAGTCGACTACAGTCGCCAAGCGATCGCGGCTTGCTACAAGTTAGATCTCGACGCGAAAGCAGACGAGGAAACAGTGGCGAAGGCTGACTGAAGGCGAATTGGCAATTGAACCACCGAGGGCCGCGTGACATTTCACCGCGGCCTTCTTTGTGGACCGATTCTATACCCTGGCATGCAGAATGCAGTAAGATCAGATGAAAGAGTTCACCGATCCCAGGATTCAACGCATGATTGCCCGCCCCACCGACAACTTGACCACCACGAAGTCCGAGGCGACACGCCCGGTTCACGTTCGGTCACGCAAGTCACTCGACCAGAGTCCCATGCTGGTTTTTTACGAGCTGACGCAGGCGTGCGATTTAGTCTGTGCACATTGTCGCGCATGCGCGCAAAGACAACGCGATCCGAATGAACTGGATACCGCTCAATCGAAGCGATTGATCGATCAACTCAGTGAATTCCCTATTCCGCCCATGTTGATCTTGACTGGCGGCGATCCATTAAAACGGTCTGACATTTTCGAACTGATCAACTACGCAGTTGCCAGCGGGATCTACGTATCGATCACTCCCAGTGCGACCCCACTGGTCAACCGGGATTCGATCGAGCGACTGCGTGAGGCGGGGATCTCGCGGATGGCGATCAGTGTCGACGGTGCTGACGCCGCTACGCACGATGCTAACCGAGGAGTAGCTGGCAGTTTCGACCACAGCATGGATGTGCTGCGAATCGCTCGCGAGCTGGGTGTCGAGACACAAATCAACACAACCTTACTGCCGGCCAATGTGGATCAGATTGAGGCAATGGGAGAAACGTTTGGGAAACTTGACATCGCCCTGTGGTCGGTATTTTTCTTGATCCCAGTTGGGCGTGCTACCGAGATGAACAGGTTAAACGCAGAGCAATGCGAAGATGCATTTGTGCGATTGCATGCACAGTCCAGTCAGCAACCCTTCATGCTCAAAACGACCGAGGCCCCCCATTACCGGCGGTATGTGATTCAGAACACTCCCAAAAGCGAACAGAAGGCTCCCCGTGGCTTTACTGCCGCTGGTATCAACGATGGCAAAGGCGTGATGTTCGTCAGCCATACCGGCGAGATTTTCCCGACTGGATTTTTGCCGTTGCATTGTGGCGATTTCCCCCGCCAAGGGATCGTGGATGTCTATCAAAATTCACCGACCTTCCAGATGCTCCGCGACACGGATCGCCTGGAGGGTAAATGCGGCATTTGCTCGTTCCGCAACGTCTGCGGTGGGTCGCGAGCCAGAGCGTTTGGCGTGACAGGCAATCCGATGGCAGAAGAACCTGACTGCAACTACATCCCACCGCAACCTAGCCCCGAAGGGGATCGCGGGAAAAACGGCTCGCAAGCTGGATAACCAGGATCCATACGCTTATTCAAAACGGATCGATTCAATCGCCGATCATTCGTTGCCTCGCCCAGCCACTCCGTTTCGATTGGCCTTCATCAACCTTCCTACCCATTCTTTCCCATGAACCAAAAGCACATCGCTGTCATCGGCGGCGGAATTTCTGGACTCGCGGCGGCTCACCGACTCAGGCAACTCGACCCGACGGTCGAGGTCACGCTAGATGAATCAGCATCAAGGCTAGGAGGCGTCATCAAGACGACTGAAAAAAAGGGATTTTTGATAGAAGGGGCGGCAGATAATTTTATCACCACCTCATCGACCGCGATCGAACTTTGCAAAACGCTGGGTTTAGGAGAGGAGTTAATTCAAACTAATTCCGGCGGCGGCGGAGCCATGGTAGTCAGTCACGGCAAGCTCGAGCCGATACCGCCTGGATTTATGGTGATGGCTCCATCCCGGATGTGGCCGATCTTGGCCACCAAAATCTTATCGCCAATGGGAAAACTGCGGTCCGGCATGGAGCTGTTTGTGCGTCCCAGGAAATACCAGCATGACGAATCGCTGCGTTCGTTCATCTGCCGGCGATTTGGCACGGAAATGTTTGAACGACTCGTGCAGCCGCTGGTGGGCGGCATTTACACCGCAGACCCAACCCGATTGAGCGTCGCGGCAACGATGCCGCGGTTTTTAGAGATGGAGCGTGAGCACGGCAGCTTGATTCGCGGCATGATGAATGGTCGTCGCCATCGCAAACACGATAAAGAAGGCCGCGGCGGCGCGAGGTACAGTCAATTCATGACGCTTCGTGGAGGCATGTCACGTTTGATCAATGCGCTCGGTGATAGCTTGCCAGCACAAAATCTGCATCTGAATTCGCCAATTGAACGAGTGGAGCGTTTGGGAAATGGCTGGTTGATTTACAAGCAAAACTCTCGGCCGGTGCACGCCGATGCGGTGGTGATGGCGACACCGGCAACTCATACCGCTCGTTTGCTGAAAGGCGTCGATGCCAAGATGTCGCGGAGGTTGCGCAATATCAAATACGCCAGTTGTGCTGTGGTTTCACTCGGCTTTCGGAGGGATCAAATCAAGAATCCGCTCAATTCATTCGGGTTTGTCGTTCCGCACGTCGAGAACCGCTTGATCTTGTCGTGCAGTTTTTCGAGCGAGAAGTACGTTGGCCGCGCGCCCGCTGGTACCGTCTTACTGAGAGTCTTTATCGGCGGCGCGATGCAGCCAGGACTACTGCGGATGCCCAGCAAGCAATTGATTGAGATGGCCCATCTGGAGATTGCAAAACTCTTGCAGGTCAAAGGCAAACCTATCCTTCGTCACATCACGCGGCAAAATCACGCCATGCCGCAATATCATGTTGGCCATCGAACACGAATCCATGAAATCAACGATCGCTTGGGGGAGCATCCAACCCTTGCACTTGCAGGCAGTGCCATCTCTGGTGTCGGCGTTCCAGGTTGCATCCAGAGTGGGAACAACGCAGCCGAAAAAGTGATCCAAGAACTCTGGAAAACTGACCCGAATCAGGACGGATCGACAACTCGTCGGGAGTGTATCCCAGCGCACTCTTGATGGCCGACCTTCCCGTTTCTTATTCACTGCCTCCACGCAACGCCGACACACAACACTTTCAGACAATGGCGAACCGTACTTCGTTAAAGCATCATTTCTTTCTGTCGTCTCCAAATCGACCTCCCCAGTTTTTTAATACCATGAGCACGGCATCCATTCGTCGCCCAGACACCACACGCATCCAACCGGCGGCGAAACTGCAGCCTAAAGAACATGGCGCATACGCGATTCTGGGAATCCCGATCACGACGGCACTACTTGTCGCTGCACCCAACACTGCCGGCGTCTGCATCGCAATCGCTGCGATCGCTGGATTCCTTGCTCACGAACCGTTGCTGATTGCGGTTGGTCGTCGCGGCACTCGAGCCCAGCGAACGACACCAGCGGCGGCAAAACGGCTCAGCATTTTACTGGGGCTGACGATCGCCTGCGGCGGCGCGGCATTCGCAATCGGGTCGCCAAACGTACAGGGAGCGTTGTTGCTGTGTGGTGCCCTGGCAACCGTCAGTTTCGCTTTGGCATTGCTTGGAAAGCACAAAACAATCCTCGGCCAACTTGGGGGAGTGATCGGACTGACTGCCCCGTCTGTTCCCATCCTGCTGGCAGGCGGTGTTACCCCTGCCGTGACAGCTGAAATCTGGACTGCTTGGCTGATCGGTTTCTCCGCAACGACGATGGCGGTGCGTGGAGTGATTGCCGCCCAAAAAAAGAATTCGCGAGTCATCCACTGGACATCGGTCATCACCTTCACTCTGCTAGCCACAGCACTAGCGACCAGCAACTTCGGTCCACTCATGGCCGTCTTTCCAATGCTGCTGATGGCGTGGTACCTAATGTTCGATCCGCCGCATGCCAAGCAACTCAAACGCGTTGGCTGGGCCTTGGTTGCTGGTACGATCACTTCGGCGATTTGGATTGTCGTGACTGTCTAGTCAGTGGATCGTGCTCCCAATTGCCTTCTCACCATCCTTGCTGATTTGAGACTGATCGCGAATTTTGCGTTGGAATTGCGATTGAGCGATGCCCGGTCGTTGTGGTTGTTCGCGAACCTCGGCGCCGCAGCCAACACCGGGAACCAGCGGTCAGCACTGGCAACATGCAGCCAGGCGATTCGGCCGGAAACCATGATTCGAAACGGGCACTCTATGCCCGCACCAGCCCTTGCTCAAACGGAGCAAACGGGCTGATAAGATTGATGTCACGACTGGATTTCGTAGCCGACTCAACGCGGCATTTCGTGCCCACCACGAGTCCAACCACGAGCGTGAAAGGAAGCACCAGCAAAGCCGTGCACCGGAGGGCGGCTTGAACGCTTCTAAAATTGACACGTCAACTCGCCGTCCACGCTGTCGACCAGCGTTTGCCCGCAGAGTGCTTCGCAGGTGAGTCGAGGCTCGAGCAGTCCAACGCAGCCTAGGCTGCGATTCCCTGCTTCGACCCCACACTTCAACTCGGATCGTGTCCATTCACGATGCCGCAAACGTTACTGAACACCGCGTACTTGCTGATTGACGCATTGCTGATTGCTGCATGCTTGATTGCTGCATGCTTGATTGCCGCATGCTTGATTGCTGCATGCTTGATTGCTGCAGCCTCGATTGGTCGGGTTAATATTTGGCCGGATTTTTCAAGGTCGGCAACGCGGTTTTGATCGCGATGGTAAAGACCATTAAGCCAAACGCCCAGATCCCAACGGTAACTTTCCACTCAAGCTGGCTGGGAACATATTCGACGATTTCATGCAGAGTGCTAGGCACGAAGCCTGGGATGATGAGCCCCATCCCTTTTTCAATCCAAGCACCAACGAACGCCATGCAGCAGGCGGCGACGAGCAGCGGACGCCAGCGAAAGGCCAGCAACCCAGGCCACAGGAATAACGCGGCAGCGGTTAGGTTCAGGCCGATCGCGGTCCATGTCCACGGAACGAGTGCCGTTTTTCCGTGTAATCCGAAGAACAGATACTTTGCGGCACTTGCGTGACTGCCGCCAGTGTAAAACTCTGTAAACAGCTCAGAGGCAACCATCAGCAAATTGATCAAGATCGTCACGCGGATGATCTTGGTCAGGGTGGCGATGGGTTGGTCCAGTCCACCGACGCCTGTAATTCGCTTGATGAACACCATTGCGACGATGATGAACGCGGGGCCGGACACAAAGGCAGACGCGAGAAACCGAGGAGCGAGCAGCGCGGTATTCCAAAATGGCCTGCCGCCAAGTCCGCAGTACAAAAAAGCAGTGATCGTGTGAATGGAAATCGCCCACACAATCGACAACATGACAAATGGAATGTACCAAGTTGGATTTGGTTTTCGGCCAAGAAACCGCATGTATAACAAGTAGCCACAAATATGCAGGTTCAGCAACAGGTAGCCGTTCAAGACGATGACATCCCAAGTGAGCATCGAGATGGGAAAGTTGAACTTACCGATCAGAGGCAGCAGATGCCAAAAACGATCCGGTCGCCCGAGGTCGGCGACAACAAACATCAGACACATCACGATTGCAGCGATTGCCAGTAACTCGCCAATGATCACCACGTCATGCATCTTGCGGTCATGATACAAATACGCCGGAATCACCATCATCACACCACCGGCGGCCAAACCAACCATGAATGTAAAGTTGGCAATGTACAGTCCCCAACTCACTTGGTCGGTCATGTTGGTGCCGATCATTCCACCAGCAACCTGATTGGCCCAGGCGTTCGCGCCCACTAGGAACACGGCGGTTAGCATCGTCATCCAAGCGTAAAAGGCCAGCGATCCCTCGGTCGCGAGCCACAGCGAGCGGCCCACAAATTTCGGATAGCTCGTGATGTGCGATTCGTTCTCGCTCGGTGTTGCGGTGAGGCTGCTCATGATCAATTTTTCGGCGGGAACCAGAAGTGAGAAAAACAGGGCGTTGAACGGAAATCGAGCTTTACGACTGGCAAGCTGGCATGTTCCGTGATTCCATCTCGTGCCCTAATCGAAGTAGTAAAAGAATGCCGGTTTTGTGCCGAGCTCTTCTTTCAGGATGTAAACACGTTTGTGATTCAGGATCCAACGAATGCTAGAATCGGGATCGAGAATATTGCCAAAGACACGAGCACCCGTTGGACAGGCTTCCAAACAAGCAGGCAATTTGCCACGCCGGGTGCGGTGCAGGCAAAACGTGCACTTTTCGACGACACCCACCGGACGAATGCGATTGCTTAGATAGCTTTGATCCGGGTTCACGTCTTCAGGGGGAACCGTTGGCTGCTTCCAATTGAAGCGTCTGGCATGATAGGGGCAAGCCGCTTCACAGTACCGGCAACCAATGCACCAGTTGTAATCAACCACCACGATGCCGTCTTCTTCTTTCCAAGTTGCCTTCACTGGGCAAACATCTACGCAGGGTGGCTCGTCGCACTGTTGGCATTGAACAGGCAGATAGAATTTGTCGTCTTTCGGCACCGCCCCAGAATAGGTCGTTGACCCTTGCTCCATATCCATGGTGCCCTTGGGCATCTCAAGGACTCGGATATAAGACTGATTTGTATCCCGGTCGTGGTTGTTTTCCTTGTGACAAGCTTCGACGCACTTGCCGTTGCCATTGCAAACACTCAAATTGATGGCATAGACAAATTTCGTATTGGGGATTGGCCGATCGTCCGCGATCTGCACATCCACGCCGTAGTTCTCTTTGGCTTCCTCTTCCAGTCGTGCGATCACCTCCGCTTTTTGCTCGGCGGTCAGTTCCTGGTAATGTTGCTGCATGAACTCGGCTGCTGTCGAATTCTTGGCCGCTTGACGGAGCGGCGAGACGGCAGCGACAAACGCACCGGCCCCTAAGGTCGCAAAAGCACCCTTGACCGCAGCACGCCGCGAGAAATTCTCGACGACAGGCAGGCTTGGTTTCTGTTCTGCCATGTTCTATTGCCCTTCCTGGTCGTGTTCGGCTGGCGCGTTGAAGCGGTCTTTCGGTTTGAAGTCAACAATCATGCTGGGAAAACTTGGTGAGTGGGGGTCGTGACAATCCACGCAGTTATTCTTCATCTGTGGACCACGTGTTAAATCCCAGTGGCCATTCATGCCCCCGTGAGCACCATGGGCAAAGGCCGTTGCCTGCTGTCCGTGGCACTGGGAACAGAGAGTCATCACATCTTGATAGGCGACGTTTGTTCCATCAGCCAATCGCAATGAATCAGAATCGTCCGGATTGTGGCAGGCGTAGCAGGCCAGCTTGCCGTGATTGACAACCAAGCCCTCATGAAACTCGTTGAGCGTGTCTGTTGTTTTGTTTTCAAGATTCGCTTTTCGAACGCTATGACAAGTTGAACAAGCGACTTCACCGCGACGACCTTGAGGGTCGACACCTGCAAGCGCGACTCGAGGTGGACCTGCAGGGCGATGAACCACCACTGCAAAGGCTTTGTCATCGCTCTCAACCTTGTCGTCATTCGCAACTTGAAGCAGACCGCGCACATCCGCACGGTCATGGTGCGGATTGCCGCGTTCCGCGCGCTTCAGGTACAGACCGAAGGTCATGATTACGACAAGAAAAACAGTCGTGGCAAAAACCAGATTTGTGATTCGTAGCTTCAATTTTTTCATCCAAAACGAGGTTCCGCTGCCGACTCAAAAGATATACACTCGGGTGTATTTTCGCGAAACCCAATTCGCGCTCTTGTTTCGTCCGCTTCCTCTACCGAAGAGATGCAAGCCTGATGCCAATCAGCGGCCTCGTGATTACTTTTGACTCACCAGTGGATCAATGCACCGAAGCGATTGATGCTCTGAATGCGATGACAGAGGTCGAGATCGGAAACCAAGCTGAGCATAAATTAGCGATCGTGGTTGAGACAGAATCAAAGGAACACGACCGAAAAATTTGGGAGTCGGTACAACAATTGCCCCAAGTCACGGACGTCGCGATCGCGATGGTCGCGTTTGACGAGGAGATAGCAAGAGAGAGAGCCCCCAAGGCGGGGGCATCGTGTACCGCAGAGCAATGCTCCATCGGTGGTAGTCGACAGCACTCATAAGACAATTCCCGCATTCCGCGAGGAAAGTCTTAGGTTGAATCAACCTGTACCCGGGTTTGCCTTCACCTCTTTCAATCTTGCGATCCCGCGTCAAATTTTTTGAACACAAAGAGAAACTCCATGAAGACGCTGAATACCGATCGTCGTCAATTGATGAAGACCGCCGCGATGGCGGCAGCCGGTTCGCTGGTTACCGGTGGAGTGTCGTTGCCGGTCGTGAATGCTGATCAAGCTGTCGGGGAATTGCCCGCTGGCGAAGGCTTGTCGTGGAACAAAGCCCCCTGCCGATTTTGTGGAACTGGATGCCACGTTCAGGTCGGTGTGGAAAACGGTCGCGTCGTTGCGATCGCGGGTGATAAGGCCGCTGACGTCAACAAAGGATTGTTGTGCGTCAAAGGCTATCATGTCGGCGGAATCCTGTATGGCAATGATCGGCTGACCAAGCCGCTGCTGCGAAAGGATGGAAAACTTGTCGAAATTGAGTGGGACGAAGCGCTCGATGTGATCGCCCAACGGATCATGAAATCGCCCGAGACCTTTGCGTTCTATGGCTCCGGCCAATGGACGATTCCAGAAGGTTACGCCGCCCAGAAATTCATGAAGGGCGGATTAAGCAACAACCACATCGACCCCAACGCCCGACTCTGCATGGCATCAGCGGTGACCGGGTTCATTGCAACCTATGGCGTCGACGAACCAGCTGGCTGCTACCAAGATCTTGATGAGTGCGATGTCCTGATCACCTGGGGGAATAATCCCGCCGAGATGCACCCTGTGCTGTTTTCAAGGGTCACCGATCGCCGCTCCCGAGGTGAGAAAGTCACGATCATCGACATCGGCACGCGGCGGACACGAACCACTGATGCAGCCGACGACTATTTGGAAATGAAACCGCATGGTGACGTTGCCATCGCTCTGGGCATCATGCATCTGTTGATTGAAAACGACAATTACGACAAGTCATTTGTCGAAAAGCATTGCAACTTCCGAGCACTGGAAGCGGCGACACCAACCTTGAAGGGCGAGGCAATCACGGAAGACGAATACCGGAAACGAATCGCGAAATACACCCCCGAACTTGTCGAGGAGCTTTCGGGAGTACCTGCGGAAAAAATTCGTATGCTAGCCGGGCTGTTCGCCAATCGTGATCGCCGCATCACCAGCCTGTGGTGCATGGGGATGAACCAACACACAATGGGGACGGCGGTCAATTCACTCGTTCACGGTGTGCATTTAATGTCGGGCCACTTCGGTCGTCCGGGGGATGCGCCAACCAGCCTGACCGGTCAACCATCCGCCTGTGGAACCGTACGCGAAGTCGGGACACTCGCTCATGCCCTGCCCGGCGGTCGCCTGGTCGCCAAAGAAGACCATCGGCAACAATGCGAAGAGTTCTGGAATCTGCGAGCGGGCAGCATCCAAGGCGTGCCCGGATACCACACGGTCAAGATGTTCGAACAGTTCACCAAACCGACCTCGGAGGGGGGCGACATCACGACAATGTTTGTCCAGGTCACCAATCCTGGACAAACACTGCCAAACTTGAACAAGCTATTTAACAGCAAGCAAGGACTCGAAGATAAGTTTTTGATCGTCAGCGATGTCTATCCAACCGCGAGCACAGAGCTTGCCGATCTAATCTTGCCTGCCGCAATGTGGGTTGAAAAAAATGGGGTCTACGGCAACAGCGAAAGACGGACGCAGCAGTGGTTCAAGATGGTCGATCCACCCGGTGACGCTCGCGATGACACTTGGATGACGATTGCCATTGCCCGCAAACTGTTCGATCTTGGCCATGAAGGAATGAAAGACAACGATGGCGAGTTCATTTTCTCGGTCAAAGATGAGACCGGAAAAGAAATCCCAATTTGGGAATTCGAGCATTACTACGACACGAATGTTGACAAACATCTGTTCGAGGAATACCGCCAATTCACGACGATGAAGCACAAGAACCTGGCCCCGTACGATGAGTATGTAAAGGCTCGCGGCTTGCGTTGGCCCGTGGTCGAGCAAGATGACGGATCGTGGCGAGAAACCCGATTTCGCTTTTCAGCATTTGACGATCCATTCGTCAGCGAAGGCCAAGAATTTGAGTTCTACCACTCGACATCCCAAGATGGGCGGGCGCAAATCTGGTTCCACGACTACACGCCTCCACCGGAGCAGCCAGATCAGGAATATCCATTCTGGCTCTGCACCGGTCGCGTGCTAGAACACTGGCATACCGGCACAATGACACGACGATTGTCACCGTTGAACCGGGCGATGCCGACCGCGTACATCGAAATGAATCCGCAGGATGCCAAGGCTGCAAACATTCGCCAGGGAGAGACAGTGGTGATCGAAACACGACGCGGCAAAACTGAATTGCCGGTCTGGATCGATGGGCGTGGTCGGCCACCTGCTGGTTCGGTGTTCGTCCCATTCTTTGATGAAACGAAGCTGATCAACGACTGCACGCTCGATGAACACGATCCGTTCTCGAAGCAGCCAGATTACAAAAAATGCGCTGCCCGTATCGTTAAAAAAACAGCAGCCGGTTGAGGGAAAACCAGGAAGTCGCAACATGAAACGTTTAACAACCATTTTTCTGTCAGTCGTGATCGCTGTCGCTGTCGTCGGCTATCTAGCTGGCATGCTCGATGGCATCCCGAATGCCGAAGGCATGGACCAGCACGCATTGGTAACGAGCCTCGACACGAAAGCAATCGAAGCAGACCCCAAGCTGATTCCCGCGGTCACCTATGCGGAGATTGCGCAAACAGCGATGGGACCAACAGCCGCCTGGAGCAACGAAGCGAAAGCCCTGCCCAGTGCCGAGTACGATCTCTATACCAAGATCGAGCCGAGCGAAGCGGATAAAGCAGCTTCCAGTGCATTGCGGGCATCGCGGCGGGCCTACAATGGCGCGCCACCCATCATCCCACACGCGGTCGAGAATACGACAGACGCTGCTTGCTATGCCTGCCACGGTCAAGGTGCAAAGATCGCGGGCTTACGAGCGAGCGTGATGTCGCATCAATTCCTAGCGAACTGCACGCAGTGCCATGCACCGCCGGCTCCCAAGCCGTTCCAAAATATCGACAGCAAAGTCGATTCCAGCTTTGTTGGATTGCCAGCCCCCCGCCAAGGCGAGCGGGCCAGCAAAGGAGCGCCGCCAACGATCCCACACTCGCGCTGGATGCGGGAAAATTGCAATGCCTGTCACGGTGGCCCACACGGTTGGGCGGGGATGGAATCAACGCACCCTTGGCGAACCAATTGCACGCAATGCCATGCCCCCTCCGCAGCACTCGACCAGATGCCGGATTCCGACGCCGTCCCAATGCTGCCACCGCTTGACGTGGTAACAAACTGAAGCGTCGGGAAGTGTGGTAGCGAATTGAAACAAATTGGGTAGCGCGTGTCGCAGGGCGAAGAAGACTCCGAGAAACAACCGCAGGCGCGTCGACTCGCAGGGGTGAGCCGCCTCGCCGCTGCCTTGTTTCACTTCCCCGCGCGGGCTTGGGCTTTCTGGTTCAAGCCAAACAGAACCTCGGCAAGCCGCCGAGCCTTTCTGCAGGGCCGCGTTTGGAAACTAGTGCCACGATCAAAGTTTCCGCCGCTCGTGATGCGGTACCCCCGCACGCGGGCTGATATCGACACGGAAGCCTCCACCGAACCAAGCCACTCAACCCGTCATATCGCGGGGATCAGCATCGAACCGGTGGCAGC
This sequence comes from Rubripirellula sp., assembly GCA_029245125.1. Classification (GTDB taxonomy): domain Bacteria; phylum Planctomycetota; class Planctomycetia; order Pirellulales; family Pirellulaceae; genus Rubripirellula. The sequence continues at coordinate 18,820 of JAQWPZ010000255.1, forward strand.
GACCAACCTCGGCCCAGTCCCCAAATTGGCTGCCCAGGCAATACCTGTCCATCGCCCACCCGGCGCCGTCGATGAATCGCAATTTTTGTTGGGCTGCACGCGCTGTGGCGAATGCATCGCGGCGTGCCCGCATGACGCGATTCGCAAAGCGGCAAACCGCCTGGGGCCGGTTGCCGGCACGCCCGTCATCGAAGCCGACCTCGCAGCCTGTCTAATGTGCGAAGACTATCCCTGCATCGCTGCCTGTGAACCAGGTGTCCTCACCGACTCCCTTCCCGTCACCATGGGAACTGCCAGGGTTACCGAGCATCTCTGCCTGGCCCATCACGGGACAACCTGCACCATCTGCAGTGAACGTTGTCCCGTTGAGCACGCGATTTGCGTCAATGACGGCAAGCCCGCCGTCAACGAGGATGCCTGTACTGGCTGTGGTGTTTGCCGTTATGTTTGTCCCGCACCCGAAAATGCCATCCTCTTAATGCCGGCTTTTAAACGACCGAGGTACACAGCATGAACGATCAGCCCCTGCCAGAAATTTTACAGGCGGAGTGGGATGCTGACCAAGTGAGACAATTATTTGCGGATCTGTCGGCTGGCGCACAAGTCGAACATGTTCAGTTGCGAACTGACGAGGCTGATGCAACCGTTGACCTAGCTCAAGCGGGTGCTGCTTTCTCCGCTGGTGCAGCACGAGCCATTCAGGTGCGATATCTGTTCGAAAATGAAATGTGGTGCGACACGATCATGCCCGGGGATCCCACCACGAAGATCATTCGCAATCGCTTGCCAGACGCTCCACCAACCGAGTAAGGAATTTTTCCTAGCCGGCCTGCGGCAGCGGTGACGACACCAGACGCCTCAACCCGCAGCAGAAGTGAATATGCAATTCGCAACTTAGTTTCTTTCGGCATCCACGCCTCCCTTGAGCATCCACGCCTCCCTCGAGTGTCTCCGCCTCCTTGGAGTGCCGCCGATCCCTTCCCTGTGTGCCTACATTCTTTTCTATTGCATGCCTGCATTCTTTTTCGTTTAGCAAAAGCACTCTGCCCGGCACCCCGCGTTTCCGCACTACAAGCCACATCCGGTGAGCGAGGCCCGTAACGCGATTAAGACCGCTGGGATCGTTAACGAAAATAGGCCTAGCCGAAACCTGCACCTTGTTGTATACTTTACGTGTTTGACACAGAGAACACTCGCGGAGGCTCAGCCAGTACCAGGTATTTTGCTGGCATCGCTGCTGCAATTCGTTGATTGCGGTTGGCGATCGAACCTCCGCTTCGCTGATCGTTTAAAGATTACCCATCGCTGGACAAAGCCAATCATGCTTACACTCGACCCCCAAATGACTGTTGGTGATTTTGTTCGTCAGCGCCCCTCACGCGCTCGCGTATTTGAAAATCTGCAAATCGATTATTGCTGTGGCGGCAAACTGACGCTCAACCACGCCTGTGAAAAACGTGGGATGGAAGTCGTCGATGTGCTGCGGCAAGTCGAAGCATGTGATGCGACCACCGACTCACAGGAAATTGTTGATGCAGATGCGATGACGATGACCGAACTGGCGGACCACATCGAATCAACGCACCATGCGTATCTACGCAGCGAGCTTCCGCGGCTAGACGCGATGACGGAAAAGGTGACACGTGTTCATGGCGATAAAGACAAGCGGCTATACCGTATGCGAGACGCTTTTGTTGCTCTGAAAGCCGAGCTTGAACCGCATATGATGAAAGAAGAGCGCATCTTGTTTCCAATCGTAAGACAATTGGATGCATCGCAATCCCGGCCCGAATTTCATTGCGGTAACGTCGCAAATCCCATTCGCCAGATGGAGCACGAGCATGAACAAGCCGGGCTTGCCTTGGCGACTCTTAATGAAACCACGGATGGGTACACCGCTCCAGAGTGGGCGTGCAACACGCACCGTGCGCTGCTCGATTCACTTGCGAAGCTCGAAGCAGACATGCATCAACATATTCACAAAGAAAACAACGTGCTCTTTCCCAAAGCGATCCAGCGAAACAACGAATCCGGATTGCGAGAAATTTAATGGACTTCACCTGTCTCCCGAACGTGATCGAATCAATCGATATCCAAGCGGATGGCACGATTAGCAAGACGCTGTACCAAGACAAATCATTGAAAGTTGTGTTATTTGGTTTTGATGCCGGTCAAGAATTGTCCGAACACACCGCCGCGGTTCCTGCCATTTTGCATTTTCTCGAGGGTCAAGCCGCGGTCACGCTGGGGGAAACAACCCAGCAAGCTGCGGCGAACACATTCATTCACATGGCGGCAAAATTGCCGCACAGCATTGTGGCGCAAGAGCCGACCAAAATGCTGCTGATCCTTCTGAAAGGAACTTGAATCCATGCTCCAGAACCTGACGATAGCAGGCTGTTGCCTATTGGCTTGCAGTTCGTTGCCAACCACCGCGGTGCACGCCGATGATTGGACTGGATTTCGAGGTGGTGGCAGCGGTACGGCAACCGCCAATTTGCCAAGCCATTGGTCTCCGGAGGAAGGCATAGGCTGGCAAGTAGAGATTCCTGGCTACGGACAATCTTCTCCGGTCGTTTGGAAAGACCACGTCTATGTCACCAGTAGCGAGGGACCGTTTCAACAAGATTGCCAGGTTCATGCCTTTGATTTGAAGTCGGGCGAAAAACGGTGGGGCCTGCAAGTTGATGCGACCACGAAAGTTGAGAACTATTTCCGTAACAGCCGGGCAGCCCCCACGTGCTGTGTCGATGAAACGGGTGTCTATTCATTTTTCCCCAGCGGTGACGTGACGGGGATAACCCATGAGGGGAAAAAGCGATGGACGACGCCGGTCATCAAACGTTTCGGTGAAGTCGAAAACGAACGTGGAGTTGCCAGTTCACTTGCCCAAACTGGTAAACATATTTTCGTGCTGGTCGATCATCACGGCCCGTCTTACTTAGTCGCCATTGCGAAGAGCGACGGCGCGATCGCGTGGAAAGCGGATCGTGGCATTCGTGTGCCGTCTTGGTCATCCCCCGTCATTGCCACACACCATGGCCGGCAGATTGTCATTACGAGTTCGGCAGACACGGTCGATGCCTACGATGCGGACACAGGAAATGAGCTATGGCAGATCGACGGATTGCAGGGTAACCACATTCCTTCGGCCAGCGTGATTGGCGACAAAGTTTTTATTGGTTCCACCACGATGTACGGCGGGGCGACAGACGAGAATGCGGTCGCGGGATCAAATTGCTGCATTCAACTGACCACCAAACGTGGGAAACCAAGTTACGAAGTGCGCTGGGGAGCCGAACGCGCGAATTCGTATTACTCAACACCACTCGCGTTTGCGGGGTATGTCTACTTTGTCAATAAAGTCGGTGTGTTGTACTGCGTCGATCAGGAGACCGGAAAGCAGTTGTTCGCAAAACGGATTGGGAATCCATGCTGGGCTTCAGCCATTGGCGTGACTCTGCCCGACGGGCAACAACGTGTTTACTTCGTTTTGAAAAATGGCTTCACGGTGGTTCTTCGTCCTGGGGATCAATACGATCAGGTTGCCCGTAATCAGTTGTATGATGCGGAAGCGATGATGGAAGCGAGAGAAGTCGCAGCGAAACAACGCAGCGAGAATGCTGTGCCGCCCGACCAAGCGGCGCCAAAATCGGGTCCAGAAAGAGTATTCGCAGGGATGCCAGAAAGTCGTTTGCATCAAATGTTCTCCTATGCTGATCCGATGGTTTACGGCGTCGCTGTCGCAGGCGAACGGTTGCTGATCCGGACGGGCCAACGGCTGTTTTGCGTTGACGGCCAAACGTCACCAACGCAAGTCCGCCAAATCCCTCCGCCAAAATGATGAAACCAGAGCAAGCAAGCAGTCGAGGAGGGTTGACAAGAACTCGAATTGCGATTGCCGAACGCCTTTGCGGAAACTAACATACACTCTTGGGTACATAATAATGGCAAACCTGTTCAAATCGACTTTTGCAATTGACTGGTTATCATGATTTCCAAAACTGCCGAATACGCTTTGCGTGCGACCGCCTGCATGGGAAGCAAACCTGATCAACCTGTCTCCGCAGATGAGTTGGCGAAGCAAACAAAGGTGCCCAGGCGATACTTGACGCGGGTCCTACAAGACTTGTGTGCCGCAGGAATGGTGCGGTCACGCCCCGGCCCCGGCGGTGGCTACGAGCTGATCCCTTCGACTGACAAAGTGACCATCCTAGATGTGATCAACACCGTCGATCCGATCGAACGGATAAAGAACTGCCCGCTGGGGCTGAAGAGTCACACCAAGCTCTGCCCGCTTCACACTGAGCTTGACCGCGCTTATGCGGCCACTGAAAAAGCATTCGCTGGAGTTACGATTCGTGAGTTGGTCGAATCGGCGAGTCCAATTATTCCGCTGTGCGAAAGCTCGTCCTCGTGACCCGCTCTGACCTTGCGCGGCAGCAACCAATCACTGGGTTTCACCGGGACACTGAAGATCACTGGGTCGCACAACTCGCATGCGGCCACAATCAACACGTGCGTCACGATCCACCACTTGTTCGCCGTTTTTGGACGCAGAGCAAAAATGGTCGGACGTCAATGCTTGGCTACGATCTGCCTTGCAAGAAATGTGTCGAAGGTGCCGCACCAGACGAGCAACCGAAGCGACGCCCCGAGTTGCACGCACCGCGTCCCAAATTGAACGCACCGCGCAGTTCACCTCTATCCACCGATTGAATACATCGGGCGTGAAGGGCGGTCAAAGGAAAGGTCGTCGGTACCATGACCGCGGTGTTTAGAAAGCACTGCGTCATGCAACAACTGCGCGATCGTCTCATCGCTACTGCCACCTCGCAACAACTGACGGACGTCGCCCGAATCACCGCCGAACAGGCAATTTCTCAGTTGCCCGTCAGCGGTCAACCGAAAGCGATTACAGGTACTGCAAAATGGCTCGGTGACCGACGCGATAATCCCAACTGTACCGACACCGTCGTCGAACTCGTAGTCAGTCGCAGGTGAAGCATTCGGCTGATTTTTGGGAACCACCGGCCGAACCTGCTGTGAGAACATTTTCAAAATCTGCTGACCACTAAGCACCTTCGATTCAACCCAGTTGCCATCGGAATCCAGTGGCATAAATTCGATGAACCGCACAGGGATTCCCGTGCGGCGAGCAAATTCGCCAAACGCAACGATTTGATGTTCGGTGAAATCACGCATCGCGATCGCATTGATCTTCACCTTGATTCCCTGTTCTTGGCAGACCGCGATCACGTCGAGCACCCTTTTCAGTCCCGGCCGCCGAGTGATTTGAGTGAAAGCCGACTCATCGAGAGCATCCAAGCTGATATTGACGCTTTTTAAGCCAGCGGACAGCAGATCTGGCAACTGGTCGGCAAGTAAGATGCCGTTCGTCGTAAGAGAAACCTTTTTGATCCCTGAAATCTCACCGATTGACGCCACCAATTTATGTAATTGTGATCGCACCAGTGGTTCACCGCCTGTCAGGCGAACATCATCGACCCCCAAGCCGGCAGCGATCCGCACGACGCGAGTGATCTCTTCGAAAGTCAGTATCTCCCTGCGTTCGGCGTAATCTGGCGTATCGGCTGGCATGCAATACGTGCAGCGAAGGTTACAGCGATCGGTCACGCTGACACGCACACTAGTGTGCTTTCGGCCAAATTGATCCACCAACACGTTTGGTTCAATCCCTACGGGTAAGATTTGCAAACCAATATTCTAACCACCAAACCGAGTTTCCCACAGGCGCGAAAAAAGCGACCGACAGCTTTCGCCGTCGGCCGCCCAGGTTGACATCAAAATCACTAAGTGGGGGTTCGTTTCGTCCGCTGCAATCAATACCGGGTTTGGAATTGAGCGTAGAAGAAGTCCGCGTCTTTATCCCCGTTCGCAGGACCAATGCCTGCCGGATCGTAGTAGTCACCACCAAAGAAGTGCGAGTAGCCCAGCAAGACGTTATCACGCGGGCTGAGATTGATGTTAAACAGAACATCAATCTCATGGCCGAGTTCACGGTCCTGAGCAGGTACGCCTCCCAAGTTGTACGGAATCATTGCCAAGTTGTACGGCAGCGTATTCTCAGCCAACATGAGATAGTGATACCAAACCAGCACATTGACTTTGTCGGTGATTGGTGTAATCACCTGAGTGCTAAGATCGTGCAAGTTCCGTCGCCCAAACAAGTCCATGAACCCGTTGTATTTGTGGGCCAATGGGAACAGATGGTGATACCCGTTGTCACCAATCGAAACATCGGCAAAGTTTTTCTCACCCGACGCGTAGTCGTACCACGCCCAGACAGTCGGTTGGAAATTACGACAGTCAAGCTTTCGCCCCAAACCTAAGGTGACAAAACCTGCTGAATGGTCGGTGCCGTTATTGTTCTTTCCAAACTGGTAGGCTCCTTCAAAATCATAGAGCATGCCGCCACTTGTTTTTCCGTCCGTCCTTCCGCCAACCGTGTGAAAAGTAAAGTCACGATTGAGAATCGGATTCGCGGATACATTGTCACTGTTGTAGCCCAGGTAATATGCGGCAACGGATCCACCACCCGCCTTCTTCATCGTGGCATAAGCACCAAAGAAATCTTCTTTTTCGTCGCTGCGGTCTTCACCCTTCGGGTTCACTCGGACAGGTCTCGTCCAAAATGCATCTAACGACAAATCGTTATTTTTGTATAACGCCCGAACACCTTCAAAGGTCCGCCGTGTATTCGCCCAATCAAGCGGTGAAATCGTCCGCTGAGCGCTGTAAAGCATTTCCTGGCGGCCGATTCTGGCGATCAATGAAGTGTCGCCACACTCAAAGAGTTTTAGATCGACGAATAGATTGAGAATGTCAAAATCATTCTCTTCGATGATCAACGGCTGAAAGTTTTCGCCTGATGAATTCGCGTCAAGGATTTCACCATAAATGCGAACATCATCGGTCATTTTCCAATCCGCGTAAAACCGCTGACGAAACAACAAGAAGCTGTCGTCATTGCCAGTCAGTCCATTCGGTCCACGGAAATTTCGTTCGTCTTGGTAGCGAAAGCGTGTTTCACCCCCCAGGCTAATCGTCCCAAACCGGGTTCTCATATTCTTCAGCGATTCGCCACAAAAACTCGGGCCGGTGTAACACGGATCGCACAAATACGAAAAGTTGTTCGCGTAGAAGACTCCAGCATAAGCCGACTTCATCGCCTTCGTTGCAGATTGCTTGTCAGCCTTGGTGCAACATTTCGTCGTGCAGCAATCGCATTGGCTACTTAAAACGATGGCTTCAGAAGGAACCTCTGCTTGTGAATCAGCATCGGGGTTGTCACTGATGGCATTCTCAACAGATTGCGAGGTTGCCAGAGTCGATTCCTCAAGCGGCAGGTCACTCGGTGAGGCCTGCTCTTGCGTGCTGGCAAGATGCACAACCGTTTCGACAAGTTGCGTTTCATCCGCTACTGCGATGCTGGGACTTAATAACGAAACGGCTGCTGATTGGGCGAGTATCGCCACCGCCAATCGAAATTGGCTTGAAGAAAAACGTTGCACCACATCACTCCCTTGATCATGCATTGCAAAACTTTTGAGTAGCGAACTTCGCGAAGAGTATCCGCAGATCCATGTTGCTACGTTTAAATTCGGACTGTTCAGATATCGTCCAAACACGATGAAGAAGGGTTGCCCAAACAAACCAAGCAAAGGCTTCATTGTGAATTTTCCGGTGGAAAACGAATAATCGCGACAACCGGAACAAATTCAATTTTGGTCTCATCGAGAACTTGACGAATTCTTTTTGCTTGCGTCTTTTTTATTGCGAAGGTCGTCCCCGCAAAGACCGAAGCCTGTCGGAAAATCATCTGCCCCCCAACAAGTCTGCCCCCAACGAATCGGCGGAATACGAACTTGCCACACCGGGAATTGAGTCTGCCAAAACGATAAATCAATTGATTTCGAGCGACTGATTGAACGCCAAGATGGATTGATTACCGTGACAATTTTCAAATGGCCCTGATCAAATCGCCCGAATTAGCCACTTGACGGAAGTTGGCCGCGAAAGACCAGGGGATCGCCAACGCTAACCGGGCAAAAATGGAGCGCAAGTCCGGACAGCAGCAAATGAAAAACAACTAAACCTGCACTGAACACCGATCGGTTACCGTACATCGGTTAGCCAATCTTTTCGATTTTGTCTGCGTTTTCCCAAACGGTCGTTCCAATGCTGGTCAAAATTCTCCGGCGACGGCAACAGGAAAGACACGGCGCGGCCCTCGTTCTCGCACCTTTGTTTTATCGTTCGTCCCCCACTCGACCACCCTGAACAAGCGGAGATGATTAGAATTTAGCGACAACAATGATGTCCCACTTCCAACCTGGACAATGAACGATGAGCCGCAGCCCGAAAGTCCTATCCACCCTCGCTTTATCGCTTTTATTCGCCCTGATTACAGAATCTGCGTTCGCTCAGCAGTGGTTGACCTATCCCCCCAGTCAACCGCCCGGTCGGGGCAAGAAAATTGTTCTCATTGCGGCCGAGGAATCGTATCGCTCCGAGCTTTCCATGCCATTGATGGCACGGATTTTGGCCGCGCAGGGATTCGATTGCACCGTGCTGTTTGCCATCGACTCCAAAACCGGCACGATCGATCCGCGCGTGAAAAATAATATCCCAGGGTTGGAGATGCTCGATTCCGCGGACCTGTTGATCGCATTCATGCGATGGCGTGAGCTTCCGGACGAACAGATGAAACACCTTGTCGACTATACCGAATCGGGAAAACCGATTATCGGTATTCGGAATGCGACACATCCCTTTCGTTACACCACTGGATCGCAAAGCCCCTATGCGAAATATGATTCCAGCAGTAAGTCACCCTTGGGCGGCTGGGGACGCGAGGTACTCGGCGAAACGTGGGTCTCCCATTACGGCAAGAATTTAGTCGAGAGCACGCAGTGTGATGTGATTAACTTCGCTGCCAGTCATCCCATTTTCCGTGGTACACGACGAAGTTTTTGGATCCCAGATGATGTCTATGGAATCAGTGAAACGCTATCGGGCGACAGCGAACCACTACTGCTGGGTCAGCCCCTGGTCGGTTGGTCTCCGGACGACGCCGCGGTAGCGACGAAGAAACCTGTTCCGATTGCATGGACAAAAACCTACACGGGATCAAAGGGCAAGGCTGCCCGAATTTTTACAACCACGATGGGACACGGCGATGCATTCAAGATAGATGATTTCCGCAGGATGCTGGTCAACGCAAGTTACTGGTGCATGGAACTGGAAGACCAAATTACACCTCATTTGAATGTTGCCATCAATGGAATTTTTGATCCTGGACCGGCAGGCGTTAAGGGACTCAAGTTAGGGGTCAAGCCAGTGGATGACTCGTTTCGGCGAACGCAGAACGAGAAGGATGTTCCTGTTGTCACCAAGCGAATCATTGAAGACCCGACTGGCTGGCGTACGCTGACTGCCGCTGATTTCTCCAAAGTCAATAGTGCCGACGAAACGTGGAGTTGGCGTGAGGGAGTGCTGCACTGCACCGGCAAGCCGGTCAGCGTCATACGAACGAATGATCAGTATCGGAATTTTGAATTAGTGGTCGAATGGATGCACGAAAAACCAACGGGAAACAGTGGCGTGTTTGTTTGGACCACCCCGGCATCCATCGAGCGACTCACCAAAGCCGGAAAGCCCGGCTTACCACAAGGTATCGAAGTCCAAGTTCTTGATCATCAGTTTACAGAGATGATGAAATCTCGCGGAGCAAAGACTGATTGGTTTGGCACCAATGGCGATGTTTTCCCTGTCGGAGTCAAGATGACTCCATTTCCACCACTGTCCCCCAACGGTAATCGGAGCTACCCGCGACGTCACATGGCAAATGGGCATGGGCACTGGAACCAATATTACATCCGTGCCCAAAACGGTGAAGTTCGCTTATGGGTCAACGGCGTCGAAGTGTCCGGGGGCAGCGGTTGCGACCCGAGTGAAGGTTATCTGTGCTTTGAAAGCGAGGGTTCCCCAATCCAATTCCGCAACATACGCGTGAAGGAGTTGCCCTAGCGACCAGATTTGATTCACCATCCGCCAGCGGTACTTTTACCACACGCCAACGATTTCCATTCAGGGGACGAATTTCAGCAAACTGGAATTCCTACGAATGCAGAAAACGGCGAGAGGATCAACCGTCCCACGAAATGATTCGACGCTCGAATGAATCAATCCGAGGTGCGATTCAATCAAACGGTGGCGTCTAGAAAATTACCGCCAGCTTTGAACAAAGTGGGACAAGAGCAGACGTATCCACAAGCAAGTTCGCCCTACAGTTCGTAAACGCCGAACTGCAGGACGAGATTCATCCTTGCTGTTTGCTTCGCCAGCTTTCTAAACCAGAAATACGCTCCCAGGCATCACATGCCGTCACACCACTCATCACTCAATCTGGCAAATACCCTCCGCGAAAACTACCTTCGTCGCTTGGTTGATGACTGCTTTCGGGCGGCGGACGCCTTTGCTTTACGCTCGGCGTACGCGACTTTACGTTCGACTAACTGCTCGACGCGAGAGGAGTGAATCACGTACAAGGCAGGGTCGTCGATGGCGAATGGTGTCGACCAAGTCTGGCCATTATTTCGATTGCAGATATTGAAGAAGAAAGAATTCAAGCGTTCAGCTCGGTAGCCATAAGGATACTGACTCGATAAGTGATCCTGCATCGTAAGATCTTCGATGCCCGGCTTCGCAAAGTAGTGAATTTTCCCATCGGCACTGACTGACATCCCAAAGGTCCACCACCCGAATTGCTCGACCGGAATCTGCTTCGACGGAAAATCACCCCCACGGGTGTTACTGCGAATCGTTAAAAACGCAGAGTCTTGATCGACTCCGCGATTCGTCTCGCTCTTGAAATGCACCCAGATTCCGGGCCAGTAGGGCTCCGTTTTCATTTGCGTACCAATCGCAAAGAGTCCCTCGCGAGGTTTCTCGGCAGTCGTCCGAACCCCCAAACGAATACCGAAGTGGGGACCGGTGCGATTCTCCCACAAAGAGGCTTCCGGCAAAAAGACTCGCACCACACAGTTCGGCAATTCCTCAGCGCGAATCGTCGTACCGATTCGGTTGTTGATGTTCATAATCAAGTCATCTTGTTGAACATCGTTTGTATTTCGTCCAGGGATCCCAGACCGCAGCGTGGAAATTTGCAAAGATTGCGTGCTGCCTACCAAACCGTTTCTTGGTGTCGGAATCACCTTCAACACGTCGGGCTGCCCACGCATCGGCCCTTCGCTCCAGCGACGATTGACCGAATACGCCATAGGGCCATAGGTGCGTTCATTGAGTTCACTTGAACTCTTAGGCATGTTGTGTACGAACCGCCAATCCGTGGATTCAAAATCGTCACCCACGTAATCGATCTTCTTTCCCGTTCCCGGCACTGGGACCTGCGAGGATGAGACCTGGGAGTAACTACGACCGGGGTATTGAGCCGAAACGACTGGCACCCCAAATCCCGTGTGTAACAGCAGCGTGCCAACCAATATCGTGGCCGCATCAATTCTTGATAAATTTCGCATGAACGCATCCATTCGTAATACGGAAAGCTGAGCAACGATCAGCTGACGTTTCTTATCGGATGCGAATTGAAATCGCCCCAGTCCGTCAAACCTGTTCAGCCCAACAATTCCATGAAGCCGGATGCTGAGTCGCCGGATTGGACATGATGTGTCGGTTACTCCGGCAGCGATCAAAAACGTAACCGCAACAAAAAACCCCGCAGCCGCAGACTGCACCAGCTAAAACTCGATCAGTTTCACTGCCTGGGGAGTATCTCCACAAAATTCAACCCAGCGAAAATTCGCAAAGCGGGAAGCGTGATGTGCCTGAATCATTTGCTTCTGCAAAGCAGTGAAACGTAGCGACTGGGATGTAGACGTCACCTGATTCGAACGCTGCAATTGCAGATCCGACCCCACAAGCCAAGCGCCTAAATGCAGAACTGCCTTAGTCTTCTCAAAACCAGTGCCAACCGATTATCCAACCTGATTCTGCGGGAACTGCAAAAACGTGTGACGGAGTATCGCCATCATCAATCGAACGAAATCACCCCGAAACCGTTTTCGGGCAACGAACAGAGGCAGCCTCGAGCTAAAGAGATCAATTGACGACCGCAGGCAACGATAAACTCAAGGGCGGAGTGACCGCGATAGCGGTTGCAGCGCCCGCCACCCGCAGCACCCAAAACGCGACATCCTAGACGCACGCAACCTCCGATCAGCTCGGCTTGGCAGCATCCGCGATCGACCAAACCAAACAACGCTGCCTGTTGCACCATTGATTAATTGAATCACTGAGTCGGCAAAACTCAATCGATGCTGCTGGTTGAGAATCGTACGGTGCGGATAAAACTATACCCACCGACCAAGAATACCACCGTGACGATCGCACCAAAAACCAACGCTGTGATGAAGAATAATACCGCTTCTTTGTAAGCAGCATCAACTCGCTTCATGGAATACCCCTTCAGCGTAGCAGAAAAATCCTTCATCCCTTTTTGATAAGCCTTCTTTTGAGTCAGGTAAGTCTCGCTGGTTAGCAAATCCAAAGCCTCTGCTCGGTTTTCCTGAGCGACCGCCTCGAATGCACGCGTTTCAATTTGTATCAATTCTTCATTCGCTGTGTTCACTTCATCAAGACCTGCCTTTGCATCAGGCACAAGCGAAACCGCTTCATCGATACTCGCGAGCAATTCACGCTCATGCTCCTTATAGCGTTTTCGCCACATTTCATCAAAGGTTAGCGTGGCAAGCAGACAAGAATTCGTAAGTACTTCGTCATCGTACAAAATGATGCCACGCAATTCTTGGACCCGCATGTCGCGTTCCTGAATCGTCTTGATGATGCGATTATTTCGGTATGCCATCGCGGCGAAGGTTGCTGACAGGATCGCCAGCATCAAAACGCTAACGCCAGCAACAAGCGAAGGTAACGGATTGCGTCGCGTCCAAGAAATGATCTGCTCGTAAGGCGTGGAAGCACGAGCAAGAATTGGTTCACCATTCAGAAAGCGTCGAAGATCAGCGGCGAGTTCTGCACAGCTTGAGTAGCGATTGGAAGCCGACTTTTGCAGACACTTCAAGCAGATCGTATCCAAATCTTGCGGACAGGAAGGATTCAAGCGACGAATAGGAACAACGTCTCCTTCGATCACCAAATTGAGTGTTTCAATGACACTCGCGCCTTGAAAAGGTGGTTGGCCAGATAACAGCGAATAGAGAATTGCGCCGATCGCATAAATGTCCGTGGCATGATCCGTTTGCCCGCTCTTACCGCTTGCCTGCTCGGGTGACATGTAGCCCAAGCTTCCCATCACCATTCCAGTACGGGTATGGCCTTTGTCCTCATCTAATTTTTTTGCTAAGCCAAAGTCAACAACTTTGGGGGCTCCTGCGGAATCAAAGAGAATGTTACCTGGCTTCAAATCTCGATGGATGACGCCCTCACTATGCGAATGTTCCATCGCATCAGCGATACTCACAACAAGCCGGGCAGATTCTTGCGGCGAAGGACTATTTCCGCGTAAGAGATCCGAGAGGCATCCGCCAGAGCAGTATTCCAACGCGATAAATGGACGACCATCCTGTTCGCCAATTTCATACACTTGGACGATGTTCGGATGTTTCAATCTGGCAACGGCTTCAGCCTCGGTTTGGAATCGCTCGAGTTCGCTATTGCCCGCATGTCCGCCGGCAAGGATCACCTTCAGTGCGACGGTTCGCTTGAGACGCATATCGCGTGCCTCATAGACGACTCCCATTCCTCCCCGACCAAGTTCCGCCACAATCTCGTATGAAGCGATCTGCTTCGGCGCAGGGCTTTCAATTCCCTGCCGGGCGGGCTTTGTGACCTCCTTGGACAAACCTTCCTTGACACGAATGGTTTCTAACTCAAACGTACTGTCATTCTCTGGGAAAAACGCCGCTGTCTCACTGACTTCGTCGTCTGCGCGTTCTTTCGATCGTTTCGCAGCTTCGCCATCAGTTGTATCAGGCGACTCATCAGCAGGTTTGTCATCGGTCGGCATCTTGGCAGATCCTGTTATTTAAATCGCGCGAGGGATGCGTGACGGAACGGATTTTCGAAACGGGTGGCGGTGCAAGACTGCGACTACAGTCCACCATCCGCGTCTCGAGCAGGCAAAACCCGACGCTCTGTCGTAGCTGCGTCACGGAAAGCTCATAAGCACATTGTTCCTGTTGTTGCAAGCGAAACACCAGGACGCCGTTTCAGGGAACATTCACAACAACAGCGTGAAACCCGTCATTTCTTGCCCGGAACAATCACGAGTATGGCAGATCATGGACCGTTCAAATCCAATGAAATCGCCCGTGAAAACCTGCAAAACAAACACGTCCGCAATGTGCCTTCACCCCTCAACACAGCCATCCAACGGTACCCCTGGCATAAGCTTACGTCAATGATATTGCAGGTTGATTGACGCCGTCATTTGCCAAACCGGGGATGGTATAAGCTCAGCCAGACCCATCCCCTCACAATTTTGCAAACAGCAGACCGCAGTCCTGAATTCCTTCCGGTCCCCAATTCCCTCCGCATCCGAAATCCGCTGCAACAAGGAACCCAGCGACGCTGTTCCGGCAAGCGGATTGAGCCGAAATTGGATTTCGCTTGGTCCTGCCTACGAAGATCCGCCATTCTTCATTTTGATAACTGGATGCAAGCACGAGGAGATCACTCACACTGAAACAAACCGCCTTCCCTTTCGCTTCAACGCAACAAAACCCCACGCACCAAATTCTGCCCCACGCAGATTCAAAGTCGGGGATCGCCGCGGCCAGACGCCTGGTTCACTGATTTCTCGCATCGGCCCGCACCGATGATAGCAACCAAAAACACGAACCGATCAACCTCGCATGTTCAGGAATAGCTCGCACGTGATTCACAAGGGCTGAATCAATGAAGGCTGAAAAACAAGCCTCAAGAATGGTGACCAATTTCGCCAACTCTCGTTTGCAGCCGCTTGACGCGAGTTGCCAAAAACACAAGCAAGCAACCGATCAGCAACGCGCCGAACCCGATCAACCATGAAATTGTCACCACCCCCGACGTTGGCCAGAACACAAACACTAAGCCAATCGCGGCCATCACGCCACCAATGGAAAGAGTCAAGCCACGGGCTCCGTCGTCATCACTCGTCTTGAAGGCTGCCAAGAAGAGACCGGCACCTTGCAACGCCAACCAGACACCGACCAGAACCAAGAAAATCTTCGCGCTAACTCCAGACCACAGCAACAAGACGAGCCCGATTGCCAGACTCGCAATCGCTTGCAGCAATGGTGATGTCTTATCACCGCTGCGGTGGGCACTGATCCCACCAATGACGCCGTCAATTAATAAATAGCCACCGAGAAGCTTCACCATCATGCCGACAGTCTTCTCAGGCCAAACAAACGCGCAAGCCGCGAGCAAAAGCGCCAACAAACCACGCAACAAGATTGCCCACCAAATTTCTCCCAACTTCGAATTCACTCGCTGTTTCGCGTTCGCGCCAGCCTCTGCCACACGCTGCTGTTTATCAGACATACCTTACTAGTCTCCTCATCCCAACTGGTGATTCAATTCGCTTGTCAACATTCACTAAAATCAGTGCCGCTCGTTAGATCAACATCTAAATAAGCCACGCGAAGCCGCGTCGGTTTACCTCGTTTCCTGGTAAACATGGATATCCTGCTGTGGGAACGGTATCGAAATCCCGTTTCGGTCAAATTCAAGTTTGACTGCACGTGTGATGTCCCAATAAACCGTCCAGAAGTCACTTGTCTTCGTCCATGGTCGACAGATGAAATTAATCGAAGAGTCTCCGAGCTCATTCATTTGCACAATGGGGGCTGGAGCAGGAAGGACCAATTCATGATCTTGAACCAATGATTCAAGAATCGCCTTCGCTTTATCAACATCATCTTCATACCCGATTCCGAACACCATATCGACGCGTCGCGTTTCGCTTGCAGTGGCATTCGTGATGGTTCCACCCCAAATGTCGTTATTGGGCACGATCATCACCTTGTTATCAAAGGTGCGGATGTGTGTCGAAAACAATGACACCGAACTCACCATTCCCGAAACACCTGCAGCCTCGATGACATCATCCTCATCAAACGGGTTGTAGGCGAGGATCAACAGACCGCTGGCAAAATTGCTCAAAGTGTCTTGCAGAGCAAACCCAACCACGAACCCGGCGGCACCGACTGCTGCCAGGAGCGGTGCAATGTTCACCTCGAGCGCAGCCAATGCGACAATCACACCAACGACCATAATGACCTGCTTGATGAATTTACGAAGAAACGCAATGAGTAATGTCGACGCATTTTTCACCCGTGAAGCTGCCCTGCAGATGAAGCCGGCAATGATGCTCGCACCGAAATAAAAGGCCATTAAGATGACGAAGAACTTGATGATGTTCCACATCCAACGCTTTCCGCCCTGCTCACTCGTCAGCCAAGCTTTGATCACAGCCCAGCTTGTTCGCGCATCAGTCACATCTAAATCAATCCCACGGATTGCCGACGTGTATTGCCGATAAGATTCCGCATCACCGCCCTTTGCCTCAAACGCATTTAAAACAGTTCCCAATCTTTCGATCAGGTCAGATTGCTCCTGCTGAAGATCAGTAAGAGAATCAACGACCTGCTGCTCCCGAAGTGAGGTCGCTTCCTCCGCCGCCGCCCCAGCCTGATCGGAACCAGCCTGATCGGAACCAGCCTGATCGGAACCAGCCTGATCGGAACCAGCTTGATCGGAACCAGCTTGATCGGAACCAGCCTGATCGGAACCAGCCTGATCGGAACCAGCTTGATCGGAACCAGCTTGATCCGCCCCAACGTCATCCGCTGGCGTTTCAGATTCATCAGCTTCGACTTCCGCCTCTGCCTCTGCCTCAACAGCCCTAGCCTGATCCTTCACAGCAATTTTCATATTGCTGATTTCTTGAACTTTCCCCTTCAGCAAATCACGCCACGCATTTGCCTCTACGACCAATTCCTCTCTCGTCAATGGCTTGACCAACAACTTCAAATTGTCCAGCGGGACTTCAGGATCTGCAGTCGTTACAGCGGACGGCGGTGCGGGCTTTACATTGGCAGGTTCCTGCGCGTGCGAGGTCCGCAAAGCAGAGCCAGCAAACACAATGGCAAGAATCCACAGCAGGAAATTTACGGGAGAGATCTTCATTTTGTTTCTCATTTCTTTAGCTCGTCCTCATGCTTAAAGAGACGCAATAAAACATTTGCAAGATACATTCAATACAAAACACAGCAAGCGGGTTAACTTGCACCACCCTAGACAGCCACTGTGTCAACATGCTGGTTACAAGGCCTCACCTTGCAACGTCATCGGAATCAAAACGCGTCACCAACAAACGCTAACTCGAATCAACTGTTTTCAATACCGTGTATCACTGATTGTCAGAACGGAGGGTTGTTAGAGGCTTGCCAAGTGGCCGGTCGAAAAAACCGATTCGGATCGCCGCTTTTAAAATTGGCCGTTCCATGACATCACTGGCGGGACCACACCAGAGCCTCGATGGGACACGCCCTTCAGCCAAAGAGCTGGGATAATGGTAGCAGTGCATCGCAGCAGATGAGAGTGTAAGGGCCGGCTCGGCCACAGTGATTCAACGATTTCATTGGCTCATCCTTGAGGAGCCCGTGACCTCGGAAACCGTGGGGGGGGGTGCCGGCAGACAGGTCAAAAAACTCGCAAATCAGTTTCCCGCTCCGCGGCACAATGAGCCATTTTCTGCGCGCATCGAAATCGTGTTCACACGAGCGGCAACCCAGCCCCCGCCTGCTGACTTGTCCTCCACAATTTAACGCTCAACAAGCAAAAGGGGCAACACTTAAACCGAGCATCATTTCATCAACTTGGTCCTGCGAACGTTACGGTTTGACCCGCTTGAATTCACACCAAGAAAACACTTGTCTAGCACCAATCTGACTACCAACAGATGAGACCGCACATATCCACCGTATCGTCCACGAATTTCGAAGTCGAATGCTCGGCCGGAGCACTTTTCTGATATACAACTTGCTGCGATGCCACGAGCTAGATCGCGTTATTCGCTCATGCATCAGCCAGATGCCAGAGCACAGCCGCCAAGTCAATATCGACAAAATTTAACCGAATCACCAATCACCAATCACCAATCACCAATCACCAATCACCAAGAAGGGCCAACCAATATGTCGCTGGATCACGAAATGTCTTCGCAGGACGAAGCACCGAATGCGAGCCGGCGATCTTTCCTCAAAACAGCAGCAACGGTTTCTACCGCCTGTTTACCAGGACTGGTTGACAATTCGCAGGTGCGTGCCGAATCGATGCAGGATGAACTCGCCTACATTGAAGCCACCGAAGCCATCAGGCAATTCAAAACTGGCGAACTTTCACCGGTCGACCTCCTTAAGGTGCAGATCGCTCGTATCGAAAAATACAATCCTCAAATCAACTGCATCACACACCGACATTTTGAGCGGGCGCTGAAGTCTGCCGAGGAATCTGCAAAGCGGTATCGCAACGGTACCGCGCGACCATTGGAGGGAATTCCCGTCGCAATCAAGGATGAAAACGAAGTGGAAGGTTGGCAAGTCACGATGGGCAGCCTGCTGCTGAAAGATGCAGAACCGTCTGAAGAGGACGCACCCATTATCGACTTCCTGAAAAATCGGGCGCGGTTCTCCACATCCAAACAACGGTTCCCGAATTTTACCTCGGGCCTCATACCGCGACGCGACTGTGGGGTGTGACTCGGAATCCATGGAACTCCGAATTCACACCGGGTGGATCCTCTGGTGGATCGGGCGCAGCACTCGCCGCAGGCTTTGCAACACTGGCAACAGGCTCCGATATGGGAGGCTCAATTCGCATCCCATCATCGCAATGTGGTTTGTACGGATTCAAACCCCCTTTTCAACGCGTTGCCACCTCCGAAACAAGCTATGAAAGTCTGGGGCCGATGGCCCGGAATTTGACTGACATGCTGCTTATGCAAAATGTAATCAGTGGGCCGCACCCTCATGCTCACTCCTCATTAAGACCGAAGCTCGATTACCCGCTTGAGTATGCTCCGGCAAGTGGAATGAGAGTGGTAATCGATCATGCACGAGGAATTGGGCCATCCGATTCCGAAGTCAACCAAGCCATGCAAGTCACCATTTCTCGCCTCAAAGAGCTAGGTTGCGAAGTGGTCGTCAAAGATCTCCAGTTCAAATACCAAGGCGATTTCCCTATCTGGGCGAAAGGTCTGCTATCCACATCTCTTGGGATGATGATCGAAGCGGCCGCTGAGCATCCTGATGACATAACTCCTTACGTTCGAGAGTTCGTCAATAAGTTCCAGGGCGATTTAGGTCCTCGTCAAATCAGCGAAGCAGAACAGTTGCAATCGCAGTACCAAAGACGCATTCAAGACGAAGTTTTCACAACTGGTTTTGATGCCATTGTCATGCCCACGATGTTGACGCCCTTTGTTCCTGCCGATTGGTACATGACGAACGAGAAGCACTTCGTTTATATCAATGGCAAGAAACAGAAAAACACCTGGGCCTTTATGGCAACCTGGATCTGGAACATGCTGGGACGTTATCCAGTCATGAACGTTCCGGTTCAGGTGGGTAAAGAAAACATGCCACTGGGAATTCAGATCATTGGCAATACGTTCGATGACCTGACTTGCATGCGTCTCGCCGCCGGACTTGAAAAAGTCACACCACCCTTGTTTACCGGCAATCTCAAACCAAATCTCGATGGAATCAAGGTGCGTTAACCTTGCAGCCGCTAGCTTCGACGCTGGTTAAAATTGATTCATGCTCCGGTGGGTCGCCAAGCTTCACCGGGTGGCATTCGAAGGCGACACAACGCGGGTTCATGCTTCGCATGCATGTGTGGCGTTCCTCAATCTCCGCTCGTTGCCGCCCTACTGCTTGCTGTCGCTCACCACTTGTCCATTGATGATGACGCCGGTGCAGTGCGAGGTATATTCGAATGGGTCGCCATCGTACATCGCAAGGTCACCATCCTTGCCGACTTCAAGTGAGCCAACTCGTTCTTGGATGCCGAGGATTCTTGCTGCGTCGATCGTGATGGTCGCCAGGGCCTGTTCGAACGTTAGTCCGTTTGCCGCGGCCATCCCGGCTTCGAATAACACCACGCGAGTCTTCGGGACGTAAGCTTCGTAGCCACTTTGCAGCGCGACTGGGATCCCAGCTTCCACGAGCTTGCTCGCTGTTTCGAAACTCAGGTTCGAGAGGTCACTCGTTGGTCGGGCCATCGTCGGATGAATCAACACCGGCACTCCAGCTGCGAGGATTTCCTCGGTCAATCGGTAGGCTTCCGCGGCGCCATCAAGCCAGATGGTAATGTCAAACTCTTTCGCCAATCGCAGAGCGCTGGCAATGTCCTGAGTACGATTCGCGGTGACCATCAAGGGCATTTCACCGGACAAAACTTTCGCGAGTGTTTCCAGTCTCAGATCTCGCGGAGGAGGAGTTTTTTCTTGGTCATCATCTGCGTTTTCAGTGGAACTCAACTTGTCGGTGTACTCCTGAGCGCGAATGAGCTCCGAACGCAGCATCGAAACCATCTTGCCGCGAGTCCCGGGTGATTTGCTGTCCGATTTTCTGGCGAGCGAACTCAAAGTGGCCGCGACCGCCCGAGCTTCGAATAGAGCCGCCTCTTCCACGGTCGTCCCTGTGGTTTTCACGATCATGGTTTGTCCTGAGATCAGTTCACCCGGCGCATGACCGGTGTGAATGGTTGTCACACCAAAACTTCGCACCCATGCGATCAGATCCTCTTGCGAGTTATACGCATCGACCGCCCGCAGTTCCGGTTGGATTGGCTCACTTCGATCAAATTGATCTTGGTCTTCTTCTTGATTGAACATCCCGGACAGCCCAACACTGGTATGCGCATCAACCAAACCGGGCGTCACGATTTTTGCGTTGAGCAACCGGAATCCCTCGGGAATCTTGATTGCATCCGCCCGTCCAATCGCCGAGATTTTTCCGTCTCGAACAACGACGACACCGTCCTTGATAGGATCTCCCGCCATGGTGTAGATCGTTTCACCATGGATCGCGACTTGGGCACTTAGCTGCGAGCCACCGATCAGTGAAGTGAACACGACAAGGAACAACGTGATTTTGTTGGAGTGACTCATTTGGCACCTCCTGTTTGTGAATCGTCATAACAGCACAGGTAGGGTGTAATGTCGTATCCCGCACCAAAACCACCTACGGCATACAGATAATCGTCCGGATCACTTCGGTCGAAGGTTCTTTGCCCCTCCACCCAGGTTTCCAGCACTTTGGAATAGATACTCAGGGGATCGCCATCCAGGATAATGAAGTCGGCGTCTTTCCCAACTCGCAACGAACCAACGCGATCCTGCAGATCCAACATTTCTGCACCGGCGAGTGTCAATCCTTCGAGTGCTTTTTCGCGGGACATACCAGCGCGGACTGCCAAGGCAGCCATTCGAAAGAAATAGCGAGAATCGGTGATCAGATCATCGGTATGAAACGCCACACGCACACCCGCCTCCTCGAGAATCCGACCGGTTTCGAACCGCAGATAACGAGCTTCAAGTTTGCCCCCGGGGGAATCGACCAAAATCATCGAGCAAGGTGCACCAGCTGCCGCAATTTGATCCGCGACTTTCCACCCCTCACTCACATGATGTAACACGACTCGGAAACCAAATTCACGTGACAAACGCAGAACAGTCATGATGTCGTCGTGGCGGTGCGTGTGATGATGGACGATGCGGGTTCCCTTCATCACTTCCACAAGAGTTTCTAAATGAAGATCGCGTGGCGGCATCTTGGTCGGGTCATCTTTGGCACCATCGACCTTGGCTTGATACTCGCGAGCTTCGATAAACTTCTGCCGAACTAAGTAAGCCGACTTCCCACGCGTCCCAGGAAACGGTGAGTCCCGCATCGAATTGGTGCCGTTGGCCATTTTCAAACCGCCCAGATAACGGTTGTCACGGTCACGAATAAAAAGATCTTCGACCTGGCGAGGGCCAGAATCAAAGAAACGAAGTTTGACGTAACTCGTTTGGCCACTGCTGAGGTGCCCCGAACCCGGCATGATATTGAGTGTGGTGAGGCCGCCAGCCAACGCGCGGCGAAATCCAGAATCCTGGACATTGATCGAATCAAAGACGCGGACACCGGGCTGAATCGGACCGCTTCCATCGGCGGCACCGACGCCTCCGATATGACTGTGAGTACAGATCAGGCCAGGCATGATGACTCGACCCTTGACATCGATCTGTTCGGCATTGGCCGGAACCTTGACTTGATCTGCGGCGCCGACTGCGACGATTCGCTTGCCCTCAACAACGAGGACACCCGCTTCGATCGGCTCGCCTTCAATCGGCAGGATTCTGGCTCCCACAAATGCCTTGGGACCATCCGCGAATGCGGTCCGTTCTAACCCACTGATGAACAAACAGCCGGCCAGGCTCAAAATCAATCTCGTACGCAATCGCATGCCAAGGTTCCTAAACGGGGAACTGACAGATCAGCCAGTTCAGGGTAGGTCCAGCGCCAGTATTCCCTGGCAGGCCCTTCAAAGTAGTTTGCTGGGGGACGCAGTTCAAGGATCGGTCCCCCCAGCAAGGAGAGGCAGACCTCTGGAGAGGCCCGCTGAAAAATTGCTGAACCGGCATCGCCACGTCGTGGCACGAACGCAGCGAAACCAAACAGGAGCCACACCCCTCGCCTACCAACGCTGGCTTCACGTCTCGCTGGCTTCACGTCTCGCTGGGAGCCGGGTCAGAATCCTCGGGGAAGGTGGTGTCAATGATGGCGGCTCCACAGGCATCCCCAAAAGCATTGACAGCGGTTCGGAAACGATCCAGCAGCCAATCGACACTCAGGATCAGGGACACAAACTCGACGGGCAAACCGACAGCGTTCAGCACAATCAACATGGTGACCAAACCTGCTTCGGGAATTCCCGCGGCACCGATCGCAGCGAGGGTGGCCGTCAACGCGATGGTAACCTGCTGCATGAGGGTCATGTCCATCCCGATCACCTGAGCAATGAAGATCGCAGCCGCAGCCTCGTAAAGGGCCGTTCCGTCCATGTTGATGGTGGCACCAAGCGGTAACACAAAGTTCGTACTCCGCTCTGAAACACCCGCCTGACTTTCAGCGCATTCCATGGTCACTGGCAACGTTGCCGAGGAACTTGCAGTACTGAATGCGGTCAAAATGGCACGCGACATTTGCAGGATAAAACGATACGGATTTCGCCGCGTGAACACCCACAAAAGAATCGGCAAGGTGACCAACGCATGCAAGCCCAAGCCACTGACAACGGTGATCATGTACCAACCGGTTTGTTGAACGATCTCGCCCAATTCACCTTTGGATTGCGCCTCACCAAATCTTGCAGTCACAAGACAAAAAATCCCAAACGGCGCAACCTTCATCAACAACATCACGAACGCCATTAAGGCGTGATTGATTTGCTCGATTCCAGTCTTCAAGACCTGGACATTCTCACCGAGCGTGGTCAACATCGCCGCAAAGATAATGCTGAAAACAATTAACGGCAGTAAGTTTGTTTCGACAGCTGATGTAAACAGGTTGTCGGTGAACAATGACTTGACGAGGTTTTCCAGGATCATCGCGATCGTCGGTTCGACTTTCTCTTCCTCCCCGAAGAAATCAGCGACCTCAGTTGGGGTAACCTTCACCTTCTCGGCTAGAAAAGCGTAAACCTTGTCTTTGGTTTCAGATGAGCCTTCCCTAATCTCAGCAATCGTGTCAACGTCGACAGTGCCAACTCCGGGGCGGATTACATTCACGACCACCAGTCCAACCACCACAGCCAGAACGGTTGTGCTGAGATAATAGACAATCGTGTAGAAACCCGGCTTGCCCAGTTTTCGGACGTCCCCCATGCCGAGAATGCCACACATCACACTCGACATGACCAGCGGGACCACCATCATCTTGAGCAGATTCAAAAAGACTTCGCCGCCAAGATGGAACTTCATGGCCGTGCTTGGCAAAAAGATCGCCAGCAAAATCGCTGCCACAATCGCCATGCAAATATAGATGGTCTGCCGTGCGCTATGCTTACCCTCAGACATCAGTTCTCCATTGCGATTTTGGTTCGTACATTCAGTTGGAAGACCAGACCATTCAACCTACCCGCCCATACATTCCAGCGATGAACACTCCATTTCAATCAATGGTCAGTGGCAATGGCTGGGGGAATGGCTGGGGCAGTGGCTGCGGCAACAGCTGGAAAGATCAATGATCCGGGGGATTGCCCGTCGTGGTTTTTGGCGAAAACAGGAGCGTTACAGGGCAATCCCTTTTTAATATTTTGCTTTCCAATTCTCAGTATCACCATTTTCGACCCTCCAAACAAACCGAATTGGTGGCAAACCGAATCGGGGCGGCGAAATTGATTGGTTCAACATACCGAATCCCCTCGGGTGAGATTTGGATACGAACAACCAAATCTCAGCTGATTGAAGGGAAACCCCGCCCCAATACATCAACACGACGAATCAAGGGCACTAATTTGTCGCTCGGAAAACTGCCGCAGGAACGCGATGCGATCGTAGTGAACACTTCGGAATTCACCGTTGAAATCCAACTGCAGGCCACATCCAGTGCCAAGCCACCGGGTTTGCCCAGCCTCCCAAGATCGCCTCCCAAGAACGCCTCCTACGATCCTGCCGAACTGGATTCGTTCAGAATCATCAATCCACCCTCGAAATCGTCCTCAATTGCTGAGGTCATTTATGCACTCTGTTTGGCGATCGGCATCATTCGACCGATCTCATCGTGATTGGAATCGATCGGAACGTGACCTGGGCAAAGGCAAGCCAACCCTTGTCAGCTTCAAATCAATTCTCGGTCCGCATGAGCCGCGAGTGACAGAGAGTATCCAGCAGAAGGATAAGTTCTGACCACTAAAGGGTGACGAAAACAGTTAGGCATCGCCAAGTAGAGCAAGTAGAGCGACGAATCTCCTCTGCAGCGTGGCACAACGGTTGCTGGTCAATCTGCCATCCCGAACTCTCAAGGTATGACGTGCACGAATCAATGTTAGAATGGGGTTCTCGCGAAATCTGTAAGCAACCATCTGCAGATTTTCGTCGCGGACGCCTTGCTCGCTTACCCCAGCTTGATCAGTTTTCTCGAATGCCCCACCGTGCTTCAGCGTTGTCGTCGATCCTGCGTTCGCCGGCAAGGATATTGGGGACCGTCCTGATGCTAGTCTTCATCGCAGAAGTCGGGGTTATGTTTGTTCTGCCTTACGTGTTGCCCAGTGTCTTGAGTGAGACAGGGACAGCCGTCGTGGACGCCTTGCTGTTGACCTTGGTTTGCGCCCCCGTGCTGTGGCTGGTCATCATTGGCCCACTACGAAGAATTGCGATTCAAGAACATGAACGGAGTGAAACGATTGTTGCGAATGCGAGTGAAGGCATTGTGACCTTCGCCCGTGACGGTGTGATTCTGTCTTGCAATCGAGCGACCACCGAATTGCTCGCGACCCCAATGGCGAATGTCGTTGGCAAAACAGCACATTCTTTCCTGCCGAGTTTCCCGGATACCTTTGAAACCTTACCTGTATCGTTGCGACTCGATGCGACACGCGCTGACGGCACTTTGTTTCCGGTTGAAGTTTCCGTCAGTGAATATCAGTCGGAAGCAAACCCACGAAGAATCGCCATCATTCGTGATTTGACCGCGACGAAGCAGGCCGAATCGGAGCGACTCACGATGGCCCGCGAGACCGAGGCGTTGCGGGCACAGCAAATGGCGACGCTGGCTCAATTGGCCACAGGCGTTGCTCATGAGATTCGCAACCCG
>JAQWPZ010000010.1 GCA_029245125.1 Rubripirellula sp.
GAATATTCAGAAAAGCCGACCGACGCGGCTTAGGCATCGGTTTTGGGCAACACGGGCGACTTTTCCTCTCGGTTGACTGGGCGACTACCGACAACGCTACCGCTAAAATCTTCGTGTTGGGTCGGGAGAAAAATGCCAAACCTGTTCAATTGTGGTTCAACAGGTTCCCGTATGATGAGGGCCCGGATTTCCAGGCGAATTCGGTATGCAAAGAAGGACCGGTTTGCGAGCGCATCGGAGTTGAAACATTGAAACTTGCCACACTCACCTCGCCCGAGATCGCCGCGTTAAATCGCGAGACACCGGTCGTGATACCGATTGCCGCGTTGGAGCAGCACGGCTCGCACTTGCCAGACTTTACCGACAGTCTGTTGGTCGTAGAGGTCGTGAGACGCGCCCATGAACATTTTCGCTCTCAAATCCTAGTGCTTCCCGTGATGTGGCTCGGAAATTCTCACCATCACATGGATTTTGCTGGCACCATGTCTGCGGAGCCGCGAGTCTACCTAGATCTGTTATGCGGCATCGCACAAAATTGGATCGACCACGGGTTTCAACGAATTATTTTCGTAAACGGACACGGTGGGAACGACGTTCCCGGGCGTCAGGCAATTTTTGAACTCCGCCAACGGTTTCGTGAACGGGAAAATCTGTTGCTGTTGATGGCAACTTATTGGACTCTTGCGGAACCGACAACGACGGTAGAGGGGTTAACCCAATCCGCGATGGGCCACGCAGGTGAGTGGGAGACATCGATGATATTGCGGCTTGCCCCCGATCTGGTCAAAAACCACAATCAAGTTTCACCAGTCGAAGCCAACGATCAATTTGCGCCGGCCGCCCATGGCTGGACCATGCCCGATCGCTCCCCGAATGGTCACATTGGCTATCCGGCTGATGCGACCGCCGAGAAGGGTGAAGCGATGTTACAATGTTTCGCCGAAGGGTTAACGAGCTTTCTATGGAGGGCTCTCAACTGGGAACCAAGTGGTGACCAAGACTGCCCGCAATGAACGCTTCGAATCCCCGCTTATGTTTGCGTAGAGATCCACCAAGCGATTTTTTTGATCAGCTCGTACCAACTCGGTGCTCCGCAACGCATTGCAACCACCCACCGCAACGGAATAACCACCTCCGTGCATCGCGGAATCTGTTTACTCGCGTGAAACCATGAAAAATACGAACCGCCGCTCATTCCTAACCTCGCTGTCCGCCTCCGCGGTCTCTGCCTCGGTTGTGCCGAGTTCGATCTATTGCAGCGGTGCATTTAGCGAATCCGCATGCCATGCGGCGGACCCAGCTTACCGCCCAAAGATAGCGTTTCTTGGAACCGTCGACCGACGCCACTCCCACGCCCAACACTTTCTTGATCGTCATCTACTTGGGTATACGTGGAATGGCGGTTGGCAGTTGCCGCGAATTGAACTGGCTTCGATCTTCATGGATCAGATCCCAGAAGGCGATCTCTCTCAGGATCGTATCCGTCGGCACAAATTGAATGCTTATCCGACCATTGAGGAGGCACTGACTCTTGGTGGAGAAAAACTCGCAGTCGATGGCGTGATCATCATCGGTGAACATGGCGATTACCCTAAGAACGAGAAAGGGCAGACCCGCTATCCAAGGTACGATTGGTTTAAACGTATCGTCAAAGTATTTGAAGATAGCGGCCGGAGCGTTCCTGTATTCAACGACAAACACCTATCCACGCGATGGGATGAATGTGTGGAAATGGTCGCGGATTCGCGTCGCCTGGAATTTCCGTTCCTCGCTGGATCATCTTTACCCGTGACGCGACGGATGCCAGATTTAGATATGCCTTATAACGCCGACTTAAAGGAAAGTGTTTGCGTTGCCTACGGTGGCATCGACAGCTACGACATACACGCGTTAGAAACGGCGCAATGCATGTCCGAAAGACGTCAACATGGCGAGCGTGGGGTGCGGCAGGTGCACGCATTGCGCGACGAGAATTTTTACCGACGAATCAGTGAAGATGATTGCGAAGTAACCCGGCAGTTGATTCTCTCCGCCCTCAGCCGCAGTCATAATCTGCCTGTGAAAGACGGTTTCACCACGGCACCACTATCGATGGATTGGTTGCAGCAAGAATTGCCCAAGGTGACCGCCTACGTCATCGAACACAACGATGGACTGCGCACCACCATGTTACTGACGGGGATTCGTGATTTTAATTATGCAGGCATGTTAAATGATGGTGAGATCGTATCCTGCCAAATGTATCTTCCGATGCCCGGCCATGGCTCCACCACTGCCGATTTCTTTAACCCCTTGGTCCGGCACGCTGAGACGATGATGCTAGAGGGCGAAGCACCCTATCCAGTTGATCGAACACTGCTGACTTCGGGGATGGTGATCGCTGGTGTTGAAAGTCTGCATGCCGGCGAAAAAGCATTGGCGACACCTCATCTGAACGTCGCCTATCAAGCCCCCAATGAATCGTTGTATTGGCGCGCGTAGCCACCTTGCACGTGGTTTTCAAAAACACAGCTTGCTCAACGAAATCCAATGTATCTGCTGGGAACCTACCCCACCTTGACGCGAGCAAAATGCCGAAAGAAAGATGAGCGAATGAAATTGTCTTGGATCATTTTTGCGCTACTGCTGCTGATGTGCGGATCATTGGGCTCGCTCTTGTTAACCCCAGAGCCAACGGTTGTCATCATTGAAGGTGAAGCCCCGGTCGCAGCGGGACACGGAATGCCGCATCCTCAGATTGGCACCATGCTAGTGGGCGGTGACAGCGAGCAACGCTACGCACCGATTCGCCCAGCGACATGGATCTTCGCTGTGTGCATGATTTGCTTTTTCACAGCCTTGCTGGCGTTAGGGAGTTTAAAGGCAGGTCGTTTCTCAAAATTGAATTGGTTTTTGCTGGTCGGTCTATGCGTTCAATTGTTTGCCATGGTTGGCATGCTGTTGAGCTATGAGTCATTCATCGGGGATGCCGCTCCCCGCTTGTATGCGGGCTTTCCAGCCCCCACTGCCTGGATGCTTTACGCATTGTGGCCTGCCCCGTTATTGTTCGTCGTGTTTTACGTCGTGGCATTTGATCGGTGGACCTTTCGCCCTGAGGATGAATCCGCGTTCAAGGAAATCTTGCAACGCCGGGCACGCACCTTGGCCACGCCAGAGGAACGTATCTGATGGATTCTCGTCAAATCACCATTTTGGTTTGTGTCGCGCTTTACATGCTGATGTGCATTGGTGTCGGCGTTTGGGCGATGCGTCGAACGAAAAGCTCGAAGGATTTCTTCGTTGCTGGTCGTAATCTTGGCGTTCTAGTTGCCGGTCTAGCCATCTTCTCCAGCCAACTCAGCGGATTTGGATTTGTAGGTGGACCAGGTCTCGTTTACCGCATGGGATTGTCCTCTTTTTGGCTGATCGTTTGCGCCAGCATTGGACATTGCCTGACGTTCTATCTCGTCGCCAAGCGGTTGCGTTTAATTGCGGAGCTGCGAGATTCGGTTTCGCTCCCCGATACGGTTGCTGCGCGCTACAACAGCGAGACAAGTCGATTTTTGACTGCGATCGCGATTTTATTAGGGGTGATGGGCTACTTAGCGACTCAGATTTTGGCAATGGCGACTGTTTTAAGGAGCATTGTTCCAAAAATCGAATTCGTCGATCACATCAACAATTCACTGTTTGCAATTGCCAAGTGGGTGAGCGAAACGCTGCACCTTCCGATCGTCGTACAAGAAAGCGGTTTGGAAATCTATGTCGTATTCTCAGTTGCCGTATTGGTGTTCTATTGCGTGACCGGCGGGATCATCGCCTCTGTCTACACAGATCTCGTGCAGGGTGCCGTGATGGTTGTCGCAGCGATTCTGGTATTTGTCGCAGCAGCTTCCGCCGCCACTGCAAACCTGGATGGCAGTGGATTCACCGCCATGTCGACGGTCATCATGGAAGACGACCGCGAAGCGATTGGCCCCTGGGGCACGCTTGGCGTGATGGGCTGCATGTCTTGGCTGTTCGTATTTGCGATGGGAGCGATGGGACAACCTCACATTATCACCAAAATGATGATGTACCGTAATGTCCGAGATGCTCGATCAATCTTGGTTGTTTCGCTGACTGGTTTCACCCTCGCAGCGTTGCTCTGGATCAGCATCGGCATGGTGATGCGCGCCTTAGTATTGAGCGGATCGCATCCGGAATTAGAGACTCCCGACTCTGCCGCCGCACAGTTCTTACAGCATTACACACACCCACTTTTGGCGGGCATCGTATTTGCCGGCCTGTTCGCAGCGATCATGTCCACCGCGGATGGCTTCTTAAATATCGGTGCCGCTGCCATCGTTCACGATATCCCCAAAGCCCTACGTGGAGGTCCACTAAAAAATGAGTTGTTTTGGGCCAGGACAGCTACCGTTGTCATTGCCCTCGTCGCTGCCCTGATCGCGCTCTATTCAGGCGAAAAATTAGTCGCCCTTCTGGGAGCATTCGGCTGGGGTACCTTTGCTGCTGCTTTGGTCCCCGCTGTCGCGATCGGATTGAACTGGAAACGTGCCACAGCGACAGCGGTGAACGTCACGATCATCGTCAGCCTGCTAATCTCAATCGGACTCAAATTCGCACCAAACATTTGGCCAGACTTTGCGATCCCTTGGGGGATCGATGGTGGTGCGATCTCCCTGCTCGTCTCGTTGACTCTCTTTTTCGGGATCTCTCTTTGTTCAAAACCACCTAAGATCGATGCGGATATCGAAGCCGTCATGGATCTTTAATATCCCACCTCATCGAATGAAGGGATTCCCGTTTGCCCCGGTGAGTCATGGCAGCAACCATTGGTCGCCATGGCGACCATCGAAATGCAGACGATTTCGAAATTTCCCCTTGGCTCAGTTCTCGTCTTGTCATTCGAATTCATCTGAAACGACGACGCTGGCATGGTCAAGCTCATGCCAGTTAACGACTCGTCTTTGCAGCGCAAATGGAAGGGCGTTTTGCATTCGACAATTCGGAACACAAGCGAATCAATCGAAATTTGATCGATTGAGTTTTCCCACCCATCAGATTCACCAGATTCCCAAAACACGAATTGGATACAGCGTTTACCGTTGACGCTTGGCAGCCTCTGGCTTTGGTAAGAAAACATCGGGAGCCTGACTTAGCAACCTTTCCACAACCACATTGTATTCATCACTCTGGGCTAAATTGTTCCATTCATGTGGGTCGGTTTTCACGTCGTACAGCTCTTCGTCACCGTTGGCATAATGGATCAGCCTGTATTTTTCGGCACTCAGACCATACGACCCTGGTTCGCTCAAATAGGTGACTGACACGTGCGGCCAAGGCACCGATTTATCATTCAACAGCGGCACTAAACTTGGCCCCGAGCACGATCGATTTGCCGGCAGACCAGCCAGGTCAGTTAACGTCGGAAACAGGCTTAGTAGATTGACTGGTGCGTCACACTGAGTCCCCGGTTGCGTCCCCCCAGGCAAACCTGGAACACCACTCGGGACACGCATCATCAGGGGCACACGCGTGCAAACTCGCCATGCGGTGAACTTCTGCCAATGCTGCTTCTCACCCAGATGCCAGCCATGATCACTCCATAAAACCACAATCGTATTG
Organism: Rubripirellula sp.; assembly: GCA_029245125.1. GTDB lineage: Bacteria > Planctomycetota > Planctomycetia > Pirellulales > Pirellulaceae > Rubripirellula. The sequence goes on from JAQWPZ010000010.1 coordinate 5,608, forward strand.
TCACGATTCGGCCCGCTTTCCAAAGCATCGAGCACCCGTCCAACCATCGCATCTGAAAATGCAATTGACGCCAAATACCCCTGAATACCCTGTTTCCATTGCCCCTGTTTGCGAATGTGAGGGAAGTAGCGATTCGGCCCTCGACGTTTCCCCGCCAAGGGCAAATCAGCAAGGTCATCTTCCTTGTATCCAACCGGTAACTGAATCTCATCAAGGGGAAATTTATCAAAGTACTTCTTGGGAACGAACCACGGTTCATGAGGGCGATAAATCCCACAGGCAAGAAAAAAAGGCTTTTCGTGGTTCTTACCGAGTTGCTCACTGATCCATTGCGACACGAGCCAGTCGCCTCCATATTCCTCATCCGTCACATCGAGCGGAGCCCAATCTGTTTCAACGTATTGCCACGGACCACCCCGGGGCAAACTGACGGGTCGCTGCTGAGGATAAAAAGAACGAAGAAAAGGGTTCTCCGTCTCTTTCGCGGGGAAGTAATCGTCCCACGATTGAGCATCAATGAAGTAATGAAGGATTTTTCCAGATCCGGCCGACCAGTATCCGTGACGTGAAAAATACCGTGACAGTAATTCTGTCTTGGGAAGCAACTCACGCATCTTTTGCCGATTGTCGTAAAGTCCAGATTGATTCGGAGCAACCCCCGTCATGATCGCAGTGCGTGAGGGATTACAGGCTGGCGCCGGACAATGCGCATTTGTAAAGAGGACGCCGCTAGCAGCCAATCGATCCATGTTCGGCGTCAATGCCTGTGGATGACCGCCAAGACACCCGACCCAGTCATTGAGATCATCGACGGAAATAAAGAGCACATTTGGTTGGGCGGCTGGAAGGTTGCGGCAATGCACCAATGCGCAAGCAGAAATAAAAACCAGCGGCAGGCACGTCAGGATGGAACTTCGCACAGCAATTCTCCCCACAATCGGAATTCAACGCGCAGGCAGGAGCCCCACCAGCGTTTCACGAAAGCGAGCCAATCTCTCGACTCGACGAAGTATCGTACACGCGCGGCATCACTTTGTGGGCGAATCTCTGTTGACCACGCCTACTCGACGTGCAACCGGACACAGCAAAGCAATCTTGCAAACTTCCATCACACGGTATCAACAGAATCCTGACGGAGATCACTTTTCGATTGATTCAAATCTGCAACAGAGTTACTAAGCGGCTTGCTGAATCAGAATTGGATCGTCTTCACTGCGCACCGAGGACTGAAGTTTAGTGAACCGCTTAACAAACTTGCGCCCACTCGCAGTACGAAACCGAAGGTAGAACACGGGATTCTCAGGCTCGACGAAATCTGCGGGAACATCAAAAAAACAGGCGGGACTAAAAGCTATTGATGTCTCAGGACCGACATTCCAGGGTGGTTTATCGTCACTGGTATAGCCCCACTCACCTTGAACCAAGTTCGCTGGAGTGTCGAGATAACATTCGAACGAAATGATCGAGTTTTGCCGCAGGCTGTGATTCACGATTAAAACACCACCAACTTCACGCTGCTGCAAACAAACCCGTTTCACGTTTTCGCGTTCTGGATCGCGACGACACGAGAACTGAAAATCACTGAGCTGCACAAATTCCAGGTTCGGACGTTCTTTCCTGATCCGCACCAACCAAAAATAGCTTGTCAGAGCCAAAGAAACTCCGCTAATCGCAAGCTCCGGACTCAATTGAATTTCCATCTTCTTGATCCTACCCGGCTTGTTTGGCTCCACTCACTTCTAAGAAAAAAATGTATCAATCAGACAACGGCAGGCCAATGTCAATGTCAATGATGATCCTGCCAAATTCAAACGATCTCACGACCAGACTATTTTTGCTGGATAATGGGAGACACGATTTTTTGCTTCAAAAATCGTGACAGCTTTTCAGAATCGTTCGTTCCAATTTTGAGCATTCCACCATTACGCAGCTTAACCATGACACAGTCGAATCCCCACAGATTCCAAACCCAGCCGCCCCGCAAACTGTAATGGATTCCCCAACCGTCCAAGAAAATAGTGCGAGCAACCTCAGCATCTACAATCTCGGCGTATTCCAATTTGCGTCCAAACAACGGAAGCGGACCAAAACTGATCGCTAATTCCAATCCCCGATCTTCCACTCTTAAATAGTGAAACGCAGCTCCCAGTACAAAGAAGAACGCCCCGATGCCCCCGCACAAAAGAATCCCGACCATATCGCCGACGGTCCAAAGCAGAACACCGCACAAGAGACCAAATCCATAAAGTAACAAACAAAGTGGAGCTCTTTGGGTGTGGGTATAGAACGAACCTGATTCAGAGTGATTCGGGATGTACGGGTTACGATGAACCGCTTCGGAAGCTCGGTCCTGAGATTCCGATGGTGAGGATCCGAATTCATTCATCTCATCAAACCAAACGATGGGTAGCAACTTAGCGAGCAAGCAACGCAACGCGAGTGACTCTGAGAACGCATTTCAAATGCACCAGTCCAGTTGCGGTCCCATTATAAGCAACGTTCAGCAACAGTAACGCAGCCACGAAGATGAAACGCACCAAACAATTTCGGAGGTCTGCGGGAGTGGAAGTGGAAGAAACCTACTTCAGTACGAGTACCCTCGAAATTACACACCACAACGAATCCATCCTCTATCCGCAACGCCGTCTCGCGTGATTTAGATGGAATTTGCTTTATCTAAGCTGCTCCCCAGGAAGAAACAAAACAGTAAAGCAAGTTTTTCGCAGCATCGCCCTGTGTTGCAAATCCTAACGCCGACTTGCTTGACTGGTCGCACAGTGGACCCAACCGCCCCAAGAGAAAACTCCCTCAACCAGCATCCACATCAGCACAACCACTTTCAACATTTTGCCAGGGCCATCGGCCCTCCAATTCAACCTGCAGGGCAATACTCAGGAACGTTCGGATAATCACAATCAAACCCAATGCCAGCACGTTCTCGAGCGTTGGGTCCACTACCACCGTGCGAATAATATCGGCTGCAACCAGCAGCTCTAATCCAAGCAGAATGCCACGTCCCAAATCTTGCCTTAGTTGACGATAGGGATCATTCGAACGCTGACGATCAAACAGAAAGCGAAAAGCTGCGATCAAGATTCCGACAACAATGACGACGACGCCTGCTCCATCAATCACCAACCCCACAATTTCAACAACGTTCCGAAACAATTCCATTGCAATTTCTTTCAGTGTATCTCAAACAAAAACACTTAGGCGGCCAACGCTTCCGCGTCTGCCGCAACCACTCAGCGAACCGAATTGCGATCCGCAATCTGCCAATTTTAATATCCAAACATTGCAAGGTAAGGCTTAACCTAGCAACCACCCCGGCATGATGAGCGCAAATTTACGCGAATCGAGCGGGCACGTTCTCGAATGCCTCCCGGCATCACAGATCATGGACCGTGCATCATTGTTCGCCGAGCTCAGGATCAATCCCCACGAGCACGGCCAGTTCGATCAGTAATCTGGCCGGTCCGCTCAGCTTGGCACGCTGTTGCAGAACGGTGCGAGCTAGGCCTGGTTTATCGGTAAGCAGCCCGTCGACGCCTCGACTGACCATCACGGACATGGTTGCCGCGTCATTGACCGTCCAAACGAAAACTTCTTTTCCAACCGCATGGGCTTCGTCCACTAATTGACGGTCAACAAAGCTGGCATTGACCGCAAGAAAATCAGCATCCAGCTTGCTAAGATCGCCAGCGGCAACAGACATTAACAAGCCAACTTTCCAATCTGGCCGAAGCGTTTTCATCTTGGTCACGGCAGCACGTTTGAGTGACATCGCCATCACTTCATCTTTCATTTGCCGTTCTTCGACGAGAGCAACAACTCGTTCCTCTAGTTTTTGATCATGCCCATAATATTTAAGCTCAATGTTGACCTTAATTTTTCCTTTGCACTCATCCAGAACTTCGGCGAGTGACGGCACGCGTTGATCGGCAAATTCAGGAGCGAACCAACTCCCAATATCAATCTCCGATAGGTCCTCGCTTGTCGCGTCCCAGATTTTAATCTTGTTCCCGGCAAGCTTCATGAAATCGCTATCGTGAAGAACAACCACCTCACCGTCAGCAGTCTCCTGCACGTCGATTTCCACAAAATCAGCATCATCGGCAATCGCTTGTCGAATTGCGGCCATCGTGTTTTCGGGTGCAACACTCGATGCTCCTCGATGAGCCATCACAAGGATGTCATCGTCTAGGCGAATGCTATTCAGCGCAAACAACCCAACCACCATCGCGATGAGGGGCCCTACCGCAAGCAAGGCAACAAGTCTCTTGGTCGTCAATCGAATCAGGCGAGAACTTGACACATAATCGCTCACGTCCATGCGAGGCGACCGCCCCATTCGTTCACGTCTGACCGACCGATATTGGTAATAATGAATCGCCGCGAAGGAAGCCGCGTTAAACAGACTCACCAACAAATTCACGATTAACAGCACGACGAGCGTCGCACCGATAGCCAGCACAATTAAATAGAGCGAACGCGACACATCAGGAACAAATAGCCGTGCAAATCCACCGATCAAGCTTGAAGCGACTGCAGCCAAAAAAAACGACACGCACACCCAGCCAATAATCCAGGCAACTAATTTACGGCGACATCCAATGGCAGCTTCAGTACTCAGCCTGATCGCTTTGCGTGGTGTCACGTCCTCAAACAACATAATTGGCAAGGCAAAAAACCAACCACTGAAAAGCCGCAACAAGATGCTGATCAGCACGAAAGAGAGAACAGCCCCAATTGCAATGGCAACCAAAAACGCTGGTGGTTTCTCGTTCAGGTAATAGTTGATGTCAAAGTCTGTCAACAAAAACCAATAGACCAACGCCGCTATCAGCAAGAAAGGAGCAACCACGGCCAAAGTGTATGCAACAAGCCGAGCACCAAGCAGAACAACGGGGACTGATTTCTTAGCTGCAAACGACAACGCACCTAAGATGCTGAGTGATTCATCCTCATCACGCGCGCACAAAATCCCCAACAGTGACGCTTGTTCCAAAGCGACAATGCCAAGCCAAACGGCTCCCGCCAATATCAGGCAAATCCAACCAACCGGCTTGAGCAAAAAGAACACGATGTCGGTGTCGGACAGCACTTCGTCGCCCGACATCGAAACCAGGATGCGGAATAGAGTTCCCAGAAGCGGAGTCAGGAAGGTGAATGCAATCACTTTGTAGATCACATCCGTCAGCAATAATTGCTTCCAACAACTCCGAAAGTCGGCAAAGGTCTCACGCAGCGGTGAATTCATCGATTATCCCGTGGATTCGCACCATGATGTCTGTTCGCTCGGAGGGGACCTTCCCTGATACGCATTGGCTCGAGAATGACCGAGTCGAAAAACCAACTCAACTCCCCGCCGTAGCGTACCGAGTCGGTGGCGTGAGGGCAAAAGCAAACAGCATCGCCTGTGATATGCAATTTCCAGGTCGCACCACCCAAAAAGATTCTCTCATTGCCTTGGACTTAACCTCAGACGGTAGATTAGAGCAGGACGCTGAGATCGGTCGCCATTGCACTGAACTCCGCATCGGCCGAATCTCAATGCTTTCCTGACGAGCTCCCTTTTCCGAAGATGGAGAAAAAACACGACGTGAGTAAGCAAATCTCGATTCTCCGATACACGAACGGAGGGTGCATGAGCACCGCCGGAGGGGAACCGCTCAACTCACCAGATCTGAACGACACAGCTTCCCGCCAACCAAACGAGAGCGCATTCAGTCGGCACGGAATTCAATCATCAGCGCGATCCACGAAGTCAGCCTGAACTCAATTAGCAAACGACAAACCCAAGATACTGGTCACAACCAATCATGAATAATCGAAAGAAGAATGGCATCGGCTGCATCATCCTCGCGGTTGTTCTGTCGGGAATCGCCATCAACAACACCTTCGTATCCCCAGCTATCCAAGTTGGCGACACATCAGGTCTCGGCGTTAGCCGTCTAGTGGGCGCATTTTTGCCAGCTGCGCTTGCCTTGGCGGCAGGCTTGAAATTCCTACAGCGACCAAAGGCTTGATCAAGAATTTGTAGCGCGATCTGCTAACGCGGGCCAGGTGGCAAATTTTCGACCAGATAACGCGTCAACAACATCCGCAAGTGAACGGCTGTGCCCTTCCCTCTTCTCAGTCCGTGATCGCGATTGGGGTACACCATGTAATCAAACGGCTTTCCAATTTCAATCAAACGGTCGACAAGACCTTCGACGATCTGCACGTGGGTGTTTGTTTCCCCTGATCCTGTCACGATCAACAATTTCCCCTTCAGCCCAGCGGCAAAGTTAATTGGCGCAGACCGCTTATAGCCGTCGGGGTTCACCTTTCTACTTTGCATATAGATTTCCTGAAACCAAGCGTTGTAAAGATGCGGCTGCGGCTTCGGAACGACCGCCATGCCGACGTGATACGTATCAGGTTTCCGGAACAAGGCATTGAGAGTGTTTGACCCGCCACCGCTCCAGCCCCAGATTCCGACGCGATCCAGGTCGACGTACGATCGTGTGCGTCCCAGCTCTTTCAGTCCGGCCGCTTGCTCAGCAGTGGAAAGCGGTCCCAAACTGCCGAAAACCGCTCGCCGCCATGCAGCACCTTTGGGCGCAGGCGTCCCACGATTATCGATTGACAACACGAGGTACCCCAAGTCGGCGATCATTCGATGAAATTCAGCGTGGTGAGTTCCCCACTCATCAAGCACCGTTTGGGCATGAGGCTCGCCATAAATATAAACGAACACGGGGTATTTTCTTGAAGCATCAAAATCTTTTGGCTTGATGAGCCACGCATCCATTGTCACGCCACCGGAGATCTGCAACTGCAAAAACTCAGTCGGAATTCCGGATCTAGCTTCGACAATAGCCTTAAGTTCCGAATTCTTTTCTAACCGCCGAACCGTCGTATGACCAGGCAACTCAACAAGCTCGACCGTCGGTGGGCGATCGAATGCTGACCAAGTATGAAATGCCCAGTGGGCATCTGGGGAAAACCGGTACTCGTGCGTCCCAGGCTGACTCTTTGGTGTGATCCGCTCTAGATTGCCAGAGCCATCGAGGGGAACGCGATGAAGATACCTTTGTGTCGCGTTATCGGGCGAAGCGAAAAAATAGAACCACCCGTTCGCCTCATCTACCACCGCGCGAGCGATGATATCGTACTCACCCGGTGTCAAGTTGGACAACTCTTCACCGCGACGCGAGTAACGCCAAGCGTGCCGCCAGCCATCTTTCTCTGAAATCACGATAAAGCTTTTCCCACCCTCGGTCCAAATCAGACCGGCATTCTTATCTTGGCTACTGACACACCAAGCATCATTCTGTTCTTCAAAAATGATCTCTGTTTTCTCTGTGAGAAGATTCACTAATCGGAACTCTCGCCGGTTTCGAAACCGACTCAGTTTCTCTACCAAAATCTCATTCGCGTTTCCCGCCCATTCCACTTGCCCGAGATAAAAGCCATCGCCCGAGGCATCAACTTCGATCCATTGGATCGTCTTATCATCAAGATGCACGACCCCTAACCGGAGCACCGCAATTTTTCCACCAACCCGCGCAAAACGTCTTTTCGCCGTCTCCGGATAGGTCGGATCTCCCGGCACTAAAACATTCCGAAAGGGGATCTCTGTCTCGTCTGACTCAACAAACAAGATCTGTTTTCCGTCAGGACTCCATGCAGGTTTCCGATACCATACATCGCGGTTCCCAACGTCAGGGGTTATCGTAACTCTTTCCCCAGTTTTCAAATCGCGAAGCGCAAGCCTCCGCCCACGATTTTCAATCACGTACCTATCATCGGGCGATTGCATCGGATTACGGCCGTTGATTGCCTCTGGCCGCGACGGCAACTCGGTACGCGCATCACTTGCTATGTCGTACTGAACAAAAACCGATCGATCCGAATCGGGAACACGTTCTTTCACAATGTATCCAGTGCTATCACCCAACCAATCTGCACTAACACCTTTTGCTCGAAACTTACCCTGTTCGTAAATCTCATTTAGTCGACGCTCTGCGATTGGACGCCATGCTTCATTGACCGCTTCCTTTGCCCAAACCAAGGACAGGGAAACCGCTCCCGTCATCATCGAAAACAACCAAATGCGAATTCCGAAATGCAATTTCTGTTTCATGCAATCACTTCAACAAGACTTAGAGGGTTTGGGAGCAGTGAAGACTGTTCGCACTAGCCTGATCAGCCACCTCAGACTGCCCGTCCACAGGCGATTGATTGCTTCGTCAATTGGGATGTAGCGAATAACAAACTGTGAACTGACGCTCACTAAGTAAAATCCAGGCAACGATTCAACCAAGATCAAAATGATAATCTACGGAACGCTCCGGCAAACCGGTGAACCAACTTTCTTCAACAGCCTTTGCCAAGAAACTTATACTCGTTTGTTTTGTTTCTGGAGCTTGAATCGGCAAGCCAACGAAGGCTCTGCTTCAGCTTGACCTAACAAGTGTATCGCCCCCGCACCGATAGCATCTGCGGGGGAGTAGAACCAACCTTTTCCGACACAAATCACCTCATGATTGGCTCGTTCCCCTGTCCGCACCCAGCTTAACAAACCGCCAGCAAACACCGATGAATCCCAAGCGACGTTTCCCAATGCAGCCGACTTTCGAAACCGAATGAAAGGCATCTTGATGGACGTCTCAGGTTTTGCCGCCGCAACCTGGCAAAATCCTGCCTGGCAAAATCCTGCCTGGCGGAATCCTGCCTGGCGGAATTCGGCTGGCGGAGAGCGTCTTAACGAAAAGAGGCTTGCCGAGATTCAGGTGCCGTGTGTCGCAGGTCAGCTTTATCTGATTTACAATGTCGGTGTCGTGGTTACGATCCCGCCCGAATGAGTTTTCCCTGTAATGAATTTGCGTGCTATATCCGTGGTCGCGATTCTGATCATGGTCTCCGCTCGCGCGGAGGACATTCCTGACCTAACAACGACTAGTCGGCTCGATTTTTTCGAACGCAAAGTTCGGCCGCTCTTGAGCTTGCATTGTTACGAATGCCATTCTGAATCCGCTACAACCGTCCATGGTGGACTACGCCTTGACAACGCCGCCTCGATCGAACGCGGAGGTGACAGTGGCCCTCTCCTCGTGAAGGGCAATTCGACCACAAGCTTGTTGATCAAAACCGTGCGGCAAGACGGCGAGCTCGATATGCCGCCAAAGGGAAAGTTGAGTGAACGTGAAATTGCGATTTTGACGAAGTGGATCGACGATGGCGCCGTATTCCCAGACAACAGCGAATCAACGGATCATCTGCAAACTGAAATTGATTTTGAAACAAGTCGTCAATTCTGGTCCTTTCAACCTCTCCGCCCTCAAGAGGCTCCAACCGATTTCAAGCACCCCCATTGGCCAAGAAATCGCATCGACAATTTTGTTTTGGCAGCGATGGAACAGCAAGGTCTGCGTCCGTCCGCGCGAGCCGATCGGTCGACCTTAATCCGCCGAGCCTCATATGCATTGACCGGGCTGCCACCATCTCCCCAAGACGTCCGAGATTTTGTCAACGCGAAAAGCCCACCGAGTTACCAACACATGGTGGACCGTTATTTAGAATCACCGCGTTACGGTGAAAAGTGGGGGCGCTGGTGGTTGGATATGGCTCGATACACCGACCGTACTGCCAAGTGGCTTTACCAAACCGGACAAGCACATCTTTATCGCGACTGGGTGGTGCAGGCTTTATGCGAGGATATGCCCTACGATGAATTCGTACGTCGCCAACTTGCGACAGACATGATGCCAAATACTGGACCGGACGATTTGCCTGCCCTCGGCTTTCTGAGTTTAAGTCCAACCTACTGGAAAGAGTTAAAGCTGCCCTGTGAAATCATCAACGTCATCGTAGCTGACGAGTGGGAGGAACGCGTGGATGCAGTCTCGAGAACCTTTCTCGGCCTGACAGTCGCCTGCGCCCGTTGCCATGACCACAAGTTCGACCCCATCACAAGCGCAGATTATTACGCGTTGGCCGGGATCTTTGCCAGTTGCCGCCAAGTGGAACGTCCCATCGTGGATCAATCCATCCACCAAAATGTGCAGCTCGCCAAACAGCAGGTTGCCGACTGGAAGAAGCAAATCGAAGCTTTGAAAAAGGAAGCGTCACCACCGGAAAAGCAAATCGCCGATTTCAACACCAAGATCGACCGACTGATCCAAGCAACACCTTTTTTCGATTCGCCGATGGCGAGTGCGTTATCCGAAGAATCGATGTTCGTCGTACGTGCTGGCAACACGCCCCAGCAGGGTACTAAACTGGAATATCGACCTGAGCCGAGGGATTTACCTGTTTTTATCCGGGGCAACCCAAATCGCCCTGGCCCCGTGATTCAACGCCGTTTTTTAACCATCCTCGATCGCGAACAAACACCCTACAAGCATGGCAGCGGGCGACTGGAATTGGCCGAATCCATTCTTCACGATGGGGCCGCGTTAGCTGCACGGGTATTGGTAAATCGCATCTGGATGGAACATTTCGGTACTGGAATTGTCTCGACACCAAGTAATTTTGGCCAACAAGGTGAAC
>JAQWPZ010000034.1 GCA_029245125.1 Rubripirellula sp.
ATTCACCGCAACAAGCTTGGGCCAGTACACGAGGCCAAATCGCTTGGTATCAAGCGATGGAGGATGACGGCCAACTTCGGCAAATCCGGGATGTCGATGCCCTGGAAACCCATTTGACGCAATGGGAGCACGACCCGCGAAATACACCGATCGGCTATTTACTCAGTCTGGAAGGTGCCGACTCGCTCCGAACGCTCGACGACTTACACACCTCCCACCAAGAGGGACTACGAGCCCTCGGTCCAGCTCATTACGGCATCGGCCGCTACGCACTCGGACATGACTGCCACGGCCCTCTGCCAGCGATCGGGTTGGACCTTCTGAGAGAGATGGATCAGCTCGGCATGATCCTGGACGTCACCCACTTAAGCGAGCCATCGTTTTGGCAAGCAATCGATCTTTATCAGGGACCAATCTGGGCCAGTCATCACAACTGCCGAGCCTTGGTCGATGACCCAAGACAATTGTCGGATGAGCAGATTCTCGCCCTGATTCAACGCGACGCGGTAATCGGCGTCGCATTCGATGTCTGGATGGTCGTCCCCGATTGGCAACGTGGCGTGACAAAGCACAACGACTTACCGACCGCTCATCTGGCTGACCTTGCACGCCATGTCGATCACATTTGTCAGCTGGCTGGCAATTGCCGCCATGTCGGCATCGGCACTGACTTGGATGGAGGTTACGGAAACGAGCAAACACCGGCCGACCTCGATACAATCTCCGATCTAACCAAATTTATGAAACGGCTTCAGCACGAGGGCTACTGCCAATCAGACCTCGACGCGATCAGCCACGGCAACTTCCTGCAGTTCCTCCGAACGGCCTTGTGATCGACTAAGATCACTTTCCGTGCTTGGCTGAAAGGACTGCTCAAAGTTCAAAGTCCTGCTGAAAACCCCAAGGTCTGCTTGGTTGCAAGACGCACATCGGTTCGTTAACCCGGTTCAAATTCAGCTTTTGAAAGCTAGCGACGAGCCAATTTTTTTTGCCAGGTTGCTCACCACCTGACTCGACACATTCCCACCGAAACCTGCCACCCCATGAACCAGATCTGGAATCAAATTGAGGAGTTGGAATCGGTTGCGTCGCCCGGCTTGCTGGTCAATGTTGACTGCGTCGCGCGGAACATCGACTCGATGGTGCGGATTGTCGACGGAGACACCGGCCGGCTGCGTCCTCACGTCAAAACCCACAAGATGCCTGCGGTGATTCAGATGCAACTGGACGCGGGCATCGGTAAGTTCAAAGCTTCAACGATTGCAGAAGCGTCAATGGTGGCGGGTGCCGGCGGACAGGATGTGCTGCTGGCTTACCCTGTGGTGGGATTGAACATCCAACGGCTCGCCGACCTGCGAGACCAATATCCAGAAACCTGTTTTTCCGTGTTGGTGGATCATCCATCAGCCATCTCGATGCTCGCCGAAGCCTTTCCGAAACGGGACAAACCACTGCGAGTCTTCATCGACGTCGATTGCGGGATGCACCGAACCGGAATCCCCTGGGGCGAAGGACTCGACCAACTCCGCGATCGTATCGATCAGAGCGGCGACTTAGAATTCGCTGGACTGCATGTTTACGACGGGCACCTCCACCAACCTTCCCTCGATGAACGGCAACAGGCGGTCACTGAAATCCGTCAGAAGATCGCTGATTATGCAACCCGATCGGGAGCCCCGGAAATCGTGGCTGGTGGCTCGCCGACGTTCGCGTTTTGGGCTCAGCAGCCGGGGATACATTGCTCACCCGGCACGACGGTGTTCTGGGACATTGGCTACGCCGAGAAATTCCCCGATTTGCCGTTCGAAATTGCGGCGGCCCTGTTGACTCGGGTGATCAGCAAACCGGGGAACGAGCGGATCTGCTTGGACCTGGGCTACAAAGCAATCGCATCGGAGATGCCGTTTGAACGGCGTCTTAAAATTGCCAGCATCGAAGACGCGAAGCTGGTGAGCCACAGCGAGGAACACCTCGTCCTGGAAACAGCGTCTGCCGATTCGTTAGCAGTTGGCCAGCCACTGATTGCTTTCCCACGTCATATCTGCCCCACGGTCGCGCTGCACAGCAGCGCGCACCTGATTCGAGATTCAGCTATCACGGGCCAGCAGTGGTCGGTGACGGCAAGAAATCGAACGATGCCCACAGAAAATACTCCGCCGTCGGATCCACCCTTTCGAAGCTCGCTCCGTGAGTTGAAGTGGATCATCGCGATCTGGCTCTTCAACTTTGTCTGGGTGATCACTTATTGTTGGCTGTTTGGTTACAGCCCCGACCAACCAATTGCCTTGACGTTCGGCATCCCTTCGTGGGCGTTTTGGGGCATCTTCGCTCCCTGGGGAGTCGCCACGGCAGTGAGCTGTTGGTTTGCACTGACACAAATGCAAGATCATCCGCTCGACGTCGATGACACCGACGAGCAAACGGAGGCGACCGATGCCTGAAGCATCCAATACTGCTTTGATGACGTTCGCTGTTTACACACTGGCAGTCTTTCTGCTGGCAGTGCTCGCAAATCGCGCTTCGAAGGGTAAAGAGTTTGTCGGTGAGTACTTCTTAGGCAGTCGCAGCTTTGGCGTCTGGGCACTTGCCTTGACCTTTGCGGCAACCAATGCGTCAGGAGGTTCCTTCATGGGATTCCCGGCGCTCATTTACACACACGGCTGGACATTGGCGTTGTGGATCGCCGGTTACATCATCGTTCCCTTGGTATCGATGGGATTGATGGGCAAACGATTGAATGAGGTCGCCAGAAAGTGCGACGCGATAACCATCCCCGAAGTACTGAAGGGACGCTTTGAGAGCTCGCGAGTTGGCTTGGTCGCAACCTCCCTGCTGATTTTCTTCATGTTCTTTTACTTGGTTGCACAGTTCAAAGCTGGTGGCAAGATATTGAGCACGTTATTGGCCAATGAAGCTTACTTTCAATCGGCGGTTGAGTTGGTCGGCTCGGCAACGCAAAACATCCCCTGGGTCAATCAAGCCGAACCTGATTACCTCGTTTGCCTGCTGGTATTTTCCGTCGCCGTCATCGTTTACGTCGTGTACGGAGGATTCCGCGCTGTGGTATGGACCGATGTCATGCAGGGCATCGTGATGTTCGTTGGTGTGATCTTGATGCTCGGTTTGGCATTGTGGCAAGTGGGCGGACTCTCCAATGCCACGCGTCAGTTAGCGGAGATGACACCACCGGAGAACGGAATCGGAACCGTAACGCTACCGTCCCCCGCCACCACCGAACGCGCGGTGGAAAAAGGAACCTGGATTGCGCAAAGTGACGGTGTCTATCGACTCGCTGCAAAAGCAACGATCCCGATCGGGCAAGTCGAAAGTGAATCGGTCGACATTTTAAAAATCACCACCGAAGAGGAGATCAGCCGACTGCGTCGCGAAATCGGATCGAGTGACCTGCGTCTCAAGATTGAAGAAATGACTCGCTATAAATATGGCGCGGGCCAGAAAGGTGTTTACGTCACCAATCCCGGACCAAGTCCCACCAATCAGCTCGGGTTCCTGGCAATCGGGTCGGCCATCAGCTTCTTTATCTTCTGGCCATTTGGGGCGGCGGGGCAACCAAGCAATATGGTTCGCTTGCTGTCGTTCAAAGATACGCGAACCTTGCGTTACTCAATCGTGACCGTCGGAATCTACTACGGCGTCATTTACTTAGCGCTTGTCATTATCTTCTGCTGTGCTCGGGTTTTGATGCCGGGTATGGAAATTGATCCTGACCGAACCATGCCTGACTTTGCCACCAAGCTGACGGTGGATGCCGGTGTCCCGTGGTTGGCCGGCGTCTTGGTCGCTGCCCCGTTTGCGGCAGTGATGTCAAGCGTTGACAGCTTTCTGTTGGTGGTTTCATCCGCGGTGGTGCGTGATGTCTACCAAGGTGAGATCAATCAGCACGCGAGCGAGAAACGCCTGCGATTACTCAGCCATCTGGTCACGGTCGTGGTCGGCATTTTGGCAGTCTTGTTCGTACTCAGACCGCCCACCTACCTGCAGGATTTAATCGTCTTTGCCACCGGCGGATTGGCGGCCTGCTTCTTGGTCCCGATGGTGCTTTCGCTTTATTGGCAAAAAATGACCGGACCAGCCGCCATCGCAGGCATGCTCGGTGGCACGATGACCCACCTTGGACTGACTTGCTGGGGATACCTCAAATACGGGGAGTTCCGGGCCTATGAGTTTGTCGGCCTCAATCCCTTCATTTGGGATTTGGCCGGCTCGATCATCGCTTGCCTGGTCGTCGTTTGGATCGGCCCCAAAGCTTCCCAAAAACTCGTCGAACGATTCTTTTAGGCAACGGTAACGAATGGCCAAGGGCTGCCTGGCAACTCGTCGGGCGTTCGTTAACGGAATGCGGGCGAGACGCGAAATGAAAGAACTCGCAGCGAACGACGAGCGACTCAGTATCACCGGTTCAAAAGCGAAGTTCGTTTGCGTCAAAAGACAATGCTTGGAAGCAACCGTCAAGCAACGTGATCGCGTGGCACCGCAGACTGCACAGCCCGTCCCCAAGCAGCACCTGTTCCCTCTTTTGCCTGAAAGGCTCAAACCTCGGGCATTCAGGTGGGAAACGATAACCGGAAGCTAATTTCGCTGGAGAACGCCAAGTCGACGGCGAAATGTCGCTTACCACCGACTCGAAATGGAGGCGAGTCAGGATGCGAACGAGCCGCTGTCTAGTTAAGATAGCGAGATGCAACGGTCTCTTATTTTTTCGATGTCTCTTGCCCTGTCACTCGGCTTGGCACTTGCTTTGTCACTCGGATTGGCTGGCGTCGCGCAAGCCGATGAAGCGGTCACGGAGCAGGCGTTTGGAGAATCGTTGCTGCCACTGCTGCGGACTTACTGTTTTTCATGCCATGATGTGGGCGATGAAATCCCGTTGGCGCAAGACGAATCACTCGTTGATTTTCAATCGCATCGTCAAACCTGGGTGCGAGCCCTCGCGCAGGTTCGACTCGGCAGCATGCCACCTGCGGATGCTGATCCGCTGGACGCTGTCACCCGGTCTCGGCTGATCGATCTGATCGACAACACCGCCAACGCGGTCGACTGCGTCCGCAATCCAAATGCCGGCAAAGTTGCCTTGCGTCGGTTGAACCGCGCTGAATATCGAAACACGATTCGAGATCTCACCGGTGTCGATTACAAACCAGCAGAAGGATTTCCGGGTGATGATGTTGGCTACGGCTTCGACAACATTGGTGATGTCCTGTCGTTACCACCACTGCTGATTGAAAAGTACCTCGACGCTGCCGAATTCATCACCGGTAAAGCAATCTATACACCACCACCGCCGGAAATTTACGAGATTGAGAAAGCGGCGTCGTCGTTGATTGGTGCGAAAAAGTATGGCAACGGTGGATCTCGACTCACCTTAGCAAGCCAAGGCACCGTGTCGCTGCAACAAGAACTTCCCTTCGGCGGAACGTACAACGTGACGATCACCGCCAGTGGTGATCAAGCCGGTGATGAACCGGTCAAGATGCAACTGACCTCCGGAAGAGTAAAGAAGATCATCGAGGTCAAAGCAAAACAACCTCAAGACTACGCCGTGCGATTGCGACTCGGAAAAGGAACACGCAAAATCGACTTCAGCTTTATCAACGACTATTACGTCAAAGACAAAGCAGATCGCAACCTTCACTTGCACCATGTTCGTTTGAGTGGGATGCAGCGAAGCAATCACGGCCTATCACCAGATCGTTTACCGGCAAGTCATCACAAAATCCTGTTCAAAAAACCAGACAACAACATTACCCCCGAACAAGCTGCCCAAGCCGTTCTTAGCCGGTTCGCCAGCCGTGCGTTTCGAAGACCGGCGACCAACAGCGAAGTGAAGCGACTCGTGACCTTGGCGACACGCGTACAAACCGAGGGTGGCAGCTTTGAAGAATCAATCCAAGTTGCGTTGCAAGCGATCCTGATCTCACCACACTTCTTGTTCAAAGTGGAAGAGCCAGGACAAGTCGACCCGAACGGCAAGATGCCGGCGATCAATGACTACGAACTGGCAACGCGTCTTTCGTACTTTTTGTGGAGCAGCATGCCGGACGACGAATTGCTGATGATGGCCCACCGCGGACAGATTCGTGATCGCCAGCGTCTCCGCGAGAAAATCGGGCGGATGCTGCAAGATCCACGGTCCAACCGCTTTGTCGATAACTTTGCCGGTCAGTGGCTGCAGCTACGAAATTTGGAACAAGCCAACCCCGACCCACGCATTTTCAGAGGCTTCGATGATGACATCCGCCGTTTGATGCGTCGCGAGACACTCACGTTCTTTGCTGCTGTGATGCGGGGGAATCTGCCTGTCACTCAATTACTGGACGGCAGGTTCACGTTTTTAAATGAACGACTGGCGCAATTCTATGGAATCGAGGGCGTCACTGGAGACGAATTCAGACGGGTTTCTCTGCAGGGGACACCGCGGGGTGGGCTATTGACCCAAGCAAGCGTTTTGACAGTCACCAGCAATCCAACGCGAACCAGTCCCGTGAAACGGGGAAAGTGGATTTTGGAAAACCTGCTGAATACGCCTCCACCTCCGGCGCCACCAGATATCCCGGAGCTGGAAAAAAGCCGCTTGGTCGGCACCCTGCGGGAAAGAATGGAACAACATCGCGAGAACCCCGCCTGCGCCACCTGCCACAACATGATGGATCCGCTCGGATTCGCGTTGGAACAATTTGATGCGGTTGGCCGCTTTCGCAGCCATGACGGCCAAGCCCCAGTGGACGCCAGCGGTAAACTTCCCGACGGCACCGAGTTCAACGGTGTAGAAGATTTGCGAACCATCTTGGCAACTGAAAAACAGGAGCAGTTTGTCCGCTGCTTCACTGAAAAACTGCTGATCTATGCAACGGGTCGCGGAACAGAGTATTACGATCGATGCGCGATCGACGAAATTGTTGCCTTGGCGGCAAAACATGATTACGAATTTGCCTACATCATCGCGGGGATCGTTGAATGCGATCCGTTCCAAAAACAAGGTTATCGCGAATAGAAAGTGAGAATCGTGAAGATGCCCCACTCCTTATCACGTCGAACTGTCCTTCGCGGGCTCGGCACGACAGTCGCGCTACCGCTGCTGCAAGCCATGTCGCCAACGCGACTACTCTCCGCCGCAACCCCGCGCGGTGGCCCTCCTTTGAGGATGGCGTTTCTTTATGTTCCTAACGGGATGCACATGCCCGATTGGACACCCCAGCAAGAGGGGACCAAATTCGAGTTGCCACCCACCTTGGCCCGACTGGCCGACCACCGGGAATCGTTCAATGTGCTCACCGGTTTGACCCTGGATGGCGCACGGGCCCACGGGGATGGGGGTGGCGATCATGCGCGCAGTGTGGCTGCTTTTTTGACTGGGTCTCATCCGCGAAAAACAAACGGCGCCGACATTCAAAACGGCATCTCAGTCGATCAGGCAACTGCCCAGCTCGTTGGGGATGCCACGAGGTTCGCTTCGCTCGAACTCGGCTTGGAAGCCAGCGCCCAGGCCGGCAACTGTGACAGTGGTTACAGTTGCGCCTATGCGTCGAATATGTCATGGCGTGGCCCCACCAACCCGATGGCGAAAGAAATCAATCCTGCTTTGGTGTTCGATCGGTTGTTCGCGGGGCAAGTGGTCAAGGAAACGCGAACCGCACAATCAACTCGCGAAAAGTACCGCAAGAGCGTGCTCGATTTTGTCCTCGACGACGCCCAACAACTTCACAAAAAATTACCGGCGGTCGATCAACGAAAACTCGATGAATATCTGTACTCGGTCCGAGATGTCGAAAAACGACTCAACGGAACCGAACGATTGCGAATGACAGAAGAAGGTGTCCCCGATTATCCACGACCCAGCGGTGTGCCGCGGGAACTTGCCAAGCACGGTGAGTTAATGATGGACATGCTAATGCTGGCGTTGCAAACGGACAGCACACGGATTTTGTCCTTCATGATGACCAACGCAGGCAGTAACCGCAGTTATCCCGAAATCGGTGTCTCGCAAGGTCATCATGAATCGTCTCATCATGGCAAGAGTGCCGACAAACTTGAGAACATCGCCAAAATCAATCGTTTCCAAATCGATCGCTTCGAATATCTACTAAGACGGTTGAAAGGGATCTCCGAAGGGCAGGGCAAACTGCTGGACAATTGCATGATCGTGTACGGCAGCGGGATCAGCGACGGAGACCGACACAACCATGATGACCTGCCGATCGTCCTCGCGGGAGCAGCGGGTGGGCAGATCAAGACTGGTCGCCACATACGCTATAAGAACGGCACACCACTCTGCAACTTGTACCTTTGGATGATGCACCAGATGGGAGCCAAAGCCGACTCCTTCGGCGACAGCTCCGGCCCGCTGAACCTCTGAGCCATCCAAACCAGTAGCACGCCATGAACACGGCACCACCGACGTTCAGAAGGTGCCGTGTGCCAGCCATACTTGTGTGCCAGCCATACTTGTGTGCCAGCCTTACTCGTGTGCCCGTCTTACCAGCGGAACAGGCTTACCAACGGAACAGGCTTACTCGTCGTTGACCGGCCCAAACTCGGCCGCCACGATCTCTTCACCGCTTTGCGTCAGGTAACGCTTTGCGGCTTGGGAGACTTGGTCAACATCCAATGCTCGGAGTCTTTGCAGCGTTTCATCGGTGCTGATGTACTCGTTACAAGTCAGCCAACGGCTCCCCAGCCCGAACAAGCGGTTACCGGGACGCTCCGATTGCATGATGCAACCAGCAGCCGCTTTGTTAACAGCCTGCTGAAACTCCTCCGCACCGACGCCATCAGCGGCCACTTGCTGAACGACTCCAGCCATCAAACGGCGGTTGGAATCGGTATCCTCCGGTGCACAAACGAGGTAGGAGAACCAAGCACCAGCATCGATAAATTCGTGTGGCCAAACGGTTGCCACCTCCGCACGACCGCTATCGATTAACTCCCAGAACAGCCGACTGCCTCCTTCGTCTCCAACAATCGACGCAAGGATTCGTGCGGCATATCGATCGTCACTGGTCGCAGTAGGACCGGGCCCCATCCGGACCAGATAAGCTTGATTCGCATCGTTGATGGACAATTGTCGATCAAGGGAAATGCCCGCGGGTAGCGTCTGATGGTCATCGGCGGCAGGTTCGGGCGACTGTGGACGATCGCACCAGTGGGCCGTGCGTTTTTCCACTTGTTCGACCAACCCATCGAAGTCAAGATTCCCGGCGGCTGCCAGGACGATATTTTCGGGCCGGTATCGCCGTCGAAAATAATTTTGCATGGCGTCTGCCGTCATGGCCTCGATCGACTCGGCCGTTCCAAGCACCCGACGCCCCAAGCCACGTGGTCCGAAGTAAACTTCCATCGCTCGCTCGAAGGCACCGAACGGAGGCTGGTCCTCGTACTTGGCAATTTCTTCCAAGATGACCTGACGTTCTGTTTGGAACTCCTCGGGATCCAATTTGGGTCCGAGCATGTCGGTCAACAGATCGATTATTCGATCTTGGAATTTAGGCAACACTGTCGCGTAAAAAACAGTCTGTTCTTCGCTTGTGTAGGCATTACTCTGGCCACCAAGTTCGTCCAATTCGCGATTCACATCGGCCGCTGAACGCCGATCAGTTCCCTTGAACATCATGTGTTCCAGGAAATGGCTGAGTCCAGACTCCGAATCAACCTCGTCTCGCGAACCAGCACGCACAAAATACCCCATCGCAGCCGAGTAACCGGCATCGATCTCCGCTGCGATTCGTAAACCGCTGGGCAAGGTTGTTTCTCTAAATTCAGGCATTGGCAGGGAACCAATCGAATGGAGGTTTGGTAAAAATCGGGAGCAAGATGGAATTCACCACCGAACGCTCGCAGCAAGGAACATCAGTACAACAATGACCGCCGAGTTCGCTCACGGCCGAAGTGCGTCCGACTTCGACGTCAGGACCATAAAACGGTTGGGGGTGTCAGCAGCGGTTGGGGGTGTCAGCAGCGGTTGGGGAAAAGTCCAGTGGCTCGGGTCCAAGCGTGACCAAACGGTACTGATTGGCAGGGCGGGCAACCCAATGGTCACGCACCTGCTGGACGGTCAGCCCCTCAATGATCGCTTCCAATTCTTCGGTCGTCATGGTCCGACCCAACTGATAAAAATCGGAGGCTAACGAGGAGGCTCGCGAAGCACTCGATTCCTGCTCCATGATCAAGCCACTTTGAATGCGAACCTGCCAGCGTTCCAGCTCACTGGCTTCTAAGTCATCGGCGAAGTGTTCGATTTCGTGGAGTGTTACATCGAGTGTTTCTTGGGCCCGCTCCGGCGTGGTCCCCGCATATCCAAAGACACCTGCCGCTTGTTTGAACGAATGACAACTGGCAGCGACGGTATAGCACAACCCTCGTTTTTCTCTGACTCGGTCAAACAACCGACTACTCATCCCGTCACTCAAAATCCCGACGGCGGCTCGCATTTTGAAGTAATCAGCATCGCCATACGGAATAGAATCGAACGCGAATCCAATATGAGTCTGACTCGACGGACTCTCAATGTGCTCGTAACACTCGCCACTTTCACGAGGCTCCAGCGGTCGTGATTCGCCAGTCTTCCAATCACCCAAGGCCGCGGCAACCCAATCGATCACTTGCCCCGGGTCGACGTTCCCGGCGACCGCAAAAATGCCTCCACCGGCATGGTAATTGTCGGTATAAAAGTGACGAACATCCTCTTGCGTGATCTCGCCAATACCCGCTTCCGTGCCGTATGGAGACCGCCCGAGCCGATCACCGTAATGCAGTTCGCGCAAACGCTGCATCACGCGATGAGTCGGTTCGTCCTGAATCGCCCGCAGTTCCTGCAGCGACATCATCCGGGCTTCATCAAGTTGGTCCTGCGGTAAGTGCGGACGTCGGACGATTTCAGCATAGAGCTCGATCGCCTGATGCAACGACTCGGCAGGCATTGCGGCACCGAAAGAAACCATCGCCGCGGTGACACCTGAATTGCGGTCTAGACCTAAATTGTCTTGAACCGCGACGAGGTCGCGACTGCTATGGGGGCCGGCGCCCCGCTGCACCATCTCGCAAACGAGACCACTCAGGCCGCCACGATCCATTGATTCACACCGCACGCCTCCCGGCAGACTGAATGAAAACGCGGCGGTCCGCAGCCATGGCATCGCCTGGACCAAAACGGTCAATCCGTTGGGTAGCGTTTGAGTCTGAATATTGGTTGCGTTGGTCAACAAGATGGATACCTGATGAAAAAAACGAACGTCTTGATTGGCCTAGACAGTCGGCCAGCGTGAATGTTGGTCGAGCGAGATCATCGCCTGTTCAATGATGCTGCCAGGAGCCTCGGCAGTGTGGCCGATTCGGAAAGGCCCTGCCGATCGGTAAAACGCCACGCACAAGACTTGGCTCATGAGCCGTCCCCGATGGTGACAACGTCCACTGTCTGCACTCTTCCAACCAGCGTGTGACTGCTGACATCATCAATCTGAATGTCTAAAAACTCACCGGCCTGGCGACGATTGCCATCAAAGACGACGATCCGATCGCAATGGGTTCGCCCGGTTAATTGAACCACGTGAGCCTCCGGATCCTTGCTGGCCTTCTTACTGAGGCCTTCCACGAGGACACGCACCGTTTTGCCGACGAAATTGTAATTATCCTCTTTCGAGATCGCATCTTGGACCGCCAGTAATTCATTATTGCGGCGAGCCTTGACCTCTCGCGGCACGTCGTCCGGCAATCGCTCCGCTGCCTTGGTCCCGGGACGGACACTGTATTGGAAGATGAAACTGTTCTTGAAGCGACATCGTTCGACGAGCTTGATCGTTTTCTGGAACTCCTCTTCGGTCTCTCCACTGAATCCGACAATGAAGTCACTGCTGACAGACGCCTCGGGTAACCAATGCTCGATCCGCTCAAACATCTCCATGTAATCAGCGATCGTGTAGCCACGCTTCATCCGTCGCAACACGTCATCCGATCCACTTTGCGCGGGCACATGCAGATAAGGCGACACTTTCGGGAGTTCACCGATCGTTCGCAGCAAGCGTTCTGTCATGTCCTTGGGATAGTTGGTCACAAACTTGATCCGCTCGATGCCCTCGATCGGCTGCAGTTGTTCGAGCAGAGCCGCCATATCAGTGACGGCCCCGTCCTCGTGACGAAACTTGTAACTATTGACAGTTTGACCGAGCAACGTGATCTCGCGACATCCCTGATCTGCCAAAGTTCGAGCCTCCGCGATGATCTGATCGGGAAGACGACCCTGCTCGGGCCCACGGGTGTTGGGCACCACGCAGTAGGTGCAAAATTTGTCGCAGCCAATTTGAATTCGCAAATAGGCCTGAAACGGCGTCGGTCGCATGCTCGGGTCGCGGAGTGGATCGAAAGTTTCGTGACTCCTCGCAATCACCGCTTGGGAGCCTTCGTTCCGCGACAGCGAAACAGCCATCTGGCGGCCTTCCCCGGCCCGAACTTTGTCAATCAAATCAGGGATTGCGTGTAGTTGCCCTGGCCCCACCACCATGTCAACAAACGGTGCCCGTTTGAAAACAATCTCTTGGTCTTTTTGCGCCATGCAACCCATGACACCAATCAACTTCTCCGGATGACGCTCTTTCTCCCGCCGGATCTTTCCCAACGCGCTGTAGATTTTCTCTTCAGCGTGCTCACGAACACTGCACGTGTTGTACAGCAAACAGTCTGCCTCACTGGGAGATTCCACGACGGTGTAGCCGTGCCGCCGGAGGTCCGCGATCACCATTTCGCTGTCCAGCACATTCATCTGGCAGCCAACTGTCTTGATGTAAACCCGTTTATTCATCATGCAAAAAGTGTGAGTTGCGAAAAGCAAGCTGGGAAGGGCGGATCGAGCAAAAGCGAGGCCACACTAACGATTATCAGCCGAATCGGGTGCTTTCCCCGTCGCTGGCGAATCAGGCGATGAATCGGCGTCCGCTGGGTCCTGTGATCCTGAACCAGACCGATTCGCGTATTCGCGAAGTGAATTCGTTAATCCGGATCGCCGCCGGTTCCCGGTCCCCAACAGAATCAAGACCGCGACGGCTGAACCAGCCAGCCACAGCAGAACCATGGGGGAAAACAGCAATTGATTGACACCTTCACTCATCGCCACAGGATACCTGCACGGCCATCATTTGGGGTAGGGAGGATCGAACCACAGGGTTTTGCGAACAAGTTGCCGATCGGGCCCTGTCGATCGGGCCTAATTCCGCAGGATCCCAGCCCTGACGATCGTGATCGACGATTTCGCCCAAAACCCAGCAAAACGGGCAACCCCGCAAAACGGGCAACCCAGCAAAACGGGCACCCCAGCAAAACGGGCAACCCAGCGAAACGGGCAACCCAGCAAAACGGCGGTCTGCCAACAACCACGAATCGCCGGCATCGGCGACACGAGCAGGGGGTGTCACTGAGCCAAGGGCGAAGCACCGGGATCGGTCGGTCCATCGTAGTTGGTCAAATTAGGCGGCTGCACATTCGCTCGAACGATTCCCTCGGTCGCTTCGGCGACCCGTTCGACCCGCTGTTGCTCTGGCACCACGACGCCACAACTGATCACAAATTGCAGGGCTTCGTCGACGGTCAGATTCAAATCGATTGCTTCGCTTCGCTTGACGGTGACAGTGAAGCCAGTCATCGGCATCGGGCTGGTTGGCATCAGCACGCTGAGCATCGGCTCACCGGTCGCCTCCGCGATTTCGGCCATGCTATTTCCCGTGACAAAACCAAGCGACCAAATTCCCTCGCGTGGGTACTGAACGGCCACCACACGGTTGAATTGAATCTCACGTTCGCTGAAGGCAAAATCGGTAACCTGCTTGACGCCCCCATAGACCTTGTTGATCACCGGAATCCGCAGCACCGCGTGATCGAATCGATTAACAACCCACCGCCCGAGGCCGATCGTGAATAGCCGACCGA
The DNA here is from genome assembly GCA_029245125.1 of Rubripirellula sp. Taxonomy (GTDB): domain Bacteria; phylum Planctomycetota; class Planctomycetia; order Pirellulales; family Pirellulaceae; genus Rubripirellula. The sequence continues at coordinate 13,930 of JAQWPZ010000034.1, forward strand.
GAAAATACAGAACCACGGTAAAGAGGATCAAAAAGACCGGCACCACGATGCTTCGAGGCATGTACTCGATTTCAACATAGCGGTGCCAATAGGCGTTAGCGCTGGCCGGTGACGGGGCATAGGGGCCGAAGTAATCGACGTGCTCGTCGACGATGGTTTTGACGTATTGTGGGAAAAACCGCCGCCCCGTTGGATCGGGGACGTAACGCAATCCCTCGTACGTGAACCCATTCAACTTGCGATCGCCGGTCGCGGTCGCGTCAGCGGGAACCTCCGAGTAGGTATCGCTGACTCCCCAAACGATTGCGTGGCGAATCCCAATCTCGATCGGCCGCAACACGTAGGCCTCGATCGTGCTCCAGGCCCAAATCAAAACCACGATCGTCAGCAGTGGCGGTAATGCCACACCGAGTCCCCGCAGGATGGCTCGACGCACACCCGAGTTGCGGGGCGGTGCAGCCGCGGTAGGTGGAGCTTGGGGATTCATGGGAACGTTGCCGTGAGTCGATCAAAAAGAGTGTGAAATGACTGAGTAAGTTGTGACGAGCGAGACCAGTAAATAGTTCTGTGTTGGTTATTCACGACCCACGAACCGCGCGGGCGACCACTGCCAGCGAAACTCGGCGAGCCCCTGCACAGCCGAGTAATCCGGCGATTTCTCCCGCAGTGGCACCGGTGGTTAGGACATCATCGACCAGCAACACATGACTGTCGGAAATCCCGCCGCGTGAGCAGCAAGCATAGCTTTTTTTCACTCCGAACGCACCGCGAACATTTTGCTGTCGTTGCTCATCGTCCAACCAGGCTTGTTTCGAAATGGGTCGATTCAGCCGAACGATCGAACGACAAGGACTTCCTACTACCCGGGAAACCGCTTTCGCCATCACTTCAACACCATTACCACCCCTTGCAATCTGACGACGAAGGTGGGAGGGAGTATAGGTTACAAAGTCGGGTCTTTCGTACCCCCGGTGTGATACGACCTGCTGCCCGAGTCGCCGCCCCAACACTTCGCCAAGTGCAGCATGGGACGGATACTTTGCGGCAACCACAGCGTCTCGTACACAATCTTGGTACAGCCACAACGCGGTGACCCCATCAAAGGCAAATCTTCGATCACGACAATGGCCGCAGCGAGCAGGAGCTAAGCCGGCAGACGACTTGCCATCAAGCTGCCCGCTAGCATCAACCCGACGACCCTGACTGGCACCAACCGGACGACCCTGACTGGCACCAACCGGACGATCACCGGCCTTTCCGGCAGCAGATTGGTCGCCGATTTCCTCCATAATCAAGTCCCTCGACGTGGACTCTTGGTCGCTCGACCCTCGGCCAAATCGCGGAAACCCGCAGTGAAGACAAGCGTTCCTCATTAAGAATTCGCTCGCTCGCAGTGCCGAGTCACATGGCTTGCAAAAGTCCGCGCCAGAACAGATGGGCTGTTGGCACAGCAGACAACTTGGCGGAAAAACCAAATCGAGCAAAGCATTTCTCGCTTGCCCAAATGTCACCGACACATGGTGAAAAGCCGATTGATACATACCCCTGGCCCCTATCCCTTTGCCGCGATCGTGCGCTGCCCTCAAAACCGGGCCTCATGGATTAGAAAGTCTTGCCCCCGTTAAACCACAACCATGCTCTGATGCCATCATGCTCTGATGCCCCCGACTTCGGATGAACTCGACTTCGGATGAACCCGACTTCGGATGAACTCGACTTCGGATGAACCCACCATCTAATGAAAGCGGTGTGCAATCACCAAAATCTTCATCGGGACACGGCACTCCTGCCTGATGAAGCTAACTCGCTGGTTCTTGGCTGCTCAAAACGTCGACAACTCAATCGTTGCTGTCGTCAACATTGTTCGTTGCCATCTGCTGATTGAGAATGAATCCTTTCCCACGCAGCATCCAATGACAAGAAGCTAGTTTGATTCCGGCACTCGGTTCAGACACTTCCTGAAAAAGCTATCCATCGATCCGTGACCCGCCGTTTCCTTGGACGACCAACGCGATTACCCAGTCTGCCTCATCACCCCAAAGATTACTCGTCTTGAAAGCAAATCGGGTTCTCTTATCAACGTGGATCGCCGAGAGACAAACGCCAAGGCCACCAAACGCATTCAAAACATCCACACGCCAATGTGTGATTAAGACTTCGTTCTAGCATTCATTGAATCGCACTCGCACTCAGTCGCCAGCCGGTATTCGTACTCCTGCTGGAAACGGGGCGTCAGTGACCGAACCAGTTTTCGACCACGATCGACTCGACGTTGATCGCCTCTCGATCGCGTGCGGCGTCACGTCGCTCAAGGCAACGGAAAACGAAGCCCGAGCGATTGCAGTCGACCTCTTGATATCGCTCGAGACTGGCGCGTGTTGCGATTCAAGACATCCTTGCGGCAGCAAACGGACGCAACGATGAATCTCACGCGAACTTAAAACGCGCGGTCCACCAGCTCGCCTGAATATTGACTCGATTGATTGCGTGATCGGAAGCCGTTGCCGAACCTCCCAGAGAGCACAATTCGGGAGGCGAGTTTGAATACCGCGATACGAAGTACAAGTACGAACAAGAACAGAAGCCAGAACCAGGTGATGCAACGGAGGTCGGGAGTTCCGTTTTCAGGTATTCCTGCACGCCATTCGCCTGTCCCCGCTGATAAGTGACGTTTTCCCGACTTACGTGATTCTGCGTTTAAACGAAGAAACAACGCCCACCTCCTCATCCATGAAGCAAGTTACAGCACCTAAGCCTGAGGCACCTAAGCCTGAGGCACTGGCACACGAGACGGTCATGTGACGGATGACCATCCCAAGCATCTCATTTTCTGAGAGACGATCACGTTTAGAAATCGGCGCTGTACTTGTTGACCAACGTACGACGCATCTTCGCATTCGCTTCGTCTAACTGAGCCCAAACGTCCTGCACGTTGCTGGCGCCCATTGTTCGCTCACGACCGCGAATGATTGCGTTGGTGCGTCCAAGCTCCTGCCGCGAGGCATTCATTGCGCTGACACCACTGCTAACTCCCATCGGACCGTAGCTGGGACCATAACCGCTGTTTGCTCGATAGCCACCGAACGAACCATTCGCGTAACCAGCTGAACTCGCGCCACTGTTCTGTGCGGTCAGCAAAGAAGTTTTCATCCCAACCCCTTTCATGATGCCCTCACAATCTCGAAACGCCGAGGCAACATTCGCGCCGTAATCAACAAGCTCATCATCGACGTTCAGGATTGGCAGGTGATCAATTTTACGAGCATATTTGTCGTACCAAATCGCACCCTGCCCAAAGGTTTGAAAATGATGGTCGTTCCGTAGATCGTCCAATAGATAGTTGAGTGAATTCCAGTATTCTTGGGTTGCGACTAACTTGGCCTGAGCGCCTTGATCGGCACCGGCTGATTGGGAATCTTGCACCGCGTGCACCATCGATGCCGGCAGTGCCAAGATGCTCATCACCTTTCTTGTTCCCTCGCTTGACAGGTTCCCACGAAGCACAAAGGCGTTCCCCTCAACCGACGGTTTCCATTCACGAACATCCTCGATCATGGCTCCTTGTTTCTCCAGAACCTCGATCAGAATTTTCTTCCCAATGCCGGCAAGTATTTGCGGGGATTCACTGAAATCCACGCGAATCGCGCCATACTCCGCCCGGTCAATCGACACGCCCAGGGTGATTCCCTTTACACCGTGAATTAAAGCGGCAAGCTTGGCAGTCGGCACCTCCGACTCTTTAAGCCCTGCAAAAGAAGCGAGGCGACGTTCGATTTCTGCTTCAGCCACCAAGCCTTCCAGATCCATCGCCATGACAATGGGCGTTCCCACACTCGTGGCATAGGTAAAAGCCTGCTCAAGATATTTGGAAAGGCCAGCTGCTGGATTGGTGACATTTGTCGAACGCAACCAACGCACAACATCTTGCCGGTTCGCCGGTGTGTAGGACGCATGCAACGTCGGTCCAAGCTGCACCACGTAATGATCATCCGGAAGTCGCGTGGCGGAATGACCATCAATCGTGTCCATCGTTGCGCCATAACGCAAAGCAACCGTGCTCACATCGCGTTTCGCGGTCAGCTCCATCAAGCCGAGTTCCCACAATGCCTCATGCCCGTATTCATGGTCATGGCGACCTGCAATCACCACCTGCGACGCATCCGGGGGAAGCGCGGTGACACCAGCGTCGTAAGCTGCTTTGCGGCGGGCCGCCCAGCCCTCTTGGTCAGCAAGTCTTGAGCCAAACATTTTTTCGGCATTGATCAGAACCACGGTATTAGCATCCATCGGTATCCGCGGTTTCATCCCCTCAAATTGAGCCGAAACTTGCGTGGGAAAGAGCGAGAGGCTCAACAGGAAGCAGAATAAAATTTTGCGAATCATCGGGTCGCCGTGAATAACGAGAAAAAACAAGTTAGCTGCATTGGGTGCCGCCCAGAGAAGCCAGCGCGTCGAACATTTTCGAATCGAACGGCTTTTTTGGTTCCGCATTATAAATTCATGATGATTCGAGATGTCGATTTCTTATGACCAAATGTCCATTAAGATTCCATCAGATCGGTAGTCGCCAGGTTCGCCAGAAAGCCTTGCAACAGGGTGATGGACACCCCGTCTTTATCGCTAGCTCCTCTTCGTGCGAGCATCTTTCCCGACGCATTAGTGAACACACCCCCACCTCCATCCATGGCTGAAGTCATTCACCCGGCCGCGGCAATCCACTTCGAATCGATCGAGTAAAAGCAATCCCGCCAGCCGCAAAAGCGGGAGCCTGATTGGTTTGATCGCAGCGAGATCCAGAGGTTTCAGGCGAGGGCGAAACTCAGAGATAGTCCAGCAACTTGCCCGGGTGGCCGGGAGATCGGGCGGCCGGGAGATCGGGAGATCGGGAGAAACGCCGAGTTGCTCCGCGAATCGCTGCAGACGTCGCTGCCGCCTAGCAAGCCGTTCCGCCGAGCAAGCTTCACCTGCAATTCGCCTGACCAGCAAACCAGTTCACGAGTCCACCAACTTACCGGATCGAGACCTGACGGAACCGCCTGAAACCGCTGGACGGGTCGAGCAGGCACGAAGCATTGGGTAGCGGAATCGGGATCCCCATGACAAAGACGGCTTGCATCGCCAAGCTCACCCCAAGGAGACGAGGGCCCAAACGGCAACCCTATTCGTCAAATCCCTCCAGCATCAACTCGTCATCACGACGCCGGATCATTCCACTTTTGAAGTGCTTTCGACAAACTGAAATATAGGTATCGTTGCCGCCGATTTTGATCTGCGCCCCCTGCTTGATGACATTGCCATCGCCGTCAATCCGCAGCACCATGTTGGCCTTTCGGCCACAGTGGCAAATTGTCTTGATCTCCGTCAGTTCATCAGCCCAAGCCAATAGTTGCTCACTACCGGTGAATAGATTTCCCTGAAAGTCTGTTCTCAAACCGTAACAGAGAACTGGGATGTTCAATTCGTCGGCGACATCTGACAGTTGCTTAACCTGCTGATTCTCAAGAAACTGGGCTTCATCGACAAAAATACAATCGACTGCCTGGGTGTCACAGATCGAGCGGATCAAAACATCGAGGTTATCAGCTGTATGAAAAGGTGTCGCCGGCGCACTGAGCCCGATCCGCGAGGAAACGGTATTATCGCCATCTCGGTTATCGATGGCGGGCGCGAGCAGCAACGTCTGCATCCCACGTTCCTGGTAGTTGTAACTCGCCTGCAGCAATACCGTCGATTTGCCAGCGTTCATCGTTGAGTAATAAAAATACAGTTTCGCCATTTGCGACATTGTAGGGGACAGAGCAGGATGATTAAGTCCTCACGATCTCCATTTCACGACCTCCGTTTCGCTGGAAGGTCGGCTTCGCTGGGAGGTCGGTTTCGCTGGGAGGTCGGTTTCGCTGGAAGGTCGGTTTCGCTGGAAGGTCCGCGGGCCGCACCACGAAAGATGCCCGCGTGGGGGCAAAAAAGATCGCAAATCGAGGCAGCTTCCGACAGCTTCCCTGAACTTTCTTTTTTTTTCAGTGAACCTTGAAGCTGCCAGCCTGTCTATACGATTAATCCTTGAGGGCACGGCCTTGGGTCCACCTCCGGAACCATTTGACTGGCCTTCAAGGGACCTCTGGTGTAGCTTTACTAACAGAGGGCGTGGGTTGAGCGAGCAGTTCAGCCCGCCTACTTGGTCTTTTATTTCTCCGCCGCCGCACCACAACAGGTGCTACTGGAGGTTGCAATGCGTCAACAACAAATCATCGCCAATGTCGCACGTGTGGTCATCACCACGATCCGTGAGATGGAAGCTGTTGTGTTGTTTGCTCGCACCGGCACGCTCCATCTAGGGCACAAGCGGATGTCGATGGGAACTCCGGGACCCCAGTTTTCCATGGCCACATTACCACTCCACGGTAAACCGGCCAGGAATTATTTGGGCAAACCCGGCAGTCAACGCGGCACTTGGTCGACCGATCCGAGATCGGCACCGGCCAGTTGTCCGGTGGGAACCGACTTGGCCTAGCCGCCAAACCTCGATTCCCCACCACGCCCCGCTGATCATCGCCGACTTTGGATTCCAGAGTCGTCCTTGATGGGAACTTGACCAAAGGAATTTGTTTTCTGGGACCGCACGTGTCGAACCCAGATGCGATTCTCTCCAACAAGCTCCAACGGGACGCGGTCGAACGATTGCCTCGAAACCTTGTGATTCCAACACCACCACGGTGGCACGACCGGCTTCACTTGATTTCGTCCCTTTTGAATGTTCGTGGAAAACCATCGCTGTGCCACCCCACGCAGCCATGACTCACCCCGCACGTTCCCTCCATCAACCAGCATCCGTGAAGAAAGACAAACCGATTGCCAAGGAAGCCGAAGTGCTGTCCCAGTTGGCCGAATCTCGGAGGAACCGAATCATGAACTTTACCGAACACAACATTTTTGAAACCAAGCCACTGACCGTCGCCGACTTGGTTCGTTCTGCCCAAGCAGGCGATCGCGACGCTTTTGGACAATTGTTCGAGCGATACCGACCTGGCATCGTGGCGCTAGCAATGCGGCGAGTCCGAAATGCAGACGAAGCCGAAGAGTTGGCTCAGGATGTTTTCATCCAAGCAATGCAGAAGATTGATCAACTCCGCGTACCAGATGCCTTTGGTGGCTGGTTGCGGCAAATTGTTCATCGCATGGCCATCAATCGCATGACGCGAACACGACATGCCCTGGCTTGCGATCCCGAAACGCTCGAAGCAACTTGCTTGGCAAATGGAACACCGGACGAAGCTGCAGAAGATCGAGAACAAGCGGAGGCAATCCGCGACAGCATTGATCGACTGGGAGCACTTGATCAGCAAACGCTGAAAGCGTTCTACCTGCAGAGCAAGTCATTGATCGAAATGAGCGATGAGTTCGACGCACCGGTCGGAACGATCAAGCGACGACTGCATGTAGCCCGGAAGCGACTCGCCAAAGAAATGGATGTCGCCGTTTAACATGTCGCGATGTTCCCGCTCGCGACCGCGAGTAGAAAGGAGGGGTTGGATGCAAATTCCAACGTCTCCTTTCTACTTTTTTTGATTCACGGGAGAAGATCGCATCTCATAGGCGGCACCACATTGGCGGAATGAACACGCTCGCTGGTTCCCCAGGTAGCGATTCGCCCGCGTAAGAAACCGGCGATCTCTTCAAAAGCCAGCAACCCCTTCAAAAGCCAGCAACCTCGTCTTTCCAAGACAGCTGATAATCACTTTTTGACGAGCGACCAATCACGACGCTGGCGACTGCTAGGAATTCCCATCCGCTTGCGATACTTGGTGACTGTTCGACGGGCTACAGTCATCCCCGCTTTTTTCAGTTCTTCCACCAATCATTGCTAAAATATTACCGTGTTTCGAATCAATTACAACTGCTGCACCTTGTACTAATAATTGTTTCTGTAATTTCTCAGGAATATCTAAATTA
>JAQWPZ010000036.1 GCA_029245125.1 Rubripirellula sp.
CTTCACCCTTCACCCTTCACCCTTCACCCTTCACCCTTCACCCTTCACCCTTCACCCTTCACCCTTCACCCTTCACTGTGCTGCCCCGTTACGACCCGAGTCGAAGCTATCGTTGGAATTACGATCACGCGCCAGAACCGGTCGAGCGGGAGATACCATCGATTCCGGGTGATTGGACATTTTGTGGTTTGAAAATCGATTCGCCACTGGGAGTTGCAGCCGGCCCACTCTTGAATGGCAAGTGGTGTCTCTATTACGCATCGCTTGGATTTGATGCGTTGACCTACAAAACCGTTCGAAGCGGCCCGCGGGGATGTTATCCTCCGCCCAACTTGCTGCCAGTCGAGTGCGGATCATTGGACGGCAGTGAATCGCGTGTGCCGGTTGGCAAGACCATGCAGGGATCTTGGGCTGTGTCGTTTGGCATGCCCTCAGCAGACCCAGAAATTTGGCGTCGCGATATCGAATGGACTCGAAACCAACTGCCCGCCAATAAACGACTTTGTGTCTCAGTCGTCGGCACCGTTCAGTCGGATTGGTCGATGCAGCAATTGGCCGATGACTATGCGATCTGCGCGAAGTGGGCGGTAGAAAGTGGAGCAGATGCTGTTGAAACCAACTTTTCCTGCCCCAACGTCGATACGTGTGATGGCCAGTTGTTTCAAGATCCTGACGGTTCGCGTATTGTCGCTCAAACCGTGCGAGCAGCAATCGGAAACGTGCCGCTGATCATCAAGATCGGTCATGCAACGGACAAAGTTGAGATACACAATTTGCTAGAAAGCGTTGGGAGCCATGCAACCGCGCTGGCGATGACCAACAGCATCGCCACAACCGTTGGCCCGAGTGATGACCGTCGATTGTTTGAAGGGCAAAAGAGAGGGATTTGCGGTAAGGCAATCCATGACGCCTCCGTCGCGCAAGTCCGGCGAGTTCAAAGCATTCAAGCCGAGACCAAACAACAACTGCGGTGGCTCGGTGTTGGCGGGATCGACACCTACCGCGACGTGCAAAACTACCTTGATGCAGGCGCTGAAGCTTGCCAACTAGCAACAGCCGTAATGTGCGATCCTGAAATCGGAATCAAGATTCGGTTAGCCGCGACAAGCGAATAGGCATGTTCTTCACGGGGTATCGTTCGCAAAGAGTAAACCTGACTGAATAGGGGTTAGCGAGAGGGCTATCAAGCTTGACGCGAGTCCACCATTGAGCGGAAAACTGTCCAGATTCGCAAAACTCGCCAGCGGTTGACGGGCTTGCGTTCAGCCAGGAATCTCACCCTGGAATCAACAGCTTCGCATCAGCGAATCAGCAAACGGTAACGCAAGACTGTTGGCGCTTCTGTACTCAGCGTCACCAACTCCCGGCCTGGAAAGACAGCGTTCTGCATACTGCGTTTTTGGCGGAGAATCCAATGCGTTGGCGTTGGCAATCCGACAGGTGGCGGGTTGCTCGGATCCGCCATCATCTTCACCCGAAAAGAATCACCGACCAGTTCGACCCAATTCCCAACGTCAACAGCAGTCACTTGCGGTTCGACGACACCGGCGGCGGCCATGAACGATTGATCGGGAGATAGCCTCAGGCGGGGCGAGAACCCACCGTACCCTTTTCGATCTTCGCTCCCACCAATTTCAACGCCAGGCACTAGCGCAAGCAGCGCGATCTCAAAGTCAATTACGCGACTCTTGTCCTGTTCGGCGTGAACGCTGATCACCACTCGCTCCTCAACCACCGAAATCATCTCCTCTCGTTCATCCAACAGGTCTGGCGACTTCCAATGAGTCAGAGTCTTCAATCGAAGTGGGGAAGCAGGCGACTCGAATTCCACCGAACGAACATCCCAGACGAAATCTTCGCATAGCCAACTGTCACCAAGTTTCTTGCCGTTTACGCAGACTTGATGCCACGCCCAAAAAACGCCTCGATGATGACCGTGGTCGGCCGGAAAATCTTCGCTAATAACTTGGCTTCCCTCGATGTCGTATAGCGGGTGAATGTAATTCGCCCGGGACCAACGGCCAGATTTCGACCGCAACTCACGTTGAAAGAACAGGACGGGCTTAGATCCCTGGCGAACCAGTACCCCTTGAGGATCGACGCTCGCCGTTAGCGGGGTTGATGGGGGATCGCCAGAAACGGCGTCATTTGGCACGCCGATCGAGAGAAAGACCAAGCCAAGTAGGGTTCGAATCATCTGACAGACTCCATGCGAGGAGGTCGGATTCTAGCCCAAAAAAAAGCAGCAAAGCTAAAAACAGCCAAAGATATGCGCCCAGTCAAAGCTGGCATTTAGCCATTGCTTGACGTAAGCTATCTGTTTGATTTTTCAACTCAACATGGACTCATTCAATGATTTTGACAACTCGATTAGGGCTGGCTGTCGGTTTGATGACCGCGCTGGTCGCAGCCGATTGCATGGCCGATACATGGAGCGACCTCTCGGGTAAGTTCACCGTAGAAGCGGAATTCGTTCGCGTCGAAGGTCGATCCGTCGTGCTCCGAAAGGGCGATGGTACCGAATTAAACGTGCCAATCTCGAAATTGAGTGCCGCCAGCCGTGACCAAGCCAAACGGCTTTACGAGGCTGGGAAACGGAAGGCGAATCCAGCCCCCGTTCCAAATCAACCGCCAGCCGCCCCCGAAGGCTTTGCAGTCGAGGCAGCTCCGGCGGGCAATGCCGGTGGTGCAGGCGAGATGCCCGCCGCTGCGATCGATTTTGGCGTCGCGATGCCGCAGCCCGCAGCTGTTCAGCCAATGGAACCATTCCCGGCCAATGCCTCGCTGCAACAAACGATTGACCATATTCGCGATCAAATAATTGCTGGCCATCCGGAAGTGATCTGGTATGCCCTACCAACCTCCATGCGAACAGAATTGGATAGCGATGAGTTGCGTCAAACCATTCAGCCGATGCTTCAGCAGCAAATGCAAGTCACCAAACCAGTCGAAGTGCTGCTGAAGAAGGTGGTTCAGATCCTGGTTAAGCAGAAGAATTTTGTAATCAACTCAGAAATGGTGAAAGCTCAGGTGCCACCACCGATGATGCCAATGGTTCAACAAGCTTATGATCCGGCCGTCGGTATTCTGTCCGAATTGGTTGCGATTCAATTCGCCGTTCAAAAGACCGGCTCCCAGACATTTACCGACATGGTTGACTACCACGGCCCGCGAATCGGCGGCCATATGCAGGGGCTGATGCCCATGCTTCCGCCGGGAATGCTGGACCAGGCAATCGGCCAGATCCGTGTCACGGAAACAGATGCCAATTCAGGCACCATGACAATGCCACCTGGAGAAGGTGAAGGAGTCACCGAAATGGTTCGCTATGAGGACCGTTGGATTCCAGCAGAACTAGCAACACAATGGGACCAGATGAAGGGCTCGCTAATCGAAACCGTTCAGAGCGGGATGGCACTCGCCGAACAACAAACGCCTCAGGCCACGATGATGATCGGGATGATCACCACGACCGTTGGCGGAATGCTTGATCCAATGCTCAACGCAACAAGCCAGCAAGATTTTGACGCTGCCATCACGCAATTGATGGGACTCGCTGCCATGTTTGGTGGCGACGGTGCCCCAGGTGGTGCCCCAGGTGGTGCTCCCGGTGGCTTCCCCGGCGGGTTCTAGACAAGTCGGTTCTAGCCGCGCACGCCGGCTCGCGAAACCTACTTAATCCGCGAGTCGGCTCGAAAGCAAGAATTCTCTGCATCTGAAGGATTAGGCAATGCGTTGTCATCAGCTTGTTGTCCAAGCACCAATTGGACTCTGCACGTTGGTACTCGTGCTAGGTCTGACGCCAACCGAGGCGTTCGGACAGCAGCTTGCCTATCAATGGGATGATGGACAAAAATTCTCTTACACCGTCGAAATCGTCGTCGACACCGATAGCGAAGCCATCACCTATCGGGGCATGACGAATTACACCGTTGAATCAAGCAACGAAACCCAAAGCGTGCTGAGTTACCGCGGTGGTCTCAGCGAATCGAAGCGGACTAAGCAACGTAGCACGCGTAGAGGATCTCGCGGTTTCCCCGGATTCGGCGGTCCGCCTGGTTTTGGTGGACTACCAAGTTTTGGTGGGCCACGCGGTTTTGGTGGGCCTCCCGGCCCTTTTTCTCGCCCAAATTTCGCGGGCAAGACAATGACGAGCAATCGAATCACCCTCTCGACCCGTGGCGAAGTGCTTGCCCTCGAAGGCGATTCACAGTTGCCATATCTGTTGGGGAATGTTTCGCTACTGCCGTTTGAACCACTCCCCAAACCGGGGAAACGGACCTGGAAGTACGACAGCGGTATCTCGATCACCGAAAAGAATGAATCGGATCAGTCTTTTGGTCCTTTCGGACCGCGGGGACGGTTTGGTCCGTTCGGACAACAGGAATCCCAAAACGTCCAAGCGGCCGGTGAAGGTGGAAACTATAAGATTCGAGGAACGGAAAATAGCCTCGTCACAGTTGCAAAAACCTATTACCTGAACACACCCAAAACCAAGGATAATAACGTTTTCAAAATGGAGGGTGAGGGAACGTGGACCTTCGATTCTCGCGATCATGTTCCACATGCCTGCGACATGAAGCTCACACTCACAATCGCCTCGGGAAACAGCACCACGGCGATTCCAATCACCATCAAGTACTCGCGTCTTTCGCCAGCTGCGTTGGCTGAGATGGCTGCCAAGGCAAAACAGAGAGCGGCCGAAGCGGCAAAGTTGGCGGCTGAAAAGAAAGCAATGGCTGAAACGCCGCTGACGAGCGCCGAAAAATCACAAGCGTTGTCTGCGTTGAATTCCGGTGCTGCAGCCACTCAGATTGATACACTCAATCAGCTCGCTGAAAAATCACTCATTGATACCGATTTAAAAATTGCGACCGCGATCGAATCGCTCTTACAGCATCCCGACGCAAAAGTCGTCACTGCAGCGGATAAAGCCTTACGCCAGTGGTCTAGCATCTACGTTGCCCGCAAGAAACTCGAAAAAGCCTACCAGGGCCCCTCTCCGGTTAAATCCACCGGCTTGGCAGTTGAATCGACGACACCCCTAATCGTCGGGCAATTGGTTCAGGCACAGCGACCACAACGCGGTTCGCTTTGGCGTGCCGCGCGGGTCAAAGAACTCCTGCCTGACGGCCAAGTTAAACTGGCTTTCCTGACTTGGGGAAAAGAAAATGAGCGTGACAATGTCGCCGTCCCGCGACGAAGCATTCAGCTAGCGCCACCCGAACTTGAACAACCAAAACTCGAACTACCCGAACAACAAAGCCCTCCAACGCCAACACCGGCCGGCGAGAAAACTCGAACCTGGAGTGACACAACGGGGCGATTCAAAATCGATGCCGTGTTTGTTGAGCTAGTCGATGGAAAAGTTCGGCTCAGGCGGGCTGATGGTCGGATGATCGCTCCCTTGCCCTTGGACAAGCTGAGCGAAGCGGACCAGTTGTACATCGAACAAAAGCTGGCTGCTGAAAATCCATTCAAGCTGGAATAGCCCCGCCGAACCAGTCAGGCATTTCAGATCCCCAAGCGGCTCAAGCGATCGTTCAGGCTTCCTGAGTTTTCGCGAGCTTATCGAGAACGCCGTTCACAAATCGCGGACTGTTTTTGTCGCCGTAGCGTTTCGCCAGCACAACCGCTTCATTGACCGCGACCGGGCCCGGCGTCTCACCGTGCATGATTTCGTATCCGCCTAGCCGCAGGACATTCCGATCGACGACTGCCATTCGCTGGACCGTCCAATGCGCCGACAGTTCACCAAGACGTTTGTCGATCTCATCGCGATGATCAAGCGTTCCAATTAGCAATTTGTGGGCAAACTCTGTTAATGCGCGGCGGCCTTGCATTCGAGATTTGATGAAAGCTCGCGCAGCTTCGGTGTCACGGAAATCGTTCAAGTCCGCTTCGTACAGCAGTTGCAGTACGATCTCTCGAGCACGGCGGCGGGTGGACATACGACAATCCGAAAGGGCGATGGAAAAACGGGATTGTAAGCAGTTCCCTCCGCAGCGCCGATTGGGTGTGACATCGCGAACAATCGCTGGCACCCGCTGACTGGCACCCGCTGATACCCTACCCCTTGCCAGAGCATATCCTCTCAATCCGCTGATCCGCGTGCAGGTGGCTCAAACGACTCGGCAGGACACTCGATTCAATGCGTCCCTGGATCGGGCTGTCACTGGAAATGCAGGCTTAAAATTGCGCGAGTTCTGCTTTAAATCGGCTGACCTGGCAACCGTCCTCGATTCGAAACGTCACGACAACCAGATGCTGCCGACGCAATCCGACCGAAGATCCAGTCACGGAATGGCTGGTTGAGTGGATAACGGGGCACACCCAATGTTGGCACTCAAATCGTGTCCCGGACAACCTGCCTGAAAAGATTGAGGTAAATTAGTTGTCTTTGCCCCCCCGACCGCGAGACGCTTCCATGATTCGATCAAGCATCAACGGCTTTGTCGCCGTGACCATTGCCGTGTTGTTCGTGATCTTGAGCGACTCCCAAGATTCGCATGCCGAATTGCTGGCTGGCGCAGCTGTCGTCGACGTCACACCGAACCAACTTCCCGTCTTGATCAATGGCGGCATGCTGACTCGGTCCGCCAACGAGATCAAAACACGTGTCAACGCGCGGGCCATCGTTCTGAGTGATGGTAAAACGGAGATTGGGTTGGTAGTGGTTGATTCTTGCATGGTGCCTCAAGTCCTGCTCGACGACGCCAAACATCGTGCCGCTGCGAGAACGAAATTACGTCCGGAAAACATCATGGTATCGGCGACCCACACGCACACGGCTCCCAGTTCGTTTGGAGCGTTAGGGACCGATGCTGATCCAACATACGTCCCTTTTCTAAGAGAGAAAATCGCAGAAGCTTTGGTGGCAGCGGAAAAGCGTTTGCAACCCGCGCGGGTCGGCTGGGGATCGGGCCGCGCTGATGAGTTTACGGCGTTGAGGCGTTGGGTCCGCCGACCTGACCGTTTGGAGGTTGATCCATTTGGAAACGCCACTGTGCGGGCCAACATGCACGCGGCGAAAAACAAAGATGATGTCACAGGTGAATCGGGGCCCGAGGATCCTGAACTGTCGATCATCGCGTTTCAATCCACCGACGGTGAACCGATTGCGGCTCTCGCGAATTTCTCGATGCATTATTTCGGCGATCAGCCGATCAGTGCGGACTACTTCGGCTTGTTCTGCGACGCTCTACAAAAACGGTCAGCCGAGAAATCACCCGGATCAGATTTGGTCGCCATTCTTTCCCATGGCTGTAGCGGGGATATTTGGCGGCGTGACTACATGACTTGGGATGGCCAAGACACCACGCTCGAAAACTACACCCAAGGCCTATTTGAAATCGCAGCCGACATTTACGATTCCATCGAGTATCAAGACGACGCAGATTTGGCGATGGCTGAGACAAGACTGACGATGAATTATCGCCTTCCTGATCAACAGCGTTTGCAGTGGTCGCAACAGATTGTCGACGCGATGGAAATGCCAACTCCCAAAGATCGGCTGGAAGTCTATGCCCGCGAACAGATCCTACTGAACCAAATGCAATCGACTGAGATTGTCTTGCAAGGAATTCGAATCGGTGACATTGCGATCGCCACGACGCCCAATGAAACCTATGCGTTAACAGGCTACAAGCTGAAGCTACAGAGCCCATTGGAGAAAACGATGGTGATCGAATTAGCCAACGGAGCCGATGGATACATACCGCCACCCGAGCAGCATGAATTGGGTGGCTACAACACCTGGGCCGCGAGATCGGCTGGTTTGGAAGTGACCGCCGAGCCTCGAATCGTTGCCGCTGACTTGGCCTTGCTAGAAAGAGTCGCTGGAAAACCACGTCGCCCCTACCAAGAACCGTTTGGCAAAGCAGCAAGCGAGATCATTCAATCCAAGCCACTTGCCTATTGGCGGATGTCCGAATTGGAAAGATCACCAGCGGCAGACTCTTCTGGCAACCAACACGCGGGCGTCTACGAAGGAGGGGTTTGCTTCTTTCTTGAAGGTCCTGGTAAGCATTACGTCCCAGCCGACCGCACCAACCGATCTGTTCATTTCGCGGGCGGTCGCATGCGAACGCGGCTGGCAGACCTCGGTGATGAATTCACTGTCACCATGGAATTTTGGAACGGCATGCCGAACGAGGGACGAGCGACCACCGGTTGGTTGTTCTCCAGAGATCACGCGCACGGCGTCAGCCAGTTTGGACAACACCTCGGCGTCGGTGGAACGGCCACCGAACCGGGAAAACTAATTTTCCAGCAGGGAACCAGCGATCCGCAAATCGGCAAGACAGTGATTCCGCGGTGGACCTGGAATCGAGTCAAATGGGTGCGTGAAAAGAATCGCGTAAGGATCTATTTAAACGATGCCGTTGAACCGGAAATTGATCTTCAGCTGAAAGCCCCTGGATCGGTAATCGCCAGCTGTTTCGTGGGCGGCCGCAGCGACAACGATTCCAACTGGGAAGGGAGAATCGACGAAGTGGTCGTCCACAACGGAACAACGGACTGAACCGTGTCCCGTGCGAATTCGCTCGACCACCGCGCCCGTTCGATTTCGATAGCACCGGTTGCTCGCGTCTAGCGAGTTAGTTGATCAACGCGGCGGCGGCAGCGCAAAGTGCTGTCGCTTCGTCTTCAGTCTCGGCTTCCGCGATCAAACGAACAATCGGCTCGGTGTTACTTCCACGGACCAGCAACCACTTGTCAGCCCACGCCAACCGTAATCCGTCGCCGGTTTGCGGCTTGGCATCGGGAAACTTCTCTGTCAGTGCCGCAAACAAAGCGGGTAGTTGCTCGGCGGCAACGGAAGCCGTCGTCTTATGAATGTGCAGCTGAGGCAAATCATTGGCAAGTTCAGCCAATGATTGTCCGGTCGAAACCATCAGCTCAAGTACTTGTGCGATACCGACAAAGCTGTCGCGAACATAGCCAACGCGAGGATCGATTGGCCCGCCGTTTCCTTCACCGCCATAGGTCGCTTGTTTTGCGATCATCATGTCGGCGACATTCGCTTCGCCGACCGCACTTCGGTAGGCCGGCACATCGACTTCCGCCGCCAATCGCTCACTCATGCCGCTCGTCGCGCCGTTGATCACGATGGGTCCGCGAGTCGCCTCGCTAGCCAGCGCCCGCTTCACGCACAAAGCGAGGGTGAATTCTTCGCCGATGTAACGACCATCACCATCCACCAATGCCAACCGGTCAGCATCTGGATCCTGACAAAAACCGACGGCACAACCGTGTTCGCGAACCTTGGTGGCAATCCCAGCGAGATTCTCTGCTGTCGGTTCCGGCACATGGGCAAAGTTGCCGTCGGGTTGGTCGCCGACCACGATCGCCTCGCAACCAAGTGATTCGAGCAATCGCTTGCCAAGGATGCTGCCGGCACCATGGTTGCTATCCAACAGAACGCGCGGTGCCGCCTTGCGGATGGCGTCGACATCGACAGTCGCGAGGACTTTCTCCAAATGGTCAGCGTGAGGATCGGTTTCGACCGTCGCTGCGCCGAGCTGATCAAACGGGACCCATTCGGCTTCATCCGCGAAGTAGGCGTCACGGATGGCACTGCCAGTTTTGGCATCCAGCACCCGCCCCGCTCCACCGAATAATTTGATGCCATTGTAGGGTGGTGGATTGTGACTGGCGGAAATCTGTACCGCGCCAGCCGCTCCCCGTTCTCGGACCAAGACACCAACGGTCGGTGTAGCTGCCACATCCATATCAACACAATCGCGGCCCGACGCGGTCAGCGATGCAATGATCGCTTGCTTGAGCATTGGCCCACTGCTGCGCCCATCGCGGCCAATCAATATCGGGCCAGGCGGCAGTTGCTTCGAGAATGCAGCGACAAACTTGCCGGCAATCACGGGTGTCAGCGTCGTGCCAATGATTCCCCGCAATCCACTCACACTAATGATTAATTCACTCATCAAGAAACCTGCTTGAAGCCTCGTTGCGGGGCCGCGACCTAAAGAAATAGAATGCGATGGTCATCCAAAGCAACTGCGGGATTTAATCGGCATCCATCCGTAGATTCGCCGTAAAAATTTTGGAATCGTCTTCCGTTCGTTGAGTTTCGCACACCCATTTGATCATTTATGACCATTGTCGAATCTGTTCAAGAAGCACTCGCAGCCGTTCAACAAGCCGTTGACCACAAGCACCTGACCGAATCAGCAGCGAAAAACATCACCGCCTGGCTGACGGAGGATCGCTATGTAGGTTATCGCGAACAGGTGATCGAGCATGTCCGCGACTCACAATGGCAAGCATTGGATGACGCATTTTGGACCATTATTCCATTCGGAACTGGTGGTCGTCGTGGCCGCATGTACCCGATTGGGTCCAATGCGATCAACGATCGAACGATTGGGGAAAGTGCCCAAGGGCTGGCCGACTACGTGGTCGAATTTAGTGACGGCAAATCAGATCGGTCATGCGCCATCGCATATGACACCCGTCACCGCTCTCGTCACTTCGCCGAACTTTGCGCCGGAATCATGGTGGCAGCCGGCTTCAAGGTCTATTTCCTAGACGATTATCGCGCCACGCCACAACTTTCCTATGCCGTCCGCCGCAAAAATTGCGACTGCGGAATCATGGTCACGGCAAGCCATAACCCCCCCAGTGATAACGCCGTCAAAGTTTATTGGTCGAGTGGTGCCCAAGTACTGCCCCCCCATGACAAGGCGATCATCGAACGCGTGATGAATTGCCAGGAGATAAAGTGCGCTGATTTTGAACAGGCGCTCGCCGACGGCCGCGTCGAAATGATCACCGCTGAGATCGATCAAGCCTTCACCGATGAAGCTGTGGCCTGTGCGTTCGAGGGTCCACGTGACGCCAAAATCCTCTACACACCGCTGCATGGTGTGGGTACCGCCGCAGTCCTCCCGTTGCTGCAACGTGACGGTTTCACCGATGTCGAAGTCTACGGCCCGCATAGCGAACCCAGCGGTGACTTCCCGAATGTCCCCGGACACGTTTCCAATCCAGAAAACAAAGTCGTCTTCGACGCTCCGATCGAGCACGCCCAGCAGACCGGTGCTGACTTGATCCTCGCGACTGATCCAGATTGCGACCGGATTGGCTGTGCCGCCCCGATAACGCTCGATACAAAAGGCCCTTGGCGGACCTTCAGTGGGAATGAAATCGGTGCATTGCTGGCCGAATTTATCCTTTCCAAGCGGGCGGCCGCGAAAACACTGACGCCAGATCACTTCGTGGTCAAAACACTCGTCACCACCGAACTGACCCGCCGCATCACTGAAGCATACAACGTGCGTTGCGAAGGAAATTTGTTGGTCGGATTCAAACATATCGCAGCAGTAATCGATCGCGATGGCCCCGATCATTACGTATTCGGCACCGAGGAGTCGCACGGCTACCAAGTCGGCCAGTACTGCCGCGATAAGGATGGCGCGGTGGCCTGCATGCTGATGTGTGAATTGGCGGCAGAGCTGAAAAGCCAAGGCAAATCGATGCACGACATGCTGTGCGACTTGCATCACAAGCATGGCTGTCACCGCGAAACACTGATCAACCTTGTCATGGAAGGTAGCGAAGGAATGGCAGCCATGCAGCGATTGATGCTATCGTTCCGGCAGTCGCCACCGGCGGCGGTGGCCGGAATCCAAATCGTTCGCATTCGTGACTACGGGAATGGAACAATCAGAGACGTCGAATCGGGAAGCGAGTCTCCCCTCGATGGACCAAGCGGCAATTTGATCATTTTGGATCTGGCAGAGGAAGGAAATTACGTTGCAGTCCGGCCCAGCGGCACTGAGCCAAAAATCAAACTGTATGTGTTCACACGGCTGACACCCGCGGAATCCGCCGATCTAGATCAAGCAAATGAAACGCTGCAGCAGCGGATCGATCTGTTGGAAAGCGACATGCGAGCTTACGCGGCGGCAAACAGTTAGCGACAAACTCCAACTCAACTCAGCCCAACTCAGCCCAACCCAACTCAGCCCCACCCAACGTGGCGGGCAGCGATCGAGCTGACAAAACTGGCTGCAGAGGATACTGGCTGATTTTTTCTGGTGGCTGCTCGCTGCTGGACCGTTAAATCGAACTGGTAAACGTTATCCGATTGGCCACCGTGCAAACGCCAAAACCGCATTGACGATGACCCAAGCGACACCGGCGAAGATCGAGTGCGAGGTTGCTTTCGAAACAGCCTCCGTTTCCGGTGTCGACTCTGCTCGCCACATCCACAAGCAGACACGTCGCAATTTCCAATAGCCAACGGTGGCCGCAACCGAAGCAATGATCGCCACAACGGTGGTTGGCGTACCGGCCCGTATTAACTTTCGGGTGTCCAACTCCGATCCGTCGCTAAAGAGCCCGAGAAACAAATAGAGACCATTGGCGAGCAGGCAAAACCAGGCGACGAACCAAGTGGCTGGTCGCTTGACCAAACAGGCGATGCCCAGCGGCACCAAACTTCCCAAAACTGGCCCAGCCCAAATCGTCACTCGCGGAAATCGGTCGCCGACGAACTGGCTGTCGGGCAGATGCCAGGGTCTCAGTTCAAGGCCAAGCAATTTTCCTCGCCCGAGTAAGCCGGCGAACAGATGGCCCATTTCGTGGAACAGCGTCATCACCGTCCAAGCCCACAGCACAGTCACCGCGAAGATCGCGATTCGCTTTCTATGAACTTGATTCATCGATCTGCACGGGCGATTCGATTTAAGATTCGTGATGGAGTTGCAGGGAGAGTGGTAGCGGGCCGCCACCCAGTGACAATCCTGCCCAGTGACAATCCTGCCCAGTGACAATCCTGCCCAGTGACAATCCTGCCCAGTGACAATCCTGCCCAGTGACAATCCTGCACGTGAGCCCGAGGCGAGTCATGATTCACTGGTTGCCTATGGGCAGCTATAAAAAAACGGGACAAGCATTCCTGCTTGTCCCGTCATGTTTAATCTTCAATCGGTTGGGGGCTTAGTACCTTCCGCCGCGATCGCCTCCGCGATCACCTCCGCGTCCGCCACCACCGCCGTAGCCGCCTCCGCCGCCACCACCATAGCCGCCGCGGCCACCGCCGCCACCGCCACCGCCACCGCCACCACGCGGTTCACGCGGTCGGGCTTCGTTCACTTTGACATTGCGGCCACTAATTGACGCGCCGTCCAAGTTCTCGATCGCCTCTTTAGCTTGCTCTCCGTCTGCCATTTCGACAAACGCAAAGCCTCTCGATCGTCCAGTCTCACGGTCCTGGATGATACTGACGGAAGTGACTTCTCCGAATTGCTCGAATGCGGAACGCAAGTCTTCGTCAGTTGCGGTGAACGCTAGGTTCCCAACATAAATATTCGTCACAAAACTAACCCTACTCTCTTACACCATTGAGACAACTCGCCTCAAACAATGGCCAACCAAAAGGATGAAAACGGTCCGATCCCTTAGCTACTGACCACGTGGTGAATCGCTACAACCAAAATGGTGACAGACCTTGGGGTCCTAGTCAATCCTACTCAATCTTGAAAGGGCAAAATCGAGCCAGCAAAAACGCAGGCAGCCGGCGAACCATCCCAGCTTACCAGGGATCGGAAAAAACGATGCTGCAGCACAAAAAACGGCTTATCTCCGCCCTCTGAAAGGTCCTTTCGAACCGTTCAATGGACTACAATCTGAGCTCTCCTACCTTCCCCCTTCCCCCCAATCCGGTCCTGTAATGAAGCGTTTGATTGCTTTCGTACTAACGATCACTGCCTCCGTCTCCATGGCTCTGCCAGCCAGCGCCGAACAACCTCCTGAAGGCTTTGAGCCGGTTTTTGATGGAAAAACGATGGATGGCTGGCACGCCCGCCCGCACTTCAATCCAATCAAATTGGCAGAAATGCCTGAAGCGGAACGTGCCGCGAAGATGGCCGAATGGATGGACGATGCCAAAAAGCACTGGACCGTCGAAAATGGCGAACTCGTCAACGATGGAAAAGGTGCCTATCTTGTCACCAACCAAGACTTTACCGATTACGAACTCATGCTCGAGTTCAAAACTGTGGCACGGGCCGACAGTGGCATTTATCTCAAAGCGACCCCCCAGATCCAGATCTGGGACTACACCGATCCGGGTAAATACGGCATCGGTTCTAATCTTGGCAGCGGTGGACTGTGGAACAACAGTGCCGGAACTGCAGGAAAAGACCCGTTGGTCTTGGCAGACAAATCGTTCGGCGAATGGAACCAATTCCACATTCGTCAGATCGGGGCACGCACCACGGTCTACTTGAACGACCAATTAGTTGTCGATAACGCGATCATGGAAAATTATTGGGACCGCAAGTCACCGCTGTTCCGCTCCGGCCCAATTGAACTGCAAACACATGGTGGTGAGATTCGTTGGCGAAATATCTGGGTGAAAGAACTGAACCCTGAAGAAGCAAATGACTCACTGCAAAACCACGAAATGCCCGCGTTCAAATCGCTGTTCAATGGAACAGATTTGACCGGCTGGCAGGGAAGCGTTGACAACTACGAAGTGGTTGACGACTTGATCCGCTGCAAGAAGGGCAAA
The DNA here is from genome assembly GCA_029245125.1 of Rubripirellula sp. Taxonomy (GTDB): domain Bacteria; phylum Planctomycetota; class Planctomycetia; order Pirellulales; family Pirellulaceae; genus Rubripirellula. The sequence continues at coordinate 14,540 of JAQWPZ010000036.1, forward strand.
GGCGGCATGCTGCTGACCGAAGACGAGTACGCCAACTTCATTCTGCGATTCGATTTTCGACTGCCACCTGGCGGGAACAACGGTTTGGCCATTCGTTCACCGGGAACTGGTGACCCTGCCTACGCTGCGATGTGCGAGCTGCAAATCATAGATTCGGAGCACCCCAAGTACGCGAAACTCGATGACCGCCAATACCACGGCAGTGCCTATGGAATGGCGGCCGCAAAACGAGGTTTTCTCCGCGAAGCCGGTCAGTGGAATTTCGAGCAAGTCACTGTCAACGAAAGTAAGCTTCGCGTGGAACTGAACGGGAGCGTCATCCTCGACACCGACTTGAGCAAAGTCACCGAGTACATGGCGAATCGGCCCCACCCCGGCAAAGATCGCACCACTGGTTACGTTGGCTTCTCGGGACACAATGATGCCGTCGAATTTCGGAACATTTCCGTCCGACGACTACCGGACACCCCGACAAAGAAGTAGTCGCACCCGGTACCGGCGTTGAAATCCGTCAAAAAGAATTAAACATCCGACGTTTCTACAGCCGATCCACCTTGCTGACTGCTTACACGAGTCTAAAATTCGGATGTGGGACTGAATAAGCCCACATCTGTTTCGGTCTTCTAATTTTCGGCAGAGGGATCATTTTTAGGATTCGCTAGAGTCACTTAAAGGCTTGTGCAGTAGCACGCTGAGACTCCCGCGTTTCTCCCAGCGGCTCCATTTTGCCGCCGACAG
>JAQWPZ010000046.1 GCA_029245125.1 Rubripirellula sp.
GATCCCGGACCGGTGATTCTGCGTCGATTGAGCAATGCCGAATACAACTATACTTTGCGTGACTTGACCGGCATCGAGACGCTCGAACCAACCAAACAGTTTCCGGTGGACGGTGCCGCGGGGGAGGGATTCACCAACGTCGGCAATGCCCAGACGATGTCACCTTCACTGCTGCGTAAATACCTGGACGCGGCGAAACAGGTTTCGGGCCACGCCATTCTTTTGCCACGGTCACAAACGCCATCACTTGATGCCCAAGCGATACGCTTCTCAACTGGTCGAACGCGGCGAGACTGGACAGATGAACTGCTGCAAAAAATTCGTGATCTTTACGGACGCTACACCGTGTCTCGCGGACCAATGCAAACCCAACTACCCGGGGTAACCATCCAGGATCACGCAATTGGTTACTTGCCCGTCGAGAGCTATCTCCGTGCCGCACTTCAAGTCCGCGATGCGAAGGAAGCCCCCGACCGAGCGATTGAAAAACTCGCCCATGCGTCGCAACTGAGCGAAAAGTATTTGCGACTCATTTGGAACACGCTCAACCAAAACGATTCACAATCATTTCTGTTGCACTCGCTGCGACAAAAATGGAAAACCGCATCGATCGAAAATATTGATATCCTGGTGAAGGAAATCGCCCGCGCCCAAAACGTCCTCTGGAAATTCAACACGATTGGGCACATCGGCCGCGAAGGTTCCCCCACTCAGTGGATGGAGCCGGTATCCACCGTTACGGAGCAGCTAGAAATCGAGCATGAACTTTTCACAGGTAAAACGCTGATCTCAGTGCTTCCTGTGTTTGGGAAATCAGCTGAAATTCGTATCCGGCGACCACAGCTTGTGTTTGACGATGCGACCCCAGCAATTCCGCTCCAGGATGTCGCGAATTTGTCAAACGCTGCGGGGCAACTTGCGGCCACTGAACTGAATCGTATCGAACAATATTTGGACGCACTCCACGAGCTCAGAAAAGCCCGCAGGAAACAGCCTCGCACCCAATCAGCGTCCGCCCTCGTCAAACAAATTGCGACTCAACGCAAACTAAGTGGCCCGGTAATCGCTGGGTTAGCGCAAATGGTCGGTTCGATGGGTCTCACCTCAAGGCGACCAGGGGAACACTTGGCCAAACGGATTACAAGTGCGCATGGGATCGATGCAATCAATGGTTGGCAAGGCGATGATGCCTTGGGAGTCACGACGAATCGCTCAAGTGAACCAATTAAATTTCTAACCATCACTGCTCCTCCCCGTTCTGTGATTGTGCACCCAAGTCCAAGCGAAAGTCTCGCCACTTCCTGGCAAAGTCCAATCGATGGTGCGGTCCATGTTTCTGGCAAGGTGGCGGACGCTGATGAGGTCTGCGGCAACGGGTATCATTGGCAACTGCACCACCTAACGGAATCTGGCCGCAGCACCCTGGCCGGTGGGGATTTTGACAATGGCCAAGGCCAATCTTTCGAAATCAGAATGGACCTCAGGTGTCAGGTGGGTGATTTGATTTCTTTGCTCATCTCACCCCGAGATCAAAATCATGCCTGCGATTCGACCCACGTTGAACTCGATATCCAGGAAGTAGCGGGTGCACAAAGGCATTGGAAATTGTCGGAAGATGTCGTCGACAAGATTTTGGCTGGCAATCCACTGGCTGATTCATTCGGAAACCCCGATGTCTGGCATTTCACGCCGTATCAGGAGCACAACCAACAAGCGGTAGAGCGAGCGTCTGCCGGTTCCGCCCTTGCAAGGTGGGGCAAAGCTTCTGACATCGATAATCAACAGGCAATGGAATCATGTCGCGACGATTTAATACGTTTGCTGAAGACTTCAGATTCAAATTTACTCTCCACCGCTGATCAACATTTGCGAAACCGACTACGTCACTGGCGTGGACCATTGAATTGGTTAGAGCAGGCAAGACGCGAATCCCCAGCGTCATCGGAATGGACCATAACCGCCGAAGAGCCATGGGCTTTTGAAATTGATCCACGCATGGCAGGGGGAAAACTGCAGCTCTTAGGCACGGTGACGCTCAACCATCTGAGTCAACCTGCACAGCTCTCGGTTGGTCACCAAGTGCCCCGGCATCTTTCGGCAAATAAGCCGGTCCTCGTAAATGAGGTCGATCAAAGAAAAGTTGAACGTGCGATCGGAGAATTTCGAGATCTCTTTCCACCCATGCCGTGCTATGCCCGGATTGTCCCCGTGGACGAAGTCGTGACGCTCGTTCTATTTCATCGGGAGGACGAGCATCTCAAGCGTTTGGTATTGGACCGAGATGAAACTCGCCAGCTCGACCGCTTTTGGCAAGAACTTATCTCTGTGAGCCAAGAACCGCTGCAATCACTCGTTGCCTTTGAACAAATCACCGCATTCGCAACCCAAGACCGACCCGATTTAGTTATCGCGTTCAAACCCTTCAAAGCAGTACTCGATGAACGTGCGCGCGACTATCGCCGAGAGCAAGTCGCATCAGAACCCTTTCATTTGGCGGGGACCTTGCGGTTCGCAGATCGAGCATGGAGACGCCCCCTTTCAGAGGAAGAAAACCGTTCACTGAAAGAGTTTTATCAGTCACTACGAAATGCGGAAGTTTCGCATGAAGATGCCATCCGCTTGACAATCGCTCGCGTACTTACGTCCCCGAACTTTCTTTATCGACAAGAAGTACAACAAGCCCAACAGACGCCGACGCCAATCACCGACCATGAATTGGCGAACCGCTTGAGCTATTTCCTTTGGTCTTCACTTCCGGATCATGAATTGCGTGACATCGCTGATCATCATTCGCTGCGACCACAATTGAAATCTCAAACTCAGCGAATGCTTCAAGATGCCCGTTCGAGACGCTTGGCAGTTGAATTTGCAATGCAGTGGCTGCACTTGCGACTGATGAGCGAAGTGGAGAAAAACGAAGCCCTCTATCCCTCGTATGCATTGCTCCGCGAGTCAATGCTGGAGGAAGCAGTTCTGTTTTTTGAGGACATGTTTCGCAACGATGGTTCGATCTTGGATCTGCTGGACGCCGACCACACATTCTTAAATGCTGATTTAGCAAAACACTACGGAATTCTTGGGATTGATGGTGACCATTGGCGTCGGGTAGACGGATTGCACGCAGCTGGGCGGGGCGGGGTCCTGTCAATGGCCGCCGTGCTAGCGAGTCAGTCTGGCGTTAGCCGAACGAGTCCGATCCTCCGAGGCAACTGGATCTACGAAACTCTCCTCGGAAAACGACTCCCGAGGCCCCCCGCAAATGTTCCCACACTCCCCACCCAACTTCCCCCCGGCTTAACGAGTCGCCAAATGATCGAACGTCACAGCAGCTCTGAAGAGTGCGCGAAATGCCATCGGAAAATTGATCCGTATGGATTCGCCTTGGAACAGTTCGATACGGTCGGTCGCTTGCGTGGAGGTTCCGTCGATACAGCGACTGCATTGCCAGACGGAACGATGATCGAAGGCTTCTCGGGACTTCGCGAATATTTGCTTACCGACCAACGAGACTTAGTCGTCGCCCAATTCTGCCGAAAATTGCTCGGATATGCATTGGGACGTGAAGTCCAACTCTCCGACACACCACTGCTTGAAGAAATGCACACGCAACTTGCCGCAAATGATTATCGTTTTCACGTGGCGATTGATTTGATCGTGCAAAGCCGGCAATTCCAATTGATTCGTGGTACGCAAAATGAATCGCATCTGAATTGATCAATCCATGGCATCAACATATCACGAGCCTCTAGTTCGTCGTGAGCGCGTTTTGAACGATCAAACACGAATCGCGATGCTTCAACGCTATCCAATGCAAATTGGCCCGTCCACAGCTCAATTTCAAGCTCGTTCATTCGGAGCCATCCTATGACGCGATCATTACGCCGCCGTACCTTGCTTCGGGGCTTGGGTGTCAGCATGGCATTGCCTTGGCTGGAATCGCGTTGTGTCTGGGGTGATACCGTTGGTGAACCAAAGCAATCTTGTCCGCCCACGAGAATGGCGATTCTGTTCTCTGGATGCGGCTTCCACCGCGATGAGTGGTGGGCGAAGGGGCAGGGAGAGCAAATGGAACTCGGCCGTGTCCTGCATCCATTGAATGATTTCCGTGATCGCATGGTTTTCATTCGCGGCCTGTTCAATGCAGAAGCGCTGAAGGGCAACATTCACAGTTCGCAAACCGGCAACCTGCTCTCCGGTGCACCACTCGCAGAGGGTGGTTCAATTCTTTCCGGCACGAGCGTTGACCAAGTAGTCGCTCAACAAATTGGCCATCAGACGAAATTGCCAAGTCTCGTGCTAGGCTGCGAGAAAGCGAATCCGTCGGTTCACAAGAACTACTCGATGCTTTACAGCTCGCACATCTCGTGGAGCAGCCCTACCTCGCCAACACCGCTGGAAGTCTATCCGGCCTTGGCGTTTGATCAATTGTTCAAAGACACCGCCCAATGGTCGGACAAAAGTATTCTCGATTCTGTTCTTGAGGATGCCAGTGATTTTCGCCTCCAAATCAGCACGATGGATCGGCGGAAACTTGACGAATACCTGAACAGTGTGCGAGAAGTCGAACAGCGGATCGAATCAGCGCAACAGCGTGGTGAACTGCAAGGCTGGAGGCCCACGTCAAACCAACCGACGATCCCCCGTCCTGCAGAGGGATATCCCCAGGACATTGTGCAGCACATGCGTTTGATGTCTGACATTCTTGTCTTGGCGTTCCAAACCGACACCACGCGAGTCTGCACGCTGAAACTAAACAATGATCACGGGACCCTGCGGTTTCCTCACCTTGGCGTTGATTACATGATCCACCATTTGTTGTCGCACAGTGACACTGAAGACTGGTTGAAAGTAAATCAGTTCTTTTTGGAGCAAATGGCGTACATCGCCCGACGTCTCGATTCAATTCAGGAAGGAGAAAAAACAGCGCTGGATCATACGATGCTGATGATGTGCAGCAGCATGTTGAACGGCCACCATGATGCAACTCAGCTGCCCGTCGTGATGCTGGGGAGCGCAGGAGGAACCATTCGCACAGGCCAAAATCTCGATTACCACGAGAACTCGAATCGGCAAATGTGCCGTCTTTATCTCAGTATGATGCAGAAGATGGGGATTCAAAGAGACCGTTTCGGCGACGCAACCGAACCGTTAGCGGAGATATAGACGCGTAAATGTGCTGATTGTACGTTATCGACGAAATGCATTTTCCGTCGCCAAACACCATCGCTCAGTCGCGTTTGCCAACCAGTTCCCAACCAAAACTTTCCAACCCTTTCACTCCGCACATCGCCCACGTCAGATCAGGGTGCCTGATTCTCGTTTGCGAATCGTTCAATGGCTTGCAGCATTTCCTCGACGTGGTGCCGTAGGGTTATGAAGGTTGATGCGACCGCCTCGAAATCACCTCGCTTACCTGCCAATTCGACTTCCTCGGCTGCGTCGGCAACGCGTTCCATTATCATCATGCGACTCGCGCCTTTTAATGTGTGGGCAGCGATCGAGACCTCTTTTTCATTTCGTGCGACCAATGCTCGCTCGATTTCGGCTAGACAAATCGGTGCCTCTTTCGCAAGTGCCTGAGCAACGGTCACGAGCAATTCCACATCATCTACGCCGATCTCGGACTGCAATCGTTTCAGATCAATCGATGGAAACGGCATCCGCAATCCTGCGTGATTTGTAAAGTGGCCTTGCCCCCAGTCGGACTTAGATTTCCGCCGAAACGGTGCTTGGGCGATGGCTTCAGGACGGCGGTGTTCAAAAAGTTCTTCAGCAGGTTTAAGTTTCCTTGCGCGGCACTTAGTCAGCACAACCTTGTGACTAATGCGTCATCGCGTAAGTCACGATATTGATTCCCATCGGATACGCTTTTTTCACGGAAAACTCTTCGAAATACCATTGCGCCTCACCCTCTCGTTCCCAGCCATCCCCGAGATCAGTGTTGTGACAGATGAAGACCATGATGCGACCATCATCGTCAGTGATTCCTCGATAATGAGGCGTCGAAGTATCACTCCCATCCGAAGTTCGTTCGTTAGAACCAATTTGCCCATTTGCAGTTCGATAAGCAGCCCCGATTGCTGGCACCTGGGGCTTCTCTTTCATGTCATACACACAGTGAAAGATTTCATGCGATAGAGGCACCTCAAAGGGGTCACGGTCGGGGAAAACTCGCTTCAATTCCAACCGCATATTTTCGTATTCCTGGTCTCCCCAGAAGTCGTCAACCATTAAGAACCCGCCGTTGTAGCAGAACTTTCTTAGTGCCTCGACTTCCGCATCGCTGAACACCAACGCGCCTGGTTCAATGATGTAAATGAACGGGTAATCGAATAGGCGATCGTCGGTCAATTCCAGCACGATCGGTTCCGGATTGACCTTCAGAGTGGTCAACTGCTGAAGACGCAACGAAAAATTGAGATCGCTATCGCGGTAGTCGGTGGCCCAACCGCCTCCCCGCCGGCCGTAGCCACCATATGAATCGTATTTGATCCGCACGAAGGTAAACAAATCTTCGCTGAATCCTGAATCGACTTCCCAATCGGGCACACCTCCGCGTCCGGTATCGTACCCGCGTTGCCCGCGGCCCCAACGCTGTGCCATCACCACGCCACTGGCGAGCACTAGCAGCAGCACCATCGCGGTTCGCGTCGTGCTAACAGCTCCCCACTGCTTGAAACGCAATATCCATAGCTCACTCATCGGCCTAACTCCTCCGCCACTTCCTTCGCCTCGATCTGGGGATTACCAACATCACTGGTGGAATCCGCATTCTCGCCCGAATCTGGTTCAGGTATCTGCTCTGGTTCGCTGCCGAGTTTTGGGTCAGCCACAGCGTCCGACTTTGGACCAGCAGCTGAGTTTTCCCCAGCCTCTGGCTGACTGTCTGCTTCTGAAACCCGGCTTGGTGTTGGATCGGTGCCCGAGTTTGCTTCGAGCTGCAAGGCTAACAGCAGCCGATGGGCTTCCCGATAACGTGGTGCTTGCTCCAGAGCACGCAGCACGTGATGTTTGGCAGCCGACCGGTCGTCAAGATTCATCAGAACCTTCGCCAAACGAAAATCAATTTCCGCTGGATCGATTGGATCCATTCGATTCAAAACTCGCAGCGCCGCAAGTGTTTGCTGTGGACGTTCGAGTTGTTCTGCTGCCGTCGCTAATGCGGTATGGCCATCCGCCATCAAGGGGTTAATCGCGTTCATTTGCTCGGCATAATTCGCGACTTGATCCCACTGTTGCTTCGCTGTTGATAGTTCAACCAAACGCCGTAGCGCCGGCAACGAATCACTCGACATGCCGATCACGCGTTGCAATGTTTCAATTTCACGCGGCGTATCATCCAATTCGCGATAACAACGGGCCAACATCATCATTGGATCTCCACGTTCCCCCGTGAACGTTCCCAACTCGTCCAATGTTTCCAGCAAGGCCTGTGCTTCCGCATACTTTTCCTCGGCAATCCGAACGCCCGCAAGTTGCCGCAACGCCCAATACCTCTTCGGGTTCTGCTCGACCGAAGCAGCCAGTTGTTCAGGTGTTGGTTTCTCGGGAACGCCATCGCGAGACCAATCTGCATTCGGGCCAAACCCATTTGCCAGCCTCCTCGCGTATTCGGCAAATTCAGAATCCAACCGATCGGATGTTCCCACATGACGTGCCATCGCGTCTTCGATGCTCAGTCCGTTGGCTAGATCATCCAGGATGTTCAATACTGCATCCATTCCATGTTGCTCGACCAAGAACTCGACGACTAACGACGATTCAAAATAGGCGAATTGCAGATGGATTGGCGACGGTGGTGTCAAAAACGCTCCGCTCAAACCGCTTACAGGCGTCAGTGCGTCACCAAGCATCATTTCCCGATACAGGGGCGTCATTGACTCTCCCCAGGCTGGATTGCGCTGCCGCTCTTCGTAGACCGAGATCCCTTCGCTGAGCCATCTCGGCATCCGATTCTTCGTTTTTTCGAGCGTGACAACGTGGCAAAATTCGTGCCACAGAACACTTTGCCAGTTCGCGGGATTCTCACCCTGGGATGCGGGGCTGTTTGCTGTGATGACTCGCCCGAAGCAAACGCCAAGAAATCCATCGCCGCCGGGCAATCCGAACGTGCGAATCGCAAAGTCTTTTTGCTGCGGAAAAATTTCGACGATGATTGGCGCGCGCGGTTCGACATCATACTTTTCACATAGAACCTGTTTCGCCTCGCTCAGCAAATCCAGCACTTGTTGCCCATAGATCCGCGATTCGCGATCTTCCATGCGAACTTGGATACCATCCCCTTCGAGGATGCTAAATCCCTTCGTCCGATCATACAGCGTCATCAAATTGTGCGCGACAACGTTGTACGGATCCTCATCAGCAACATCTTTTGCCAATTGCCAACCAACCTCCGTGTTTCCCAGCCTCAACAAATCCTGAGCCAATTGGAAGCTGGCGGGTGGATAGCTCGGATCCATCTCGAGCGCTTTTTGTTGATACTTCATCCCCTCTTCGAAACGGTATTTTTGCGAAAGCTTCTTTCCTATCAGGTA
>JAQWPZ010000047.1 GCA_029245125.1 Rubripirellula sp.
GATCCCGCGACGAGTCGGCGACCGGCGGTCCGCACGGTGGCGGTGATGCAACAGGAAGTGCGTCGGACCACCGCCCAACCCGCTACGGTTCATCCGCTGTATCAAGCGGAATTGCGGCCGCGCGTCGGAGGGTATGTGAAACAACTGCAGGCCGACATCGGTGACGTGGTGGAATCAGGCACCACTCTGGCCACCATCGCTGTCCCCGAATTGGAAAAAAGACGAGACGTGATTGTGGCTCGCGTCGATCGCAATCAGGCTTTGGAAGCTCAGGCCCAGTCAGGGGTGGAATTGGCGTCGGCGAATGTGCTGTCGGCGGAGGCTCGATTGCAGCAGTCGCGATCCGAATTGACCCGATCGAATGCTTCTCTGATGGCCGCCGAGGCCGAATTCAAGCGGACCTCGGACCTGGTTTCGCGTCAATCGTTACAGCAACGGGTGCTTGATGAAGTGACCCTGCGTCGCGATGCCGAGCAGGCGAGTTTGGATGCCGCCAATTCGGCGGTTGAATCGACCAAGGCTGATGTAGTGGTTGCCAAGGCAAAGCGTTCTGCGGCCGAAGCCGACTTTCGCGCGGCACAAGCAGAGACAGAAATAGCGAGACGAGAATTAGAAGAAGCCGAGGTGCTGCTCGCGTATGCCGAGATTCGAGCTCCGTTTGCGGGGATCGTCACTGAGCGACATATCGATCCAGGTGACCTGGTGATTCCCGACGACAACACCCCTAGCACGATGCCGATGTTCGTCGTCAGCCAGCTCGATAAAGTTCGAATTCGTATTCCTGTGCCCGAAGCTGAAGCTGCTTTGGTTAACCCTGGTGATGCGATTCAATTCACGTTCCCGGCTTTTGCTGATGAGCAGCTTGAAGCGACGGTCACACGAGTATCGGGCAGTCTTGACCGCGACACACGTACGATGCTGATTGAATCTGAAGTCGATAACGTCGATCGGAAATTGGTGCCGGGGATGTTTGCCATGGCATCGATCACGTTGTCGACCAAGTCCGACGTGACGGTGTTGCCTGCCCGATCGATTCGTTTTGACGAAACGGGGAAGGCTCACGTTTATGTGCTGCAGTCAGACGAGACTGTTTCGGTGGTAGAGATTGCGACCGGAACGGATGAGGGAAGTTGGATAGAGGTTCTTTCACCGCTGCAGCCGGGCCAACTTGTGGTCGATGCTCATCGCGAGCGTTTTAAAGAGGGGCAGGCAGTGCGAGTGTTGCCGCCCAGGTAGTTGCTCCCCCGCGTGCGGTGCGCAACTCTTCTGGAAGAGTACAGCAGCCGCTCGCTCGGTCGTTGTCATATTGGTACTCCTTGGATTTTCTTGATGCGTCTTATTTCCTTTTCCCTCGGCAATCGTTTCGCGGTTCTATCTCTTGTGATCGGATTGTGTGTCCTGGGTGCAGCCGTGATTCCACGGATCACGATCGACATTCTGCCGGATTTCAAGGAGCCGGTGGTCGTTAGCTTTTTCTCCTACCCTGGTCTACCGACGATGGACATGGAGAAGTCGGTGACCTCGCGGGTGGAGCGCGCGTTGACGCTCGCGGGGAGTATCGAGCATCAGGAATCGCGAACGGTTCCCGGCGCAGCCGTCATCAAGATTTTCTTTCAGCCCGGGACCGATCCGAGTTCGGCGATGAACGATATCGTGAATCTTGAAGCAAGCGATATGTTTCATCTACCGCCCGGCATTGAGTGGCCGTTCACGTTGCGGAGTGAGCCGGCCAATCTGCCGGTCGTGTTGGCTGCCATTTCCGGTGATGGTCTCAGCGAGTCAAAGCTTTACCAGATCGGTTATTACGCGGTTCGAAACAAGATGGGCGGATTGAAGGGCGTGCAGATCCCTCACCCGTTTGGCGGAAAGTTTCGGCAGATGATGGTCTACGTTGACCCATTGAAATTGCAGGCGTATCACGTCAGCGCACCCGATGTGGTCAAAGCGATGCGTAAAGCGAACCTCGTGCTGGCCTCGGGAACGGCACGCCTTGATGGGACCGATTACCAGATTCATCCACGGAACACACTGCCCACGGTGGAAGAGATCGAAGCGATCCCCGTCGCCGTCCGCAATCAGCGTCCCATTTACATTCGGGATGTGGCACGCGTCGTCGATGATGCCGCGTTGCAATACAACGTCGTTCGCGTGAATGGCAAGCGAAGTGTGTACTGTCCGCTGCTTCGCGAACCAGGCGAAAATACGATCGAAGTGGTGGACCGAATCTATGAGGGGATCGCGACCGAGATTCCCAAGATGAAAGAACGTGGGGACATCCCCGAGGCCGCTGACGTGACACTCGTCTCGGATCAATCTCATTACATTCGCATCGCGATGTCCAACCTGTACCGCCAACTCGGCTTGGGTGCCATTCTGGTCACGATTGTGGTGCTGGTGTTCCTGAAACGTTTTGTGCCCACGATCGTGATCTTAGCCACCATCCTGTTAGCGGTTTTAATTGGGGCGCTCGGGTTCTCCTTCACCGGCCAAACAATCAACGTGATGACTTTGGGTGGGATTGCGTTGGCGATCGGCACGGTGGTCGATGCCGGGATTGTCGTGGTCGAGAACATCATCCGTCATCAGAGGATGGGAAAGTCGGCATTGGCCGCGGCTCGAGATGGCAGTAACGAAGTGGCGGGCGCAATTTTTGCGGGGACGGTCACGACGTTGGTGGTTTTCACCCCCGCAGTGTTTCTGACGGGGATGATCAAGTACTTATTCGAACCACTCTCTCTCGCAGCTACCTTCACGATTGGTGCATCGTACTTTTTAGCGCTGACGGTTGTTCCAGCCTACTGTGCGAGTTTCGTCCGTCCGCGACCCTCCGATCGTGGTCGTGGTGCTGGCGACGAATCGGCTGAGGAAGGCACTCAGCCGCGAGGGGTTTACGGTAAGTTCATGGCGCAGACGCTGCGGGCGCCGGTGGGCGCAACTATCGCGATTGTGGTGATAGCGGCGAGCCCATTTATGTTGTGGCCGTTCCTGGGCAGCGAGCTGTTTCCTAACGTGGACGCCGGTACGTTCGAGATTCGCTTAAAAACAACTCCTGGTTCTGATCTTCAAGAAACCGAAGCCTTAGTTGCCAAGATTGAACAGTCGATCGAAGAGGTGATTCCCCCGGAGCGTATCGACGCGATCATTTCCAATATTGGCTTACCGGTCGGAAAAGGTGCCGGGTTTTCAACTGTGCTGAGTTCAAACTCGGGACCCGACACGGCCTATATTATCGTCAACTTAAAGCAATCGGGTTGGCGTAAGTCGACGCAGACCTACGTCGATCAGCTTCGTAACGTGTTGGGCGAACAATATCCGATGGAGCAGTTCCTGTTTGTCTCGGGCGGGATCGTGAACATGGCACTCAATCGTGGTGTACCAACACCGATTAGCGTTCAGGTCTCTGCCGGAACGGTCGGCAAGTGTCGTGAAGTGGCTGACAAAGTGGTGACAGCGGTGCGCGATATCCCCGGTGCGGTGGATGTTCAGATCGCTCAATCTTTGGACTACCCACAGTTCGATGTGCAAGTTGATCGTACCCGCGCTAAGTATCTCGGTTTGGATCAGGAAGAGGTCGCAGAGACAATCCTGACTGCGATGGGGTCAAGTGTTGGTTATGCCCCGACGATCTGGATCGACCCCAAGACCGGTGTCGATTTCTTCATGGGGGTTCAATACGAAGACAATCAGCTGCAATCGCTGGACGATCTCCGCAACATCCCATTGTCGCTCAATACGCCGGATGGACCGCGGACCATTCCGCTATCGAATGTCGCGACGATAAGTCGCGTCAATATCCCTGGCGAGATCGCTCACTACAACATTTCTCGCGTCAACGATGTTCATATCAATGTGTCGGGGCGAGATATTGGGTCGGTTGCCCGCGATGTAGAACGAGTACTTGATACCATCGAATTGGAAAGTGGGGTGGCGTTACAGATCCGCGGGCCTGTTGAAACTATGAAAACCGGTATGTCACGTTTGTGGGCTGGTTTGGTAGTTGCGGCACTGTTGGTCTATTTGGTGCTGATGGCACAGTTTCGATCGTTTGTCGATCCGTTGATCATCATGCTCGCCGTGCCATTGGGATTGAGCGGCGTTGTGCTTGTGCTGTTTGCCACCGGCACTAACCTCAATATTCAATCGTTGATGGGGACATTGATGATGGTGGGCGTCGTTGTCAACAATTCAATCCTGCTGGTGGAATTTGCCAACCGTCGACTGGCCGACGGGGCTGCCCCAGCAGCGGCTGCTCTGTCAGCGGCTCAAGTTCGACTGCGGCCAATCTTGATGACCTCGCTGACGCTCGTGGCATCGATGTTGCCGCTTGCGATTCAGTTTACGCCGGGTAACGAGGCGATGATTCCGTTGGCAAGGGCGTTAATGGGCGGCATGATCGTTTCGACAGTTCTGACACTTGTGCTTGTGCCCTGCGTTTACACGTTGGTTCACCGACAGCGGAGCAGCGAACCGATCGCGAGCTAGAACCGCCGGAGACCTCGACCGCCGGAGACCTCGACCGCCGAAGGCTATGTTGCGGCGGTTGGGTGGGGATACGATGCCAAGTTCGTTCCTCCATCGCCCTCAGGAGGCGAAATTGGTTGTTTCGGTGTCCCCGCAAGATGAGATTTGCTGTTTGACCGTTGTCCCAATCTGGCAGTGTGCTTCTGGTTCAAAGGCTGGGTGATTCCGGCTCGTATCGGTTGAGCGAATCTATACGGTGCGGTCGATTTAGATGGCTTCGTTGCCCCGTTCACCGGTTCGGATTCGAATGCAGTCATCCATTGGCAGCACAAATATCTTGCCGTCGCCAATCTCTCCTGCCTCGCCGGTACGGCCTCCCTCGACAATGGCATCGACGGTTGGTTGAACAAACTCTTCATTGACAGCGATCTGCAGCTGGACCTTTCGCAACAGATTGACACTGCATTCGTGTTCACGGTGGCCACCTGTTTGACCACGTTGTCTCGCAAAACCCTGGCAATCCATGACGGTCAAACGCACAACTTCGACGTGTGTGAGGGCTTCTTTGACGGCGCTCAGTTTCCCGGGCTGAATGATGGCAATGATCAATTTCACGGTTGTCCGGAGCTCGCAACGAGAGAATTGAAGAGACTGTTTGCTGGCACATCTGCGTGCTGGAACGTTAGGGTACCCGATGATGAGCGTACCTGATCTGTGACGGACGAAAAGAGCGTGCGTTCGTCAACGAAAAGAGCCGGCTCCCGAAGGAGCCGGCTCTCGAAGAAACAACCCAACAATACCATGCATCAGAACCACTCTCTCGGAAAAGTGAGGCGGACACCTATCCGGGAGAGGAGACTCGTTCTTTCAGGAAATCGCTGAGCAGTCTTTACGCTTGTTTCGTGTTTCATCGTTTACGACGCTCACCCGCATCACCAGCAGCGGTGCAAAGCAACGGCCGAAACGACTTCGTATCCGAGCTTGGCCCTTCATCGAGTAATGAAACAGTGAGGGACCGTCCCTTCTTTGACTCCGAGCTACAGCAAAAGCATTTAGCGCGCCAAAACTATTTGAGAACCGATTTGGGTTTCGTAAGCATCGCTGTAGTAGCGACTTACGGCGATTCGTTTTTTAGAATTGCCCAGCCACGAAACTCGACAGTGTTCTGGTTGCTCAGATATTGGGCATCGCTGGGTGGGCTGAAGCACGATTGTTAGGCAGGGTGCGGTCCTGCGACGACCGTTCTGCCAGATCAGTCTCACACCGGATCAGCCTCACCGGGCGGTTCCATCTTCATGGCGAGAGCAGTCGGGGAAGCGATCGAGGTTGCCTCACCATATTTTCGGCGAGCAGGGTATCGGTGGTTGTTTGTTGATCGCGGGTCACGCAGGCTCGATGGAGATTGGTTCTGCCAGGATTAGCGTTTGTGTGAGCGCATGAAAAATCCTGGTCGTTGGATTCAACGACCAGGATTCGTGTTCTTAACGGCTCGTTTGAGCTGCTTAGAAGGTCAGGATGGAATCGATGCCGAAGGTGGTCTGTTGAGTATCACCATTCTCGAGTCCGATCGTACCGTCGTCGTCCCAATCCCAGCGGATTTCAGGGCGAACCATCAGGTTGGCGTGAGGCTTGTAATTCGCTCCCACGGTCAATGCGTAGATGTTGCTGCGAGGGCCTGCTCCGGTTCTCGTGGACCACCATTCCAAGCGGCTTCCAACGCCCCAGCAATCATTGATCTCTTTGATCAAGTAATTGTTGAAACCGTAGGTGTTGCGAGCGTCGGCACCAGCTCCGTTCTCGGTATCCAGGTAATCGCTTTGGGCGATCCACTGCAGGCTGTCAGTGATGTCGTATTGGCTGACAACCGACTGCATGTAGCCTTTTTCGACGCCGTTGTAGCGAGCTTCGCCGAATCGACCGAAGGTCGTGGCGTAGGTCACATTCCAGTCGCAGGTCAACTGGGCCGAAACACCACCGAGGAACGCGTCCCCGTTGTCGTCAAAGCCACTGTCCCAGCCAGTTACCCAGCCACCGTATACAGACAGGTCGTCGCTGGCGTTATAAGTAGCCAGGGCACCGGTGTGTGTGAAGGGCTCGCTGTAGTTGAAGGTGTAAGAGTGACTGTAGAAGAAGTTTCCAGTCGCACCGACAACTTCGTAGCCGATCAGCGTGTAGAAGTGACCTGCTTTGATCGACAGATCGCCGTAGCCAGCTTCGACGTACAGCTGTGGAAAGGCTTGTCCGTACTGACCGTTGTCCATCCCGTTGTCCCAGCCGCTGGGACTGGTCCCGAAGGCTTGGGTGTTCTGGGCGTCGATTCCGTAGAGGTAATCGACTCGACCGCCGATATCGAAACCGCAGCTGGTGTCGATCGCTTTTTCGGCGTAGAGCCATGCCTGATGCAGGTTGATCTCATCTGGACGATCATTGAAGATCGGCAGTGCCTTGGAGTGGTAGCCGGCTTGCAGCCAACCACCAACCTCGATGCCGCAATCACAGCAATCGCCGAACAGGCTGTACGGGTCACCCAAGCAGCAATCGCCGCACATCGAGCCGATGCCGCAATCGCCCAGGCAACTCATGTCCATGCAGTCGCCGAGGCCACAAGCTGAATCACAGCCTGAGTCGCAACCTGAGTCGCAACCGGTGTCGCAACCGACCGGCTCACAACCACAGACTGCTTCACCGCAATCGCAGTGAGCAACCTGAAGGATTGCTGCTGAGTCATTATTTTCGTAAATCGGTGTTTGCCCAGTGGCCAGGGTGGCGCTGCCGCCAATTAGGGCCGCCATGAGGGCTAGTTTGCCAAGTCTCATTGCTCTCTCAACTCCATTTGGAAAGGGTGCGTCTGCCTGACGCACCGTCGAATGTCTTTCGCTTAGCTGTTGAAGGCTGCGGGCCGCCTCGCCGGGCCATCCAAGCGGTGTAATCACAACCAAGCTATCGACCTGTTTTTCCGCAAAACTCCACCCCTTTCGAAATGCGAAAGCTGCCTAATCGGCAAGGTTTGACACCGCATGGCAAACTCTGACGGTTGCATCGTCTATTCAGTTGATTTGAGGATCCTGAGGGGGTCTTGGGGCCGGTTTTATTCGACGGAAAAACGAAAAAACCCGGCCACCATGAATGGTGACCGGGTTGAAAAGGCAATTTGAATCCGCACTCCGTGGCGGTCCGATACTTCGGGGAGAATCGTTCGGAACAACCCCCCGTACGGATCCAGCGACGAAAACTAGAAGGTCAAGATCGAATCGATACCGAAGGTGGTCTGTTGAGTGTCACCATTCTCGAGTCCGATCGTACCGTCGTCGTCCCAATCCCAGCGGATTTCAGGGCGAACCGTCAGGTTGGCGTGAGGCTTGTAATTCGCTCCCACGGTCAATGCGTAGATGTTGCTGCGAGGGCCTGCTCCGGTTTTCGTGGACCACCATTCCAAGCGGCTTCCAACGCCCCAGCAATCATTGATCTCTTTGATCAAGTAATTGTTGAAACCGTAGGTGTTGCGAGCGTCGGCTCCAGCTGCGTCCTCGGTATACAGGTAATCGCTTTGGGCGATCCACTGCAGGCT
>JAQWPZ010000076.1 GCA_029245125.1 Rubripirellula sp.
GTGACTACAATGAAGTCCTCGATCCTGCCTTCTGCGTCAGCTGCTGGGGAAGGTTGGGGATCGCCAACATTATCGACTTGGTTGTCTTGCCATTTTGGTATGGAAGGAACTTCTGGCCATTCCAAAACATTGTTTGCGTCGTTGGTCAAGTCGTCAGTGATGTTTCCTAACGCTGATTCGGTCATCTGACCGATGCCGATGATTTCCTGGTGCAGGACATCTTCCAGTTCAGTGTCCGAATTGGTGAACGCTGCCTGGCTGGGTGATGTGCCATAGTATGCTGCTTCGCAGTCGGAAGTATCAGCAGTGCTTGCATCCATGGTGGATGGATTGATCAATCTAAATTCGATCGCCGCACTGGACGATGCGTTATGCGTCGTCGCAGGTGTCGCTTGGTCGTCTGTGCAGCGATCGCGGGTGCAGGTTTCAGCCGTGCAAGATTCGCTCGTGCAGGGAGACTCTGCGGTGACATCTTCTTGAGCGGTCGGAACAGGTTTCGTGTGACTGTTAAAACCAGAGCCGACTGCGACATCTTCTTCTTCGTCAAACTCGCCGAACAGGTTTTTAGCTGAGATCGTGGGAATGACATTTGCGGTTGGTTCGACTTCTAATCGATCGCTTTGCGAGTTGCTGACGAGGCCGATGTCTGAGTAGCTTGAACCGACATCAGGGATGACGGTAGTTTCCTCGGGACGGGTTGAGAGATTTGAATTCTCGGTGGCCTTGATGACATCGATCTCATTGTCGAATGGATCAAACTCGCCATTCTTCTCTGCCGCGACAATATCCTCGGGGACTTCCGTCCATCCCAATTTGGTTGGGGCATCAAAGACGTTGCTCTCAGCGCCAGCCGTTTGCTTGACCGGTTCCCATTCGACCTCAGTATCCGATGGAGGATCTGATTGAGCTTCGGTCGCCGGGGCGGTTTCTTCGTTTGAGTCTGAATTTGCTTTGGGCGTTGGATCGAAATCGATCGCTGCATCCAGTTCGGCGAATTCGATCGCGGTTGCTTTGGGAGCGACCTTTGGATCATTGACGATTGGACTGGGAAGTTGCTGTAGTTGGGCCCACGCTCGATCGATGGTGGTTTCGTCAATCAGAACTTCATCCGACTCAGCAGCGCAATCGATTGCCTGGGTGAGCATTTGGTTGACCAATCTTGGAATGCCGCTGCACGCGTGGTGTACGGCAGCCAACGCTTCGCCCGTGATCGTTTCGGCAGATTCAGAACCGCAGGATTGAATGGTGTCGCAAACATATTGCCGCGTCTCATCGGCATTCATCGCGTGTAGATAGCAGCGGGTAGCGATCCGCTGCGTAAACGCATCCATCGATGCGTCGACGAGCATCTCGTCGAACTTCATGCCACCGCAGAGTACGGTGCAGACGCAGGGTTCACCTTCACGCATGATGTTGGTGACCATTCGTATCGCTTCGATGACTTCTCGCGTCAAGGACTGTGCTTCGTCCACCAGGATCAACAGGCCGCGACCGGCCGAGTGTTTTCCGCAAAGGAAATCAATCAGCGTGAGTTGCGGATCGACACCCGGATCTGTATCGAGTTGCAATTGGTGCAACAGGTGGTTCAGCAACTCCTGTCGCGACTCAATCGGTGTTTCACCGAGGACTACGACATTCAGGTTTTGCTTGTATCGCTCCGCTAAGAGACGGCAAATCAATGACTTGCCGGTGCCCGGTGGGCCGACGATCATCGAAATTGTTTCGCGCGTGTCGATGCTGCGACAGATGCGTGAAAATGCTTCCTCGACACTCCCCAATGGGATGTACCGTGAGGTGCACGGAAATGCGGGGAAGGGCGGCGCGGTATAAGACTGATCGTTCGATTGCATCGCTGGAGACCACTTTCGGGAAGGTGAGATCGATACAATCGTAATGATCGGCACAACTTGACTTCAACGTGAGTTAAAGAGTCGGCTCGTTGATGCGGTTGGCAAAGTAGATTGGTTCCAACGGCGAAATAAAGCCTCCCTGCTTTGCTATCTTGTGTAGATTGCCCGGGCTGTCAGGCGTATGCCAAGTTCAGCTTGCCGGGAACAGTTGCTGAGCGAGTGCGGCGGTTGCTGCTGGCAGGTGCAGCGTTCTCGTGCTCGCTGTCCTTCGCTGGCCCTCGCTGTCCTTCGCTGGCCGGCGATTGCTAGAATCCGCCGGGGCTGCTGAATTCTGCGTATTCATCGAATTCGCTATGCCGATCTGGGGCGCGGTCGCTGAACCGAGTGAAGTCGGCTTCCCAGGTCAATTCAACATCACCGATGGGACCGTTCCGTTGTTTGGAGATGATGATTTCTGCTTGGCCCGCGAATTGTGCGCGATCGTCACCACGATGGTAGTACTCTTCGCGGTGGACAAACATGACCACATCGGCATCCTGCTCGATGGCACCTGATTCTCGGAGGTGGCTCAATTTGGGGCGATGATCCTTGCTGTCCTCGGCCTGCCGATTCAATTGGGACAGGCAGAGCAGTGGCACTTCCAATTCCCTTGCCAGACCTTTGAGACGTCGGGCAATCTTGGCGACTTGTTCCTGACGCGGGTCCCTGGAGTTATCAGGTTCGATCAGTTGCAGGTAATCGATGATGATCAGGCCGAGCGATTCCTCGCGGCGTTTGATCCGCCGTGCTGCTGCGGCGATTTCGCTGACGGTGCGGCTCGGTGAATCGTCGACGAACAAAGGTGCTTGGCTAATCTCGTTTGCTTTCCGCATCAATCGATCCCGATCATCCGCCGAGATGGTTCCGTTGCGGAGACGGTGACCATTGACTCTGGCGAGCGAGCACAACATGCGGTCGGCCAATTCAATCCCCGACATTTCCAGTGAGACAAACAAAACGGGTAATTGCTGTTCGATGGCAACATGTTCACCCATGTTCATGGCGAGCGCTGTCTTCCCCATCGAGGGACGTGCGGCCAAAATCAGCAACTCGCCGTTGTGCATTCCACCAGTCATCTCGTCAAAGCGGGCGAAACCCGACTCAGCAGAACCTTCTAGATCTTCGTCGCGCAACCTCGCTTCCATTCGGTCCATCGCTTGGTGCAGTACATCGCTCATGGTCAGCACTGATTGACTGCTGCGACCGTCCATGATGGCGAAGACTTTTTGCTCTGCTTGGGCGCAGAGTTCTTTCGCGGAGGATTCTTGTTGATATGCCGACGTCAAGACTTCGGTGCTGGATTGGATCAACTTCCGATAGATCGCTTTTTCGCCAACGATATTGGCGTAGTAAACGATGTGAGCGGCATTGGCGACCGAAGATGACAATTCGGCCAAGTAAGCCGCGCCACCGACCTTGTCGTAGTCGTCTTGTGTTCGTAGACGCGAAACCAACAGCGTGATGTCGATCTTGTCGCCACTATCGTGCATGTCTCGCAAGACTTCGTAAATCTTGCGGTTCTTGTCATCGTAAAAATCGTCCGCTTTTAACGAGGCGATTTCGTCACACGCCTCAGGAAACAGCAGGACGCTACCAATCACTCCCATTTCGGCATCGAGATCGAACGGCGGTTGGCGAGCCAAGATCTCCGCTGCACTCGGTTCTTTCTTCTTTTTCTTCCGTGAAAACTTCTGATCGTCCGACATGGGATTCCGATCCGTGGAGGAGGTGAACGGTGGTGGTTGGTAAACGGGTCAGTGGTCGGGTGACGGAATTGCAGATTCAGGTTGGTCAGGGCTGACTGCTTATCATCCTGTTCGGCGTGTCATCGGGCTGCGATTGACTGGGGGAACGGAGGTTTTTGAAAGCACCTCCCTCTCGTGCGAACCATCAATCGCGTCGAACTGACTATCACAGTCGTCTGGCTCGTTCTCACTTAGCTGCTCGCGGATATTGCCCGAGCAGCCCTGAGTTTGTCGCGTCTGGGTGGCAGACGCAAGCGACTTATCCGCTTCGCATCAGACCTTCGACCCGGTCGATGGCTTCGCGAACTGAGATTGCGGAGGGACCACGACCAATCGACTTGCCCGATGCGAGCCACGTTTTAATGTTATTTTCTGCCGAAATCGCGGTGCTGTGGGACCTGCCCCCAAAGTGGGTTGCGATTTGGGAGTAAGCGGATGAGGTAAGCTGTCGGGACAGATACATCGCCAGCATTCTCGGTTCGGTTACTGCGCGGGTTTGAGACCCACCCCGCAGTGTTGCCGGTTCGAGTTGAAATGCCTGGCAAACTGCTGCTTCGATGACACTTAGATTTGCGGCTGGAGCAGCGGACCGCAACAATCCGCCAGCGTACTTTCGCAATTCTTCCATCGATGGATTGCGTCCAAACATCCGCTGCAACGTATTGACGACGTTCACCACGCCACTCAGCACGCGGCCATCTCCCTGCAACGTCACATTGATCTGTTCGACCATCGCATCGGTGATCGGGAATTTGCAGCGTGCTTCGAACCACCGCCGCAAAATCGTTTCCCTGGTTGCCGTATCAAGCGGCTGGATGCCACACACCAAACCGGCCGCCATGCGACCCGCCAGTTCGCGTGATAAACCTTGGATTTCCGTTGGTGCATGCAAGCCTGAGAAAATCAGAGGACGCCCAGCACTGGCCAATGTTTCGACGGTGTAAAGCATTTCACGGAGCGTCGCTTTCTTCGCCCCCAAAAACTGCACGTCGTCGATCAGTAACGCATCGACCTCGCGATAGCGTCGGCGAAACGCAGTAATCCCACTATTGCCCACTGAGGTGATGAAGTCATTCGTGAACTGTTCGGCCGATAACTGCATCACACGTCGCATGCGGTGGCGACGTCGAAACTGCTCCGCAATCGCAGTTAACAGGTGAGTCTTTCCGGTTCCTGTTGGACCGCACAGAAACAGCGGGCTGGCGGTCGCGGGGTTTTGGCTAACCATGCTCATCGCCGTGTAGGCCAATTGATTGCAGCTACCGGCGACAAAATTGGTGGCTGTGAGTTGATTAGCTACGGAGGTGGCGGCCGCAGCTGGCCCGTTCGATGCAGTTGGCCCGTTTGATGCAGTTGGCCCGTTTGATGCAGCTGGCCCGTTCAACGGGGTGGAAGAGGTCTGGTCTTTCGTCGGTGAGCTATTTGGGCTGGCGTTAGCTTGGTCAAATGGAGTCGATTCGCATGACGGCAATGGTAACTGGGCAGGTCCCTGGGGGCGTGACTGCTCGGTGTTGGATTCTTCACGGACCAAACTGGACAGTCGCCGCGGACCGCGGCGTTTCCGTGGTGTCGATGAACGGGGATTGCGGCTTGATCGTTTCGGTTTTGAAGGTTGCTGTTTCGGCGACTGCTGTTGCGGATCTTGTTCGGAATCCAGCGGCAATTCGGATTGCTCGGCGGGTGACTGAAACAGCGACAATTCAACTTCAATGCGTTTTCCACAAACTTGCATCGCAGCGCCACGCAACGGTTGCAAGAAATTATGGGTGACGCGATCGAGTGCGAATTGGCCCCGCACACGAATGTTCAACTGTGAAATCGTTGCGATCGACCCATTTGCCTGATCACTAACAAATTCCAATTCAACACCCTGCGCGAACCACATCCGATAGCGATCTTCGCCGATCCGACCTTTCAAAGCGTCCCTGAAGGTTTGCTCAACATTCAGCTTGTCGTCAATGCAGCCTTGCGATGCAGACATACCGGTGGCGCAATCCTCCATCATGGAAATTTCGCGGTGCAGTAATCTCGCTGACACGATTCGAATCGTCCGCACGATCCGAGCCAACGTTGAGTTTCGAGAGTTCGATCAAAGCGTCGGTACTGAGTCACAACCAACCTAGCTCCGCCGGGCAGCATCGCCGCCTCCCTGCACTCAGTGTCTCGCGTTGCTTGGATCAGTTCCTTGCAAGCGAGAGGCCAGATTCTATGGTTGCTAGCAAACAAGTCAAACACTGTTTGGTTGGGTTTCTTTCGCACTCGGTCGAACGCCGCGTGGACGCATCGCGGACGGCATGTAATTCGTTGGGTTGAACGCGTGTGAACGATGGCGAAGGAATCAATTCAAGGGAACTGGATTGGTCGAAAGCGATTGCGTTGCTGGTGGATAATCTGTCGGGGTTGATACCTTAGCAGATTCTTGTTCGGATCGGTCCCGCTGCGAAAGTAAATAAAACAGGCGTTATTCGGCGGTTTTGGCAGCAAAAGGCGGGTGCCTTTGCTCCTCTGCTGCTGGTCGGACTTGCTGCACCGAAATCGGGTGGGTGGATCGCAAACCCATTTATTCGGTCGGTACAGGCCTGGGTTCGCTAAGCGACTTTACCCAAACCGTTTCACTTAACATTGGCATCAGTCCTGCCGCTTCGTAAATCGTTCGAGCGGGTTTGTTTTTTTGGTCGACAGCAAGGATCAGTCGATCAGCTGAATGTGTCCTGGCGACAGCGAAGGCATGCTGAACCAATTGGCTGCCCAGGCCGAGGCCGCGGGCCTCAGGGATGATCCCCATGTAGACAATTTCGACGACACCCCGCGTTTCATTCTGGTCAGGCGGCGGCTGATGCAGTCCCAAGATGACACAACCAATTTCGGTTTGCTGCTCTGGTCCTTCGCTGCGGACGACTCTGAACCAGCTCGTGGGCTCAAAGGCAGCTGTGGTCCGATAGCCTTTGAGGGTTTCTAGGGCGGTGCGGTGTTCCGCCAACGCGGGACAGTCAAGCGTCTGCGAATAAGTTGAATCTACCAGCGTCACGAAGGACTTGTATTCGCTGTCCCTAGCTGGGCTGTCGGTTTCCTCTGGGGCCCCTGTTTTCTCTGGGCTCCCTGTTTCCTCTGGGCTCCCTGTTTCCTCTGGGTTCCCTGTTTCCTCTGGGCTGTCGATTGGGGCAGTGTCATTTCGGTCGAGGTTTATCGGAATGAATTGCAACGAATTTTCTGGTTCGTTGAGCGGGGAAGGTACTGGTTGTTTTCCGCTTGGAACGTCTTTGCGGAGTGACGGAACATCGCCGCTCAGGTAATCAAGTGTCGCCATCGATTCAAAACCGAACCCTTTGCACCATTCCGACACACCCTCGTTGTCGCCGAGATCAGTCGCCCACTGCAGAAAGGTGATGTTTCGTTGGGTAAGTTGTGAACTTAGAATCGGTTCGATCGCCGTGATCAGCTCGATTTGTTGTTCACGATCGACCGGAACGGTGGCTGCTGCATGAATGATGGTGGCCGTTTGATTGTCAGGTTCTGGCTGCTGGATGGCGATGACCGCCGCTAGGGCAGATTCTGGTGAATCTTGATGCGAGGCTGTGATCAACAAAATCCGGTGTTGGCCATTGGCGGCAATCGTCCCCCGCAGTTGGTCGATCGCGATTTGAGCGCGCGAAAGGGAGATATTTTGCAGGAGTCGAGGGAGCAACGCCTCAAGCTGAGTCAGCGGGGCGGATTGAACGACCAAAACGCTCACGAGAGTTTCCCGGTGTGGATGGAAGATGGAAGATGGATGTTGATAATTTTCCGATATCGATCGGATCGTCGACTGTGATGATTGGGAGCTGTTGTGCGACAACCACGGCGGTCTCCAATCCGACGCGATGGGCGACAGGATGCCATTTCAGGGGCGGCAGTTTGGCGTCTCCGGCCGGGATGACCCATTAATCCTTGGAATCCGAACCGGCGGAGGTTGCCGACTCATTCGCTTTTGCAGCTTTGGCCCGTAATATAAGCCTATCGTCGGAACGGTCGCGGTTGTCCAGGTGATGACGCCGATCGGCTGGCGAAGTTAACAGATGAATATTTCGTCACACAGATCGGCTCGCTTCGGCGGAGATTTTTGTCCTTGGACAGCGACCTCGTTCGTATGTCGCCCGATTTGTTTTTTCTCAGCAGGATGTCTTGGCATGGCTTGTCGCTTGCATCGCGTGATTTTCGTTTTTGCTGCATTGATCGGCTGGGAGATCGTCTCGCCTGCTTCAGCCGATGCCCAAGGTCTGATCCAACGGATCCAAAATCGGATCGAATCGCGTTCGGAGACACCGGCTGAGAATCCAGCCGCGGAACGAGATCCCGCGACGGCGGACGGGGACCAGCCTGGTTCACGAGCGCGGTCGCTCCTGCAATCGTTGCTGCCAGCCATTGCTCCGGCCATCAAATCAGCCGGCGATGGTGGGCCGTCGCAGCCCGGTACTGGTTCGCCACCCAGCACCGAATTGAATCGGGGTACCGGATTGAATTTGATGCAACCGGTTCCGGAGGGGCGATCGGGCGGCAGGCCAAACCCACCCTCTCTCGGGATCCAGGTATTGCCGACCGAATCGGGGCCTCCAGGGTTGGTCGTGGTGTCGATCGAAAATCACTCCCTAGCGGATGACGCAGGTTTGAGAATCAATGACATAATCATCGCGATGGACGGTATGCTGACGTTCACGCCCTCGATCGTGGCGGAGCAATTGCAAAAAAAATCTTTGGGAGATCGAACTCGGCTGCGGTTCATTCGCGCCGGCAAGTCGCAAGAGATCGAAGTGGCGTTGGTGAAGCCTCGGAGCAGCAAGGCGGCAGATCTGTTACCCGCACCCGCGCCCGCTTCAACGTTGCCCGCACCTGCTTCAACGTTGCCCGTGCCTGCTTCAACGTTGCCCGCACCTGCTTCAACGTTGCCCGCACCTGCTTCAACGTTGCCCGTGCCTGCTTCGGTCGCCGGAACTTGGAACCTCGAAAACATCGGTATCGAGTTGACCGAGTCGGCGAATTTGCGCGGGATGGTGGTGAAGCAAATCAAGCCAGGTTCCCCGGCGGAGGTGGCAGGAATGCTTCAAGGAGATCGGATTGTAGCCTTGGACGGTCGCTTGGTATCGAGTCGCGACGCCTTGCTGCGTGAGTTGTCGGTTGTGGACTTTGACGAAACGCTGTCACTGAAACTGGTTCGTAATCGAACTTTGGTCATCGCGGACTTAGCTGCCAACGGGGTTCCGGTAACGATGGCTGAACCTGTGTCGGATGGTGGTGCGAAGGAAACTTCACCGCTTGGGGGAATCGGTTCGATGCTCGGTGGTTTCTTTGGTGGATCTGCTGGCACCGCGGAGCCTAAAGAGCCAACGAAGAAACCGATTGAACAGCCAGCCAAACCAGAGGACGACAGCCCGGCAGCAGCAACTGATAATGGCGTGACGCCAGCTGCGTTTGAAATAGAGGTGGAGAACAATCAAACGCCGATGCTCGCCAAGGACCCGCCGTCGTTAACACCGGTGGGTGGATTGAATCGCGGTAATCAGTTGGATGAATTAAGACGCCGTGAACGAGAGCTGCAGCTGGAATTGGAGCGGCTTCAGCGGCAGATCAAGGAATTGGAAGCAAACTAAACTTGCTCTCGCGGTATCCTATTACAGGTGACGCGACGCCGCTGTTCGGGGCGTCGTGCCAGCGGTTATGGCTTCCTACGCACTCCGTCAGATGCGTTCTGCCAGCACATCCAGCCAATCTTCCTGCCCCCCAATCCTATGTCTGAATCAAAACCGCTTGGGTTTGACCATGCGGCTGCCAAGGTCAAAACGTTCCCGCAGACAGCGGGCGTTTACCTGATGAAAGATGCGGCGGGTCGAGTGATCTATGTTGGCAAGGCCAAGAACCTTCGCAGTCGCGCCGGCAGCTATTTCTTGAAGGCCGCCAGCGAAGATTCGCGTACGGCAAATTGGATCGGTGAAATTGCAGACATCGATTTTCTGGACAGCGAGAGCGAGGTCGATGCGTTGTTGATGGAGTCTCGGTTGATCAAGGACATTCAACCGAAGTTCAACAAAGATCTGAAAGATGACAAAACGTTTCCTTACTTGATGATCACGACACGCGACGAGTTTCCCCTGGTCGAGGTGACTCGCGAGCCTCGGACGAAAGGAGTGAAACTGTACGGCCCCTTTCCCAGTGCGGGTGCGTTACGCGGTGCGATACAAGTCTTGCAGCGGATTTTTAAGTTCCGTACCTGTTCGCTTGACATCAGTGAATCGTCCGACCAGTGGAAATGGTTCCGGCCCTGTTTGTTAGCGAGCATCCAGCAGTGCAGTGCGCCTTGTAATTTTCGGATCGACAAAGAGTCTTACCGGCGCGATATCAAGCGTTTGCAAACCTTCTTAGATGGTGGCAAGAAAAAACTGCTCAGCGAGATGCGTGACGAGATGATGGCAGCGAGCAAGCAATTAGATTTTGAACGGGCGGCAGTACTTCGAGACGAGATCAATATGCTCGAGCGGCTCGAGGAACGGGGAGAGTTAGACACCCATGAGCAACCAGAAGTGTTCTATATCGATCCCAAGAAGGGTTTGGCTGGTCTCAGGAAAGTCCTCGATCTGCCAGAGACTCCACGGGTGATCGAAGGAGTCGATATCGCACACCTCGGCGGAGGCGAAACGGTTGCCAGCCTTGTGCAATTCATTGATGGTTTGCCGTTCAAACCAGGGTACCGTCGGTTTCGAATCAAAGATGTCGATGGGATTGACGATTACCGAAGTATCTACGAGGTCGTTTCGCGGCACTTCCGTAAACTTTCCAATGAGAGCATGGCCTTCCCCGATATTTTGCTGATCGACGGTGGAAAAGGCCAATTGGGGGCGGCCATGGCAGCCTTACGAGATCAACAGATCGATCCGCCCACCGTCATTTCGCTGGCAAAACGGGATGAAGAGATTTATCGCCCCGGTCAGTCGGAACCGATCACACTCAGTCGGCGGGCTTACGCGCTACGGTTGCTGCAATACGTTCGTGATGAGTCTCATCGTTTCGCCCAACACTATCATCACATTTTGAGAGACAAATCGACCTTTCGTTGATGCCTTGCAGTCGCGCGGCCAGCAGCCTCACGCGGCCAGCAGCCTTGGGCGGCAACTGGGCGGCAACTGGGCGGAAGGGTCAGGTGAATCAGGCTGACGTTTGGATGCGATGGTGGCGA
>JAQWPZ010000108.1 GCA_029245125.1 Rubripirellula sp.
TGGGCAGTGTGACCGAACGCGTGGTCCGAACCTGCACTTGCCCAGTGACCGTCGTGCGGCACCCAGAACACGACTACACTCTCGTCGACTAAGACCACAGTCAGTAGCGACGTAGCCGCTTTCGAGTTCAGCAATCACCCACCAGCGTCCAGCTTCACCTCGGGAAAATCGCACAGTGAATGAACTGACACCAAGAGCTGTGATCCTCGGGCTGGTTCTATCAATCGTCATGGGGGCGGCGAACGTCTATGTCGGCCTGTACGCGGGCATGACCGTTTCCGCCTCCATTCCAGCCGCCGTGATGGCGATGCTGATGTTTCGGCTTCTGTTTCGGCACTCTTCGATTCTCGAAGTGAATCAGGTCCAAACGTGCGCTTCGGCGGGCGAATCGTTGGCGGCCGGCATCATTTTTACAATGCCGGCGTTGATCTTAATCGGCCACTGGCAAACGTTTGACTACTGGATCGTGACATTGGTCGCCTTCTCCGGCGGACTGCTCGGGATCCTGTTCATGATTCCGATGCGGCGAGTCTTTGTGGTGGACAACGACGATTTGCCGTACCCCGAAGGAGTCGCCTGTGCGGCAGTGCTGGAGGCGGGGGATACCGATCATGGCGATAACCGAGAAGCGATCAGCCTCGTCGCTGGTGGACTGCTTGGTGGAATGCTCAAAATCTCTGCTGGGTTTCTCGGATTGATTCTCGGCACCCTGGAATCAGCCCGTGAAATCGGCGGGCGAATTTTCTACTTTGGTGGTGACCTCTCTCCCATGCTGGTTGCCGTCGGCTTTATCGTTCGGCTCAATGTTGCGGTTCTGATCTTTATCGGTGGCGTGCTCGCTTGGTTGATCGGTATCCCGCTCTACGGCGATGCGACCCTCGGTGGCGATCCTGTCGAGGATGCTTATCGAATCTGGAGTTCGCAGATTCGATACGTTGGTGTGGGTGCGATGGTGGTGGGCGGCATTAGCTCCCTGTTCTCCGTTCGCCAAGGATTGTTGTCTGCAATCCAGGAACTGCGGAATGGTCTCCGGCAGCCCTCGCACCCCGACGAACGAGCCCGTGATATCCCCACCAAGCTGATCGTTCCACTCGGCGGCGCGTGCGTGATCATCTTGGCAGGGATCAACTACTGGTTTACCGGTGCGATTGGGATCACGCTGCTAGCGACCGTCGTGATGGTCATCATGGGTTTCTTTTTTACTGCAGTCGCAAGTTACATCGTTGGCTTGGTGGGCAACTCGAATAGCCCTGTCTCGGGGATGACAATCACCGTCGTCTTGATCGCCGGCGGTATGCTGTGGCTGTTCAATTATTCTGGCGCGCAAGCGATGGTCGCCACTCTTGGGATTGCCGCAATCGTCTGCTGCGTCGCCTGCACGGCGGGTGACGTATGCAATGATTTAAAAACAGGCTCACTCGTTGGTGCAGCACCCTTTCGTCAACAGATGATGCAAATCGGCGGTGTAGCGGTTGCCTCACTTGTGATGGCACCAGTACTGACCTTGCTTCACGAGAACACACCGGGTGGGATTGGCGGTAAAAACCTGCCCGCGCCGCAGGCCAGTTTGTTCGCGAATTTGGCGAAAGGTTTCTCAGGTGAAGCAGAACTGCCGTGGATAATGATCGGGATCGGCGCTGTGATTGGTATTCTGATCCTCGTCATCGACCTCATTCTGCAGAAAACAGAAACACCCTACCGAGCCCACCTGATGCCAATCGCAGTAGGGATGTATTTGCCGTTTGGGTTATCCACCCCGATCTTAATTGGAGGTTTGATCGCGCATTTCTACTCGCGAGGCGTCGCCCCATCCCAGCAGGACCGAGTCCTGCATCGCGGTGTCCTGTTCTCCTCCGGCGTGATTGCCGGAGAAGCATTAACGGCCGTCGGCTTAGCGGCCTTCGCAGCTATCGGAATCACATCGCTCGAACTTGGCTTCAGCACACAACTGATTCAAATTGCCTCGATGGTCGCCGCAATCGCAGTCATTGGATGCTTCCTGCGATTTACCAAACCACTTTGATCCATGCCTGTTTACTTGGAGTCGTCGGCAGCGGATTTTTTGATCAAGTAGGCTCTTTCCTTGATCACCACCAACACGTCGGTATCCTCCGCCAGGTATGCCTTGGCCGCTTCATCGATCTCAAGCAGCAGATCAAAGTACTTGTCACTAAATTGCACCACCTCGATGACTTTGTCGATTTGCTCTTTCGTGGCTTCCGAATCGACATATCGGTTCCCCCGCCAATAAAAGGTTTTGCTGCCGATTTGCTTGACTCGTGAAACGCTAACATCGTGCCCAACTTGGGCATCATCGCGATCCCCACCCGCAATTGCCGGTGAGTTCGTCGCCGAGGGGCGTGCTGCTGAAGCGTCCCCAAAACTATCGACCGGTGAACCTCCTCCCAAACCGCCGCGACGTGATCCCGGAGCATTTCGCGGCTGCTCCATCGCAATGTCAGCACTGGCTGGATCGGCGGCACGACCAGCAGACCGCAGCATGCCTTTGAAGCGACGTTGATTGAACGCCGACTCCCCAGCCTCCTCGCTCAGCCTCTCAAGACGCTGACCAGCAATCCGTCGCCCCTGCGATAGATCATTCAAATCAGTTTTTTCCTCAGCCAAATAAGCCGTATAGGGCGTCAGAATCCCATGGCGTTTCGATAACGCAATGAGCTCGTCCACCAATTCCTTATTTTCACCCTCCAAATCGATGTCGTCGATAATCTCTCCGATCCGTCGGGTGGCCCACAGTCGTTCAACGAATACGTTCTTGCCACTGCCAGTGACCTTCGGAAGTTCCTCTTCAAAAACGTACTTCTGTTCTTTTCCCAAGAAGTCTCCGCTCAGTTCAACCTTCAATGCCCCATGCTTTCGATATCGCCCCACAATGACCAGCTGATCGCCAGAGAACAGGTCGTACATATCGGCCGGATAAATTTGCCGAACTCGCCCCTCTTTACCATCAACGGTCAATCGCAACTTAGCGTTGGTCAATGCTGGCGCACCGATCCGGTCGTAGAGTCGACTGATGACGTCATCGAGCGGTTCGCCTGGTCGCACGTAGCTCGTCTGGCCTAGACAAATGCTTGCCAATTTGTCGAGCAAACGACTGTTGACGTCGTGACCAACACCGAGACTAAACAGTCGAACGCCTTCACCGAGCCGCTGCTTGGCGTTGGCTGCGATCTTCATGGCGTTCTTCTCGCCAACGGTCGGCTGGCCATCGGTCATGAAGACAACGTAAGACGGACCGTCCGCTCCTTCCGCCATCCGCAATGTTTGCTTAAGTGCTTCATTAATATTGGTACTCCCGCCGGCCAGCATCGAATCGATGTATTCTTCAGCATCCGCTCGAGTCGCCTGATCAGCATCGGTCAGCTCACTACGAAAAGTCTCGACCCGACTGTCATAGTTGATCAAGGTAAATCGATCACGGTTCTTCAGACGTCGCACAACGTACGCGGCAGCGCGACGAGCTTGATCAATTTTTTCCCCCCGCATGCTACCGCTCTTGTCCATGACCAGGATGACATTCTTTCCAGCCCGGCGTTCTGCCGAATCGACATCAGGAAACTGTGGCTGAATCATCAGCATGAAGTAACCATCTTTGTCTGAATCTGCTCGGTGCGTTAAAACGGAGAGCTGTACCGGACTATCGCCGGTATCCCACAAGACACGAAAGTCTCGCTTGGGAACTTGTTTCTTCGCGTGATAAACGAATCGTGCGACCTGAACACCATCACGCTCAATTTCGATCTCATGCGAAGGGCTATAGAGATTCCCGATTCTAGTTTCACTTCGAATCCGTCCACGAATCGAAATTTCACCAATCGGCTGCGTCGTAAATTTTGTCGGTGAGAGCGGGAGCAGCCAATCGTTCGAGGTGCCGTTGCGTCGGCACAATTGCGTGTAGCGTAGCGAGACCGTTCGCTCCGCACCGGCGGGAACCGGAAAGACCTGAGTTTGAAACATCCCTGTACCGATCCATTGCACCAACGCGGGATCTTGGCTGCGGCGCACATACGACTGATAGATCTGACGTGCTTGATCAGCTTCCACTAAACGCCCCTCCAATTCCTCACCATCGACCAAGAAGGTCATTTGATCGACCGCACCGTCGTAGGGCAATGGAAAGACGAACTTGACCTGCATGGTCTGACCGCTGCAGTTATGAAACGTCTGCGCCACCTGCACCTCCGCGACCTGACCGCGAATCGAAGCATCGATTTCTAGCTTCGTCACGTCATATAGGAATCCGGGTTGCGGTGTCGGACGGGGCGTCGGAAGGGGCATCGGACGGGGCAAGCGGTGCCGATGATTGGGCGCGGGCGAAATCAAAAAACCCTGTCCGATGGCTGCGGATGGCATCCAAACGGCCAGCAACAACAGCATCCCAAACGGAGAGAACCAGCGAAGAAAACGGGTGGCGGTGCGACACATGATCCGAATCCTGGATGAGAAAAAAGAGGGAACCTGCCCTGAAAATGCCCCGGGACTAAACAAACTAACGAACCCCCGGCCAGCTTCTTAGGCTGTTTCCGCACGAATCGTATATTTTTGGGCCGGTTTTCGAATCTGCTTCTAATGAGACACAACGAGCCGCAGACAAAACGACAACGAGCAACTGGGGGAGGGGACATCTGCCAACGATCGCCCTGCAACTCGAATGCACTCGTGCTGAAGGGGCCATTCGCGTGCGATAAAGCCAACGGGTTAGCTGTGCGAGATCGAGACAACTGTGCGTGAATGTCCCACTTCCCTGAGCATCAAACACAGCGAAATGCGATACTTCCCTTCGCCTGGCGACCTTTGACTATTCCCACCCGTTTGGCATCCGCATTGCACACTTCAGGGACCAGTGGCGGAGTCGGTAGCCAAGGGATACCACTGACTCGCCCTCGCGTTGTGAATCGACTCAACCCTAGGAGCATTTTGGAGGCCAGTCATGGGCTCAAGAACAAACACCTCCGCCAACGAAGTCTTTGCTCGCTGGCGATTAGAAGACGAAGAATTGGCAACTCAAGTCGATACAATTCGGCAATGGATGCGTGAGTTGGATCAGCTTGGCAGGCAACACTTTGGTGAAACCGCAACTCGCCTGCGTGAGTTGCGAGAATTGATGGTCACCCATTTCGATCGCGAAGCTGAGATGATCGAAAAGCTGGGCCAGGACCATTACTCTGACTCCCCCGAGGTAGCGGCTGTCCGCAGACAATCGGATCGGGACCATCAGCACCTGCTGAATCAAATCGACCAATTGATCGGACGATTAGATCAACTGGAGCCACCGTACGGTTCTTGGCAAGAAGCAATCGATGACCTCGAATCCTTAGTCAGTTTGTTAGAACAGCATGAGGCCAGGGAATGGGATAGTATCGAAATGCTGCTGCCAGCCTAAGTGCCCAGCCGGATAAACTCGCTCTTCGGTCAAATCTTGGCCGGCCAAACAGTGACCGGTCGAGCCTTGGTCGATCGAGCGTTTTTGTTGATGCCTGTTTTGCTCAATCAAAGCCTTACTCAATCAACGGCCAAACCGTGGCGTAGTGGCAACCGAGAACGAAGAATTAGTCCGAAAACTAACTCTGTGTCGCATGATCATCGGGAACGGCTACGGATGACACCAGCGCGATGATTGTTTGCCCTGGCTCAGGCGTGACGGGGCTGCTGACAGTGTTGATCACCAGCGAATCGTCATCGTTCACGACACACAACAAGG
This sequence comes from Rubripirellula sp., assembly GCA_029245125.1. Classification (GTDB taxonomy): domain Bacteria; phylum Planctomycetota; class Planctomycetia; order Pirellulales; family Pirellulaceae; genus Rubripirellula. The sequence continues at coordinate 5,720 of JAQWPZ010000108.1, forward strand.
TGGACCCATCGCTGTATCGCTCCAGGTAATCGGCGTAGTCAAACGCGTCGCTTAAGGTTGTGGTCTTAAAAGTCGCTCCGACTGCATGCAAATCACGTAACGCCGTGAATGTTTTTCCTTCGCCAAACAGCTCACGCCCCATCAAGTTTTTAGTCAGCCCTCGACGTCCCTGCTGGTTGGCTACATTGAAAGTCAGTTGATACAGGTTGGCGCGATCGAACATCGTTCGACATTCACGCACCGCCAACGAATTCACCTCGTCGTTGGCGGTCATGGCTAACATGCAACCGATCCCGGTGAGCGGTAGATCTTCCCGCGCATGTTCGTTCAGGATATTCGCACAAACGCCTTCCAAACCGTCAATTCGAGCTTGCGCTATTTTGTTGTAGTTGCTGTCCACCAACAGCACCGGCAAACCAGCTTTTTTTACCGCCTTTGCAAAATCGCAAACCCAAGCATCGGCACCCGCAATCAAAACACCATTGGTTTGGTCATCTGCCAACCCGAGCCAGCGTGCTAACGGCAACGCTGCCAAACCGTAAACGGCAACGGTGCCAACGATCACCAAGAAAGTGACCGTTGCCAATTGTTGCGAGCCAGCGATCATCAACGTATCAGCGCTCCGTTCCAGTTCTAACGCAAATACACTGCTGACCGCAGCCGCCACGATGCCCCGCGGGGCCAACCCCGCTACGAATAATCGCTCACGCATCTCAAGCGGAGTTCCAACCAAACAAACCAAGGCTGAGATCGGCCGCACAATCACAATCAACAGCAGCAGAAACGCTACCCCCGGCCACCCGATCTGGGCAATGTCACCCAGCTCGACTCTCGATCCAAGCACAATGAATAAACAACCGATCAATAGAGTTCGCAAATTCTCTTTGAATTCAACGATATGCTCGATATCGAAACCTTTTTGATTGGTGAGCCAGATGCCAAGTACCGTCACGGTAATCAGGCCTGACTCATGAGCGAAATGGTTGCTGACGGCGAACAACAGCAACCCGATGGAAAGAGCGGCAACCCCCTGTAAATGATCAGGGACAAGGAATTTCCGAAACGAAAAAGTCAACCCGGCACCACCAATCGCACCCAAGATTCCGCCGATCGCTGTCGTCTTGATCAGCATTCCAATCGCTGTCACCACACTTGATTCATCAGGGTGCACCATCAACTGCTCAAAGACCAAGACCGCCAGGACGGCCCCAATCGGATCAATCACGATCCCTTCCCACTTCAATGTCGCCGAGACTCTTCGGCTGGGACGCACCTGACGCAGGAGCGGTCCGATCACTGTGGGGCCAGTCACGACCAAGATGGCACCAAGTAAAAAGCAAAGACTCCAGTCGAACTGCAACGTCCAACGCGCAGCGAAGCTTGCACCAACAAATGTGATCACGGCGCCGAGTGTGCACAGACGAAGTGCAGCACGCCCAGCCTCGCGAAGCTCACTAAACTGCAGCGTCAGACCACCTTCAAACATGATGACGGCGACTGCCAGTGACACGAGCGGAAACAAGATCTCCGCACTCGCGGTTGATTCACCTCCAGTCAGTTCCGCCAGCAAATCATCGGGACGAACAAAATTCCCCAAGATCACGCCAAACAACAGCAGCAACAAGATCCCGGGCAGACTGGTTCGCCAAGCTAGCCATTGCGCCGCCAAACCGAGAGCGGGGATCAATGCGAGATAAAGAAGAAAATCCATGCAGGTTTAGTTTGCTTTCTTTGTCCAATTCTTGTCACCACGAAGATAGCGACGGAAAAACTGATGGGTCACATCAATCGACCGATTCAATTCCTCTCCACCCCATCCATGACCCGCATCAATCAGTAACTCAATCCGCCCAGGCACGTTTGCTTTGGTCATCGCCGTGACCATTTTGATCGCTTGCGAGTGGGGGACCAATGGATCCTCGGTCCCCTGCAAGAGCAGCATCGGAGCATCACCCGAATCGACGTAATTAAGGGGAGATGCATCCTGAAATGCTTTTTGATTCTCTGATTTTGGTCCACCGATAAAGGCATTGACCAACGAAACACTGCCGGCCGGGATATCGTCACCGGGCAAATCAGTGGGACCAAAAAATGAGACAACTGCTTGGACCTTACTGGAATGATCGGCCCACCCACCGTCACCTTCAAAGCCATCTTTCGCATCCATGCAACCAAGCATCATCGATAGGTGCGCACCAGCCGAAAAACCCACCGCGCCGATTCGATCAGGATCGATGCCATAATCACTCGCGTGTGCCCGCAGGAATCGGACCGCACATTTGACATCTTCAACTTGAGCAGGAAAGCGGTGCTCTGGGCACAGACGATATTGAATCGTCGCTGATACGTAACCCTCTTTTGCAAAGCGGCGAATTTCGTTGAGATGCAACGACTTGTCACCATGACGCCAAGCGCCACCGTGAATCACGATAATGCAAGGGCTAGGCTCGCTGAGACCCACGGGGCGAGCAAGATCCAAGTGCAAGTCGGCACCACCGCCCTGGCCAAAGACGATGTCCTGAGTGACTTCAATCTCTGCAGCCGAAACCAAAGCGGACACAAAAAGACAAGGAACGAGAAACGATCCCCAAGACCGGAACAAACGATGCATGGCAAGACCCGAATCGAAAAGCGGACGGAAACACCGCGTTCGATTCTACTCTCGCCTCAATCGGGGTACTACGCCACAGAGCATCGACGGCGGTCCAGCGACCGCAAGATTCGCTTACCTGAGGAGCGAAATAAAAGATATTCGGTGCGATTTCTTGGCGTTTGAAGGTTTATCCTTAGACAAACGCAATTGTCCAATTCCATCGCAAGCCAGCACCGAGCAAACAAACGAGCAGTGACCAAGACGTGCCCGGAGCAACGCAACCCGGCACGATCTTCTCATGAACCGTCTTAACGGGATTGCACGTAGACCGGTACGTAGATTCGGCGAGGTGCGTATCGGCTGCTCATCATCGGAACCGAATTGAACTTCGGCCGCAGCGGCTCACGCCCCATCCACAGGTTGTACTCAATACGAGCCATGCGCTGATTCGCACGAAACATTCCGCGCTGCTGACGTAATTCAGCTACCGACATCCGCGAGGGGCGGTTTTGCGAAGGCGAAGATGCGATCGCAGGGTCAGCATTCTGGAAAATCGACACCGTTTCTGCGGGAGCCGCAGCAGGCTCGTTGACGTCCGCCAGCGGCTCTTGAGCGGAAACCGGCCCCAGCAGGGCAAACGAGGCAGCGAGTAGGACAAACTGGCGAACATTCATGGGATTACACGCAAGCGGTGGGGGTGAAGTGAACACGAGAGCCGTTGCGGGAGAAATCGGTACGAGGGCTAACCCAACTTCACGTCGATGCCAAGTTGGGTGGCGGGCAGTGCCGACGGCGTACCGTTGATGAGGATTATTTGGGTCATCCACCTTCATTTCCGAAAATTACAAGTCCACTAAAGGGAGAGCTCACCTAGCAGACAGAGGGATTCCCTGTACCATAGGTGGCGATTAGTAAGATTCCCACCAATCGGAGACCTCCCACCGTGAAAAACGTTATCAGTCTATGTGTTGCCGTCGCTTTGACCTTCTCGCTAGGCTGCACGCCTGAGGCTCCGTCCGACGTCGACGTTTCAACCTCAACAAGCACAGCCGATACTTCCTCCAACACCACGGCGACTGCCGAGACCCCCAGCAGCAATGTGACAGCGGGCGGCGAAACACCAGTCGAGACCCCGTAAGTTCACCAAGAACTAGCGAAGATTCGAACGGCCGAGACCACATGCCACCAGCGCATCGTGAGCTCGGCTGTTTTTTTGCGCTCACGCAAAACCAACGAGTCTCAGGCAAAACCAACGAGTCTCAAGCTGGCGTTGCCAGTTGTTCAACTTATCCCCGACGCAAGGTGATCAGCTGGCTGAAACAACGCCGGCGTTTAATCCAACGATCGTCCGCAAACCCAGCAGCATGCCCTCAAACAGGTCGCTGCCATCACAGAGTGCCCAGTGCATTTCCATCACAGCGGATTTAAATCCAACGCTCCACGGACCGGTCAAAAAAGAACGGCACACGACTTTGGTCGCGTGCCGTTCTGTTTGAGATCTGCAGTCCGCCAAATCTGGCGATTCAGTTAGGCGATGGGCTCGTCCATGAACTTCGTTTCCGCAGCGATGTCACTGCCGTCTGGAACTTCATCACTATCGATATCGAACCATTCCTCTTTGAACTCCATGTATCCGCCTTCGCCGCGAGCCGCCCGCTTGAGTGCCACATTGGTGCCAAGGGCGATCACGGCATCTCCCATGGCAACTTCGGGATAGCAGCGGGGACGATTCTCGCCGTCCGGGTTGCGGATACAGTACGCCCAGTGCTCAATTTCCTCGCGGTAGCCACGACTGACGGGACCCGAGTCGGCAGCCTGAGCGACTGGTGCGGAATAATCGCCGCTGGCGCTCGTATCGAGCACATAGCCGCCTTCTTGCTTCGCAACTCCCACCTTGCTGCTCGTGTCACTGTTGCGATAGAGCAGGACGTCAGTTTCCTTATCCAGAACGAGCGTCCCTTTACTGCCCAGAACCACTTCGCCCCAGCCACCGAACCCGTTGCCGTTGATCGACGAATAAGTGACCACAACCTTTTTATTAGGATCGGTCTCATACCCGGCAAGATCACCAACCCGATCGTACTGCTTGGTGCTGGCGTTCAGCTTGCTGTTTGGATAGTTCTCGCCCTTGTCGTAGTAACCGACGTCAAACGTCTTGGAATAATCAGGCCCAGGAAATTCGAACATGCAATAAACATGATCAGAGGCATCCCGATCGTTTGGCATGATATGGCGTCCGCCAACGGCATGCACACTCAGTGGATGGACCTTTTTCTTGTCATCCCGCAGCGAACTCAAAAAGATGCTGACCGCGTCGAGTTGGTGACTTCCCAGTTCGGCCATCAGCCCGGCACCAGTACGGTTAAACAAACGCCACCGATGGAGTTCTTCCGTCGCGGAAAACAGACGATCATTGACCGTGTAGTCCTGATAGCCGAAATCTTTCGCATTGACGTTCTTGTCCTCATCCCATGCCAGGAATTGCGCCAATTCAGCCTGCAGACGAACGATCTCTTCGGGATCCGTCGCCGTCTTCAGTCTCCCTTGGCGGTTGCGGATGTCGCCAGCGATTTTGTCGACTCCGTTCTCGCCACCGGGAAGCGGCATTTTCCAGGAATCACCACCAGGCAGATTCCCACGGTGCCATTGTGCGCGAATATGGTGCAACTGCCCCAGCAAGCCCCAACGAATCAGGTTGATGGCGTTGTCGTACTTGACGTTGTAGTGCCGTTGGTGACCGGTCGCCAAATGCAGCGGATTCCCTGCTGAATCGGTAAACTCATCGGCCATTCTCGACATGACCTTACACTGCGCGACGTTGTGCGCCATCAACTTCTCGGTCAACACGTGCAGACCGCGTTTCATCGCTTGAGCGGCGACCGGGGCGTGCAACCACAGTGGCAACGCGATGATGACCGCTTCGATATCTGGATCGTCCAAGCAGGCGGTGATCCCACCGTTGCTGCCGTCATAAACCTTGACGTTGCGACGGGCTTCTGCCTCGTCTTTGTATCCCGCCACGCTGAGCAAACCGGGACGACGCTTCAACGCGGAAGGGCTGGACCAATCCCCGTGAAAGGCACGATGTTGGCCGAAGGGACGAATATCGCAAATCGCCTTCACGTCGACGTAGTCGGGGTTACACCCACCGATCAAGACGTTGCCTTCATCGCCGGTACCAATCACGGCGATTCGGACCGGATCTTTTACCTTTGCGTAACCAAAGTAAGCGGCGCCCAAACCGGCACCGCTGACAGCACCAGCGGCAACGATCCCACGCAGGAAGTCTCGTCGGTTGACATCGTAGTAGCTGCCGACCGCCGAATAGTAGTTGTGTTCACCGACTTCGCGTTGTTCAGCGGAGAGTTTATCGACCATCGTTCGGTTCCCCGGGAAAAAGTGTTAGATAAATCAAGTGATTCTCAAGCAGGTGGTGCTGTCGAACCCCAGGTTTTTCGGACAATTAAATGAAGGAAGTAATCAAGCCCGGCAAGTCGGCCAGCTCCCGTCCCAGCCAATACTAAACATGCCATGCACTCGATTAATTGGTAGTACGTAGAACCTGGCCCGCTGGCCGGCGGATACTGACTTAAAAAGACAGAACCGAGAAAACCAGCAGCTGCTAACGCGGCAACCGGTGTGAATAATCCAAGCAGCAAACAAAGCCCAATCGCCATATCGAAATATGGCACGATTCGATCAATCACGCTGGTGTCGATTACATTCGTGCGAGGTTGCACAAGGCGATAAGGCGAGGTTGCTTGTCGCTGCTCATCGCTGGCGACCTTGTTTTGCATCGTTTCGTAATTTTTCGCGAGCGCATCGATTTGGGACAGGGCAGGCCTCGCCTTGCTCAACCACTCCCTGCGAATCGAGTCCCGCTGTCCACCGAGGCTTGCGACTGAGTCTCGCAATTTTTTTTCTCGCTGTATTCTCTCTGTTTCCGCGGCATCGGCATCGGCATCGGCGGCGTCATCGGCGGCGTCATCGTCACCGGCTTCATCAGTGCCGTCCTCGTCCGAGGGTTCCCGCCCAAACATCCGGGCGATTCGGTCCCGACCGAGTTCGAATTCCTCAATTTCGGTAGCGTTGGTTGCCAGCACCCATTCGTACTGCTCAACTGCCTGAGCGTAGTTAAGTTGTGCCTGCCGAATCTGGGTGTCATCGAAGCCATAGTGTGCTCCGACTTGATCCCGATAACCGGCTAACCAGATCTTGACTTGTTCGGGATCGAGCCGAAAACGGCCTTCTGCGTCCCAGACTAATTCGTGGTACTCCGCCGCGAAGGGGCCGCTTGCATTGGCAAAGAAGGGTGCCGCACTCCAGTCCCGACTCGTCTTATCGATTCCTTCACTGTAGAAGTGAATGCCGACGGTGATGCGAAGTAATACCAACAGGGTGGCACCGACCAAACCCAATAACCTTGGTGATAATCCCCAGCCGATGCAGAGACGGAGCGGCAACGTGATGAGCTTGCGCACGTCGGTTCAAGTCCAAAAAGGGGGGGTGGGGCAGGGCAGTTCAGGCAGATTTATTACCCGGAGTCTACACCATCAGGCCTAGAATCCGCCACTGCGAGGAAGGAACGTCACCCTAGAGTGATTCGGATACGTCTGCAAATCAACCGTCTTACGAATTCTCCACCAATCAAAATCTGCGCTAACATCCTCTCCGACCGGGCGATCGGAAATAGGAATCAGCGATCACCGTCACAAAAACGACGGTGGAACTCAACTTAGCCCGGCATTGTGGACGAGCATTGCCACCGTCGGAACTACCGCTCCGACCACCGATTCATCCTTCGGTATCGCCCGCAACATCCCGCGTTGATCAGAGGCAGCCTCATCTGAAAAGAAAGCTCGAATAAAAGCAAAACGGCCATTTAGCGATTGCGGCAAAACTGCGTTGGGATCGGCCGGAACATCCCCTGAGTCCGATGGAAGAAGCCAGTCGGACCAACGGCGAGGCGATGGCAGGCACGGCCTGCCCCTAACTTCGCTGGCTTTGAAGCTGTGGTTTTGGAAATTGTGAATCGTTAGCCGTTGCGGTCTGCACATCGATCTGCCGAGGACCAATCTGTTACTCGGATCAACCATTGCCAAACTAGTTCCGAAAATTTGCCCGATTCGCATCGGCAGGATCACGGCAAAAAAAAATTTTCTCGCGACCCATTTCCTTCGGAAAATCGTGAATTTTTCGTCACCCGAGCAGATCAGTTTCACTCACGGTGACTGCAACCCCGAGCGGTGTGGCGATACGCTAGAGGGCACGCTAGTGGCCTTCGATGAATCTCGAAGCTAGCACCTGAGTACGGACCGGCAACCACCGCCGCCATGAATTGGCAGACAGCGACGCGATGGCTGGGCAAATCCCGCGTCAATCCCCACGGGACGATCTGGGGGTCAGCCTACACCGGACGACCCGCCAGCCAGCCTCAACAGCAACTCGAACAGCAACTCGAACAGCAGCACTCGAACGGAGACACCGAGCGATGAGTTCCCCCGCCCCGCCACTGGATACGATTGTGTTGCCAACGGATCCCAACCCGCGGCCTTTTACTCACCTGCACTGCCACAGCCACTACAGCTTGCTCGATGGTGCCGGGGATATCGGGCGGCTGATCAATCGCGCCGTCGACCACGGCATGAATGCGTTGGCTTTGACCGATCACGGTAATCTGCACGGCGCATTGGAGTTCTACCGGAAAGCGAAATCAGCCAACATCAATCCGATCATCGGTTACGAGGCCTACATCGCACCGGGCAGCCGGTTCGACAAGGGTGGCGCTTCGAGCAGCAAAGCTGCCAGCTATCACCTGACCCTGCTGGCAAAGAACCGCACCGGCTTCCGCAACTTGATCAAATTGGCCAGTGCCGCCTCTCTGGAAGGGTTCTATTTCAAACCGAGAATCGACAAAGAGATTCTGGAAAAATACAACGAGGGGATCGTCTGTCTCTCCGGTTGCGTTAGCAGCGAATTCAGCCGCGCGGTGATCAAAGGGATCGACACCGCCGAGGTGGAGAAAGAGGCCCGTGATATTGCGGGCTGGTTCCAGCGAGTTTTTGATGATCGATACTTCATCGAGATCATGAACAACGACGTCGAGATCCAACGCCTTCAGTTGGAGGGCGCCGTCGAGATCGCTAACCGGATGGGTCTGCCGTTGGTTGCCACCAGCGACACGCATTACGTTGACCCCAGCGATGCCGAAGCACAAGACATCATGCTGTGCATCAACACGGGGCGATTCCGCACCGATACATCGCGGATGAAGATGGAGAACGATCAGTTCTTCCTGCGCAGCCCGCAACAGATGTACGAGAAATTCTCGGGCCTCGAACATGCCGTCGCACGAAGCCAAGAGATCGCTGACAGTGTCGATATCGACTTGGAACTGGGCAAATTCTTTTTCCCAAGCTTTGAATGCCCAGATGAAAAGCAGCCGATTGATTACCTCCGCGAACTTTGTATCAAAGGACTCTTGGAACGATATGTCGACGAAACCGATCGAATCGTCGACGGTGAACTAAGCGACGAGGTGATGGCTCGGTTGAATCGCGAACTCGACGTGATTCAAAAACTTGGCTTTCCCACTTACTTTTTGATCGTCTGGGACTTTGTTCTCTACGCCCGCGCCGAGGGTATCTCCGCAACCGCTCGTGGCAGCGGCGTCGGGGCGATCGTTTGCTATGCGTTATATCTCTCGCATGTCTGCCCGCTGCGATACGACTTGCTGTTCGAACGATTCCTCGACGAAAGTCGTACCGAACCGCCTGATATCGATATCGACTTTGAGAAAGAACGCCGTGGCGAAGTCATCGATTACGTCAAGCGACGCTACGGCAGCGAGATGGTTTGCCAGATCGGGACGTTTGGAACCCTCGCCGCGCGAGCAGCGATCAAGGACACCGGCCGGGCTTTGGGAGTTCCGCTCGCTCGAGTGAATCAGATCACCGAGATGGTCCCCGACGAACTGAAGATCACCATCAACAAGGCGATCGAGAAAAGCGGCGAATTGAAGATGGAGTACGAGGGCGATCCCGAAATCCGGGAATTACTCGACCTCGCGATGAAAATTGAAGGCTTGGCTCGCAACGTCGGAACGCACGCCGCCGCCGTGGTGATCGCAGACAAGCCGCTGACTGAATACGTTCCGCTCGGCCGTGTTCCGGGCAAGCAAGATGTCATCACCCAATGGTCGATGAACGATGTCGAAGCGTCCGGCTTGCTCAAGATGGACTTCCTCGGGCTCCGCAACCTGACGATCCTCAGCCGCACCGTTCAACTGATCGAACAAACGACCGGCAAAGCAGTCGATCCGCTGAAGTTTCCCTTGGATGACCGCGAAACGTTTGCGCTGTTGCAACGGGGCGAAACGAAAGGTGTTTTCCAGTTGGAATCGGGCGGGATCCGCGACCTGCTGTTGCGAATGAAACCCGACCATTTCAGTGACATCATCGCAACCGCCGCGCTGTATCGCCCCGGTCCACTCGAGGGTGGTATGGTCGATGACTACGTCGACATCAAACATGGTCGACAGCAACCAGAATACAAACACCCGGTGCTCAAGGAGGTGCTGGAAGAAACCAATTCGATCATGGTGTACCAAGAACAGGTGATGCGGATCTTGAATCGCCTTGGAGAGATCCCGTTGGCGAAGGCGTACACCTGCATTAAGGCGATCAGTAAAAAGAAAGAAGCGCTGATCAGCCAAAACTATGAAGCGTTTATCGAAGGCAGCGTATCGAACGGGCTTGCTGAAAAAGACGCAGATGACATTTGGAACTTGATCGTTAAGTTCGCAGGCTACGGATTCAACAAATCCCACAGTACGGCCTACGCACTCGTCGCCTATCAGACCGCTTATTTGAAGGCTCATTACCCGGTCGAGTTCATGGCAGCGCTGCTATCGAGCGATATTTCGGGAAGAAACTTCAAACGCAAAGATGCGTTGGTCGAGCACATGGAAGACTGCGACCGAATGGGAATCGAAGTGGTCCCACCAGAAATCAACAGCAGCGGCGCCGACTTTACCGTCGCCGATGGCAAGATTCATTTCGCCCTCTCCGCCATCAAAGGATGTGGTGGTTCCACATCAATCACCATCGAGCAGGACCGAATCAAGAACGGCCCCTATAAAGATATTTTTGATTTCTGCGAACGTGTCGATTCATCAGCCTGCAACAAGAGCGCCATCGAAACACTGGTCAAAGCAGGTGCCATGGACGACTTTGCCGCCCATCGCAACCAGCTCGTCGCGGTCATTGAACGAGCGGTTCAAGCCGGTGCCTCCGTTCAAGCTGACAAACGCAGCGGCCAAGCCAGTCTGTTCGGCGCCTTTGAAGAGGAAGAAGACAACCAGGAAGAAACCGCCAGCCCACTACCTGAAGTCGACGAGTGGCCAGAAAGAGAAAAACTGATCAATGAGAAAGAAGTGCTCGGCTTCTACTTGGCCAGCCATCCACTGGCCGAATTTGAAGGCAAACTGGCGAGTTTCCGCACCCACACCATTGATCAATTAGCGGGCGTCAAAGACCGAGGGGAGGTCACACTCGGTGGCATGATCAGCTCGATCAAATTCTCGCACACCAAGAACAGCAAACCAGGCGCGCCAACCAAGTACGCCAACTTCGACCTGGAGGACATGCAGGGTGCATTGCGATGCATCGTGTGGCCCAAGAGTTTTGTTGACTGCGGCGAACGCGTTCAACCCGATGCCATCGTGCTGGCCAAAGGAAAGATCGATCGCCGCGGAGGTGGTGACGAAGCAAACCTAATTATTGACGAGTTGATTCCACTCGAGGAATTAGACAAGCGATACACCCACGGCATGCGGCTTCGCCTGGACGAACAAGATCACAACACCGAAACCATGAGCCAACTGCGTGAAATCCTGCGTGGCTACCCGGGATCACAGGAATTGTTATTCAGCCTGCAACTACGCGAAGGCGAAGTCGTCCATCTGAAAAGCGATAAATACCGGGTCGAAATCAACGCTGAGTTGCGACAAAGAATCGATGACCTGCTCGGCATCGGCCATTACAAACTGATGATGAGTCGCCCCTCGAGGTAGTCGCGTCTCAGACCGGCTGCTTAGAACACGACTGCTTAGAACACGACCGGTCAGCAAACAACGACTACGCTGCTTACCCTCAGCCGTGGGCTGTCTATCTCACCACTTGCTTTTCTTTCAGCAATTCGATGACCGCTTCGGCGGCAGCCTCAATCGTTTTCTCCGCCGCGTCGATGACCAGATCTGGATCGACGGGCGCTTCATAACTGGCTGTCACACCGGGGAAGTTCCGAAGTTCGCCGGCATCCGCCTTGGCGTATTGCCCCTTGGTATCGCGTTCCCGGCAGACCTCGACGGACGTTGCGACGTGCACGACCAAGAAACGTTCCTCACCAATCACCTTGGCGACTTTCTGGCGGACCGATTCTTCAGGCGAAACAAACGACGCGATGCAGATCAATCCAGCATCATTGAGCGTATGAGCAAGATGGGCACTGCGGCGTAAATTCTCGCTACGATCTTCCGCCGTGTAGCCAAGATCACGACTCAAGCCACGTCTTACCGTTTCACCATCGATCATTGCGACAGCACGGCCTTGATCGAACAACATACGTTCAACCGCATGACCAATCGCCGTCTTGCCACTACCGGTCAACCCGGTCAACAACACGGTTGCTGCTTGCTGACCAAACCTCGCTGCCCGCTCTTCACCAGCAACGGCGACTGCCGAAACATTTTGGGCGGACTGATCATCTTGGGACTCTTCATCCCACACAGTCTTCGCCGAACTGTCACCTGATTTATCCAGAATCATACCAGCAGCGACTGTCGCGTTGCTGATCCGATCGACGACGATAAACGCACCCGTACTGCGATTGCGACGGTAAGCGTCAAAGTGGATTGGTGCATCGAGCGAGATGCTGACTCGGCCAATCTCATTCAGTTCTAGCTGCGGAGCCGGGCTGCGATGCAAGGTATTCACGTCGACCTTGTACATCAACGTATCAATCGTTCCCGGCAAAGTCTGAGACGTGTGCTTGAATAAGTATGTTTTGCCTGGCACCATCGACTCGTCGTTCATCCAAACCAACATCGCATCGATCTGATCACGCGTCTTGGGTTGGTTACCAGGCTTGATGATCATGTCACCCCGACTGGCGTCGATTTCGTCCTCAAGAGTTAACGTGATCGACAGCGGCGCAAAAGCTTCTTCCAAGCTACCGTCGAAGGTGACGATTTCTTTCACCTTTGACTTCTGCCGACTGGGCAGCACCATGATTTCTTCGCCGGCACGAATGATGCCGGAGCTGATCGTTCCGCAAAAACCACGGAAGTCGAGATTGGGTCGGTTCACATACTGAACCGGCATCCGAAAATCCTGCAGGTTACGATCGCTGCCGATGTACACCGTCTCCAGGAAATTCATCAACGTGCTGCCGGTGTACCAGGCGATTCGGTCACCCCGGTCGACCACGTTATCGCCATCCAAGGCACTGATCGGAATGAAGTGCAAATCGGGCAGATCCAACCGGGCGGCGAATGATCGGTACTCGTCGCAAATTTCCTCGAACCGCTGCTCGCTAAAATCGACCAGATCCATCTTATTGACGGCCACCACCACGTGGCGAATCCCGAGCAATGACACGATAAAGCTGTGGCGTTTGGTTTGCGTCAACACGCCATGCCGGGCATCCATCAAGATGATGGCTAAATCGGCGGTGCTCGCTCCGGTCGCCATGTTTCGCGTGTATTGTTCATGACCGGGCGTGTCAGCGATGATGAACTTTCGTTTCGCCGTACTGAAATATCGGTAGGCGACATCAATCGTAATGCCCTGTTCCCGCTCCGCTTTCAACCCGTCGGTTAGCAGTGCGGGGTCGAACTTCCCGCCGGTCGTGCCAACGATCTTTGAATCAGCTTCCAACTGAGTCAGGTGATCCTCGTAGATCATCTTGCTGTCGTACAACAGCCGACCGATCAACGTACTTTTGCCGTCATCAACGCTACCGCACGTGATGAACCGTAACAGCTGCTTCTTCTCATGCTGTTGCAGATAAGTATCGATATCCGTCGCGATGAGGTCGGATTGGTGACTCATGGGAAGGTTCAGTTGATGAGTTTGAAGTTACGAGTGGCCAGCCATTTTCACCACTCGCGCGATTGAGAACCGATTGCGGAAAGGGCTTTGCTAGAAGTATCCGCGACGTTTTTTCTCTTCCATTCCGGCACCACCCTCATCTTGATCGATGATTCGACCTTGTCGTTCGCTGGTGGTCGCCAGCAACATTTCCTGGATGATTTCCGGCAGTGTGGTCGCCTCGCTCTCGACAGCCCCCGACAAGGGATAGCAACCAAGGGTCCGGAACCGAACCATTTTCGTCTCTTCTTTTTCACCAGCCAGCAGCGGCATTCGATCATCATCGCGCATCAACAGAATGCCGTCTCGGTTGACCACGCGTCGCGGCGCCGAGCGATACAGAGGAACAATCGGGATATTCTCCAGGTGGATGTACTGCCAAACATCCAACTCCGTCCAATTGCTCAGAGGGAAAACGCGAATCGATTCGCCCTTGTTCACCCGCCCGTTGTAGAGATTCCAGAGTTCGGGGCGTTGGCTCTTTGGATCCCAACGGTGTGATTTGTCGCGAAAGCTGAAAACACGTTCCTTGGCACGGCTCTTTTCTTCATCACGCCGTGCCCCACCGAAAGCAGCATCGAATTGGTACTTATCCAAAGCCGCCTTCAAAGCATCGGTTTTCATGATCTCGGTGTGACGTTCACTGTCCTCCCAAGGCTTAATATCGAGTTTCAAGCCTTCTTCGTTGGAGTGCACCAACAACTCGAGCCCCAATTCTTTCCGGACATAGTTCTCACGAAACTCGATCATGTCGTGAAACTTCCACGTTGTATCGACATGCAACAACGGGAACGGCAACTTGGCCGGGTGAAACGCTTTTCGAGCAACGTGCAACAAGACCGCAGAGTCTTTACCGATGCTGTAGAGCATCACCGGCTTTTGAAACTCCGAGACCACCTCACGCATGATGTGGATGCTCTCAGCTTCAAGTTGCTTCAGATGGGTAAGGTTGTAATCCGACATCGCCATTCATTAAAAAGATTCGGGGAACAACTATTGAAAACGGCCGCCAGTTCGCCCCGAAGGCCAAATCTGCAGGACGGCTCCCTCGGAATCGGCGTCATCGCCGAGCGGATAGGTTGCCACGCGTCGAAGCTCCAAACCGGCCAAAACGCCTTGATGCCTCGCGTCGCCCCGCTCCTCGACCCATTTGGGTCCCTTGACTAGTAGCAGACGATCGACATTTGTCCAATGCGGTTCGATCCAACGACAAAATTTGGCGATGCTTCCCACCGCACGGGCAACCACCGTGGTGAATCGAAAATCTTCTAATAAATCTTCGCCTCGGGCCCCGTAAACCGCCACGGGAAGTCCCAATTCGGCCACGATTTCACTAAGCACATTGGCCCGCTTCGTCACGCTTTCTGCCAAACCGATTTCAATATCAGGCCGCATCAAGGCGAGTGGAATTCCGGGAACCCCGTTGCCGCTGCCGAGATCCAGCACCTCCTCGCCCGCCTCGATCAGGTTGGCCAATTGCAGGCAATCCCGCAAATCCCGGCCAACAAACAGCTCCCAAGTCGTGTGGCGCGTCAAATTGAGCTTCGCATTCCAATCCCACATCAGCCGCGCATATTGCTGCAGCTTCAAGGCGATCGGTTCGGCAAGCTCCACCGAGTGGGCTTCCAG
Organism: Rubripirellula sp.; assembly: GCA_029245125.1. Lineage (GTDB taxonomy): Bacteria > Planctomycetota > Planctomycetia > Pirellulales > Pirellulaceae > Rubripirellula. The sequence goes on from JAQWPZ010000108.1 coordinate 21,092, forward strand.
GGCGGCAGAAAATTCGGGATCGAGAGTCATCGTTCCATTGCAGGGTGAGCGGGATTGTGCAAATGATGATGCAGCGAGCGCCCATTGGGAAGGACGCTGGAGTCGGAGCGTGCCATGGAAACACCTGATTTAACGTCGATTTTTGTCTACGGGACACTCAAAAGAGGTCAGTGCCGGGAATCTTGCTGGCCCGAAACCCCCACGATGATCCAGGATGCGTGGGTCGCTGGCAACCTCTTTGGCCGATCCGACTACCCTGCCATGACCCCTGGCCACGATCGAGTTCAAGGCGAACTTTGGCAGTTTCAGCCACCGCAAATGGACCGGGTCCTGAAAGCTCTGGACCGGGTCGAAGCGGCACCTACCCTTTATCGGCGGATCACAACCGAAGTCTTCGACCCAAACAATCAAGCTCTCGGAATCGCCTGGACCTACCATTACGCCAGTGATCCCACGCACGATGGGTTCCAATTGCTGATTCCGACGGCGGACGGCAATGTCCTCTGGCCCCTCTGACAATCTGGCCACTCTGACAATCTGGCCACTCTTTTGAGTGCCGCACCGGCGCAACTGCCGCAATGGAATGCCGGTCGGTTCCTGCCAACTGAAAGTTCGCCAGCGGAAGCGAATTCGCCGGCGACGAAAAACTTGGCTTGAAAGAGGAGAATGCAGCCAGATCGTCATTGAGAGGATGGGGCCGCATTCGGGAAAGAGGGTTCGATCAGCAGTCGTGCGATCGAAACTCTAAATCAGCAAGGCTGCTCCCACATTGGGCAGCCAGACTCGCGGGGCAGCCAGACTCGCGGGGCAGCCAGACTCGTGGGGCAGCCAGACTCGTGGGGCAGCCAGACTCGTGGGGCAGCCAGACTCATTGGTCAGCCAGACTCCGGAGGATCGATTGATTCCCAGTTTGAGAGCGTTTCTCCGGAGCCGATCGATTTTGGTTCCGGATACTCCGTGTCACCCGGGCGAAGATTCGTTTTGTCGGTAATCAATCTCAGCTGGTGAGAGGCGAACAAGCCCGGGACCAGATTGTCAGACCGAGTCAGCCGATACAGAATCCGCCCCTTTTGACGCACAAAATACATTCCCTTGATGCGAGCGACAAAGAGCTCACGCTCCATCCCCAAGCCAGTCGTCTCGACTTGGTCACCGACGTCGATCCCTTCGGCCTCGACCTTCAGCCACATCGTCGGCCGCAAGCGAAAGCGAAGTGGCCCGTAGCTGTAGTGGTAATAAACTCCGTCAAACAGATCTCTGCGAAACACCCGTTCGCTCGGAAAACAACGGGTCGCGATCGGAACATCATCTGGATGGATGAAACCCTGACCATCCGCGGGCCAACGAACAATGCATCCATAGTCTGGGAGTGGGGGCCAATCCATTCAGTGATCACAGTTAATCGCGAGGAGACTCGTTCATCATTCAACAACGACTGCATTCTATCCGGGGAAGCCTATTCTCACCCGTGACGGGGAATCGTCGGAGCACGTCAACTTTGGCATCCAATTTCCCCAGAAAGTCCAGTCTGCTCTGGGAATGGGCTGCTCTGGGAATGGGCTGCACTGGGAATGGGCTGCACTGGGAATGGGCTGCACTGGGAATGGGCTGCTCTGGGAATGGGCTGCTCTGGGAATGGGCTGCACTGGGAATGGGCTGCTTCTCAGAGATATTCAGCCACCGGCAAGACAAAGATTTTGCCATCGCCGATTCGACCGCTCCGCGCAACGCTGACAATCTTCTCCAATATCTCTTCGCAACGAGAATCGTCCACGTAGAGAGTGATCTCTACCTTGGGGATAAAAGCCGTGGAGTATTCCGTTTCCTGGTACTCGTCCAGGTAGCTTTTTTGGCGACCGAAACCTTTGATCTCCGTTACGCTCAATGCTTCGATTGGCGCGCGGCGTAGCGATGCCAGCACCTCTTCGGCCAAGTGGGGACGAACGACAGTCACAATTTGTTTCATGGATCCAAGTGTAACCCCTCCCAAGCCAGCTGGCAGGACGGGGCTGATCGGCAAAATGGGCTGTGATACCAGCCCCAACTGCATGACCTCAATCGCTTCGACCCATGGAATGAAGCTCCAATCAACGCGGCAAATGACTGCTTACAATGCTTTTACATTGTTCTGAATCGAATCCGACCATTGAAAATGCGAAAACGAGTGAAATGAGCAGAGTTCGATTCAAAACAACTGTGTTTCATGAAAGGAGACCGCAATGTTTCGTTCATCCCTGATAACCGCTGCCTGCATTTGCCTGCTGACCGCAGGTGGGATTGCAAACCCGGCCCCAGCCGCAGCAAGTCAAGTCTCGCTGCAAGTTGGGGTCGCCAATCCGACGATGCTGGCTGGATCCAAGCAGACGAATTATGTCCGCATCTCCTTGACCGGCTTTGATCTACCCCAACCGGAAATACGGCCCTCGGTCAACGTCGCAATTGTGATCGACACGAGCGGTTCGATGAACGGAAAAAAAATCGGCCAGGCCCGCGAGGCGGCCATCGCAGCAGTCAAACGACTGCGAGACAACGACGTTGTTTCCGTCGTCCTATACAACTCATCGGTCCAAGTTCTTGTTCCTGCAACCAAGGCAACCGATCGTCAACAGATCATTCAACTGATCCGTTCGGTCAAAGCCAGCGGCAATACCGCACTGTTCGCAGGCGTCAGCAAGGGGGCCGCGGAAGTTCGCAAATTCATCGACGAAGATTCCGTAAACCGTGTGATTCTGCTGTCAGATGGACTGGCCAACGTGGGACCAAGCACGCCACGCGACTTGGAACGACTGGGGCGAACGCTGGTGAAGGAAGGCATCAGTGTCAGCACGCTTGGACTGGGACTCGGCTACAACGAAGACTTGATGAGCGGCTTGGCAAAAGCAGGCAGCGGTAACCACATTTTTGTCGAGGACGCCGAAAACCTCATCGCGGTATTCAATAATGAATTCAATGATTTGATGAGCGTCGTCGCGGGCGACTTTAAAATCCACGCTCAGGTGGGGCCTGGTGTGCGGCCCGTTCGTGTACTCGGCACCAGAGCCGACATCACCGGTCAGAAAATCCACATTCCGCTGGCTCAACTTTACGCCAATCAACAACGCTACTTTGTGATCGAAGTAGAGGTCGACGCAAACGAACCGGGCGACTCTCAGTCGCTTGTGAATGTTGAGGTCGAATATCAAAACTTGATCACCGAAACCAAGGACAAGGTAAGTAGCGACATCGAAGTACGGTTCAATGAATCCACTGCTGTCGTGCAGCGTGATCGAGACGTCCAAACTCACGCCTATTGCGCCGTCCAAATCGCCAACGAACGCAATATCCAGGCAACCGCTTTGCGCGACGCCGGCGAGGTCGAAGCAGCCAAAAAATTGCTGAATCAAAATGTCCTTGAATTGCGATCGGTCCAAGCGATTTGCCTGGAACAACAACTCACTGAGGTGATCCCGGCTTTAGAACTCAACATCAACCTCAACCGCACTCAAGTCGACTACGTGGAAGGCAAGGATTGGAATCGTGGACGAAAGATCATGCGAGCCACTCAAAACCAAATCCAATCTCAACAGGCCCAACCTTATTCCCAAACCAATGACCAATGACCAATCACGCATGATGGATGATTAACGAAGACGCCACCCATTCAAACACATCGAGGCATCACGCCCGATGATGAAAGCCAGGGCGGAAAATGCGAAAGCAATCACGCGACGAAGGAATTCGGTGGCAATCAATGATTCAGTCGTGAGCGAACCGGGACACCAAGACCGTCCACGTTTTGGCATCCCTTCCCACGACTTGGCAACCAAGCTCACTCCAGCGAGTGAGTGGCGAACACGCGTTTTCCTTGAAACGCTCGCCCCTACGACACAACCGCTACAATTCGACGATGCCCAAAAGACTCCTGTTTGCGTTATTGCTGCTGGTCGCGGCTCCCTTAGTCCTGCTAGGGTGGCTCTCTGCGTCGGCGCACCAACAACAGCAGCGACAGGCACGGGAACAGTTGTCGCTTTTTTTTCGTTCGCGACTTGGTGAAATCGATCGTTCGCTTTCAGAGGTCATTGATACCTACGAACGGTCGCTCCGAGCCCAGTTAGATGAACGCGCGGTAACGCTCGACGCGCTACGGCAAATCGACTTGGAGACCCCGATCGTTCGTAGCAGCATCTATGTCAACCAAAACGGTGTGCTGGTCTACCCGCTGAAACCACAACCCGAACAATCAGAGAAGGTCGCCCTCTTCGCCGCCCTACCAGCAATCATTCGCAGCCGACCTGAATTAGGTTCCTACTCGCTACAAACCAAGGCCACATTGCCAACCAAGCGATCGACGACTGGCAAGACACTGCCGCCCTCCAGATCACTGCCGCCCTCTCTATCGCAGTCCAATGACCAAGCCCCAGTCAGCGAGCAGGGAATCGTCGGCGAGGGAAAATGGCAGGTTTGGTACATGGACGAGGGCGTTCAGTTGATTTACTGGATGCAGCACAGCGAGGGCGCGATCATCGGGGTTCTGCTCGAGCGTGCCCGCTGGATTGCCGATCTCACCACTCAGCTGCCCGATACCGTCGCCGTCACACCAGTCGACAATCGTGCGGGGGAGCCGTCAAATCCCATGCCTGCGTCCCAATCGGGCTCCCCCGGCTCGACCCAGCCCGAATCAATCGCAGCGACCCAGTCGGGATTCACCGCACTGACTGATGAAGCCAACCGAATCGTCTATCGCTGGGGAGAAGATGGACGTCGCCTCGATCAACCACTCGCCGCATTGAACCTCGCTCCACCTTTGGCCAATTGGCAACTGGAATACCACCACCGCGATTCTCTGGCAGGCCCGTCACCGACTGTTTTTCTGGTCGCCCCGATCGTGGGAACCGGTTTGATCTTGCTGAGTCTTGGCATCTATGTGCTGACGAATGTGCAGCGACAAATGCGATCCGCCCGCCAACGGGTCAGCTTCGCGTCACAAGTCTCTCATGAGCTCCGCACGCCCCTGACAAACATTCGTTTGTATGCCGAATTGGCCGAGAGTGACTTGCAAACTTTCCCCGATGGCCAGACCAAGGAATCGGTCAGCCGCCGGCTGAAAGTCATCGACACCGAAACTCGACGACTCAGCCGCTTGGTTTCCGGTGTGCTGGAAATGATTCGCGATCCACGCAAACAACGCGAACCAAGAATTTCAAACCTCGTCCCGGACGACGTGATCAACCAAACGATCACACAATTCATGCCCAGTTTTGAAAAGGCTGAATTACAAGTCCATCGTCAAGCCGAAGCATCCCAAACGATTGGAATCGATTCAGACATCCTGGAATTGATCTTGGTCAATCTCCTCAGCAACGTCGAAAAATATGCTGCTTGTGGAGGCAGCGTTACGGTCAGCTCCAAAATCAAAGACGACCAATTGACAATCGAAGTCTTTGATCAGGGGCCAGGCATCCCCTGGCATGCTCGCAAACGCATCTTTCGACCTTTCATGCGACTGGACGATTCGATTCAGGCACCGAGTGGAACCGGGATCGGCTTGACCCTTGCCCGGCAGTTGGCGAGGCGACATGGCGGCGATCTTGAGCTAGTCCAAGACGAGACGCATCAGGGGGCCTGCTTTCGTCTGCAAATCAAAATCTCCCCCACGAAGGTGACACAACCGCCCGAGGCACCATCGCAACCATGAGCATGAATATTTTGATCGCAGAAGATGATCCGCACACGCGTGCAGCGCTGGCGGAACTGTTGCGCAGCGAGGGGCATCGGGTCACCGAGGCGGCAGACGGCTTGCAGGCCAAATCTCTTTTCGATTCACGCATCCCCGACTTAGCCTGCCTGGACGTGATGATGCCAGGCCTGAGCGGATTCGATTTGTGCCGACATTTCCGCCAAGCCAGTCCACGAATGCCGATTCTGTTTATCACCGCCAAAGCCGAAGAAATCGACAAAGTGGTCGGACTGGAACTAGGCGCCGACGACTATATCGTCAAACCGTTTGGGACGAAGGAAGTCATCGCCCGCATTCGAGCTGTCATGCGACGGTGCTTTCCCCCAGAAGAAGCAAACGAAGTCAAAGTCTCGTTCTCTGAGGATGAATTTCAGATGCATGACCTGCATGTCATGCCGCGAGCCTTGCGGGCCGCCCGAGGCGAAGAAACGTTTGAATTGACTGCCCGAGAAATTCGAATCCTGCAATTACTGGCTCAACACCAAGGCGAAGTCGTCTCTCGTGAACAGCTGTTTCGAATCGGCTGGAACGAACACCATATCCCGAACAGTCGCACCCTCGACCAAACAGTCAGTCAGCTTAGAAAACGAATCGAACACGATCCAAAGCATCCCCAAATCATCCAAACCGTCTATGGCGTCGGATACCGTTTCGAGTGATCTCCAAACCGAAACGAATGTGGTGCAACCCCCAACCAGGGCAATAATTGACCCGGGCAATAATTGACCCGGGCTGCGTCATCAGCGAATTCCGCCACCAACCGATTCGAGAACCAGCCGCACCGAACGACTCAATCGAGCCAGCAAAGCGCAACGCCCGCACAGAATCGCGACCAGTTTCAGAATCGCGACCAGCGAATCATCCAGTCGGTTGTGAGCAGGGTAAGATGTGACGGTCTCGGGCACCCGCCGCTAGAATCCACCCAGAACGGAGCGTTCGCAATGCGTGCCATCGCGTGTTTGATTTCCCTGTTCACCACCGCCATTTCGATTCCCGCGGCCGAATGGTCCCAATTGCAAGGGGATGCTTTACGAAGCGGAAACGCGCCGCACGCCCGACTGCCGAGCGAGCTTGGACTCAAAGCGGCGATTCCACTTTCTGACGCGATCTACGCAGCTCCGGTTGTTGGCGAAGGGAATGTGTTTGTGATCGATGGATCAGGGTTGGTCACGGCCATCGACTGCTCGACGTACCAGGTGAAGTGGCAGTTCCAGACGCAAGGGGCAACCGGCAATTGCAACAACGTGGCAGCACCCTTGCTGTTTGGTCGTTACCTACATGTCGCGACAATGGTAGGTGACTATTACGTACTCGACTGTGGTTCTGGCGCCGTCGTTAATCACTTGAATTTTGGGGAGCCGATTTTTGCGGCCCCGGTGGCTGGCCAGAATCGTGTTTATGTTGCCACGCTGGGAGCACAGGTCCACGCCTTGATGCCCGATGGTAAACAAGTTTGGCACTGGGATTTTGTTCGTGAAGTCATCAAGTTCCCCGGTGATCGCTGGAACGGATCAGATTGGTTGGCGTTTCGAGGCGACCGAGTCACGTGGAAGGATCATTTCGTCTGTTCAAGAGACATCTGCTTGGTCGACCGGACGATTGTGATGCCAGCAGGTGGACGCACGGTATTCCTGGAAGATACCGGCGAAGCACCGAAACTCGCCGCTGTTGCAGAGATTCCCGCCTACTTAGGCAAGGAGTTTCCAGCAACGTTTGGGCAAAGCGCTGACCACCGCGGCCGTGTTTACGTGCAATGGCATCGCCGCGACAACGCGGGACGAGTCGAAATGCTGTGGTTGCAGGATGACACAGAAAAGTCACGGGTCCAAACGTCGGTTGTTCCGGGGACTGAAACATCCATTGACCAGAATGGCTTGCTCAGCTTTGCGTCGGTGGCAATCCGTGACGACGACGTCTACCGTGTTCGACCAGAACAGGGACGCGGATTAATGCGGCATCGACTTGACGCCTCCGATTCAGACGAGGCTACTGATTCAGACGAGGCTACTGATTCAGAAGAGGCCGCCGAGGTACTCTGCGAGGCGGCATCGATTTGTCCTCCCGTGATTACCGAAAAACATATTGTCTACGGTGATCTTCACGGAAAACTCCACATCGTTCCCATCGGCGGTGAACCGAACGGTGATGGGTCGCAAGCTGACAGATCCATTCAATCACTCGATACCGCCTTTGATTCACCAATCACCGCGCCACCTGCGATTGCGGATCAACAAATCTACGTTGGCTGCGAGGATGGATACATCTACATCTTTGGTGCTGGAGAGACTGTCACCTACCCGACCAAGAAACTTGCCGTCACCAACATCCGTAGTCCCCGCAGCGGCCGCTACGCCGGCGAGGAATACAACTGGTACACCAACTATGGAGACTTCGGCGGCACCAATGCAAATGACCAAGGATTGGCGCCACCGTTGCGGATGCGTTGGGCTCGACGCTTGGAGGGAACGGTCAAACACTTGCCGGTGTGTGGAGGCGGACGCATTTATATGCATACTGCCGAAGGCCAAATCCTCGCAGCCGAACAAGACACCGGAAGATTGCTGTGGAGACGCTACTGGCCCGATGTCTATCTGTCATTCACATCACCGCTTTATGTCGACGGCAAACTGCTCGTTCCACAAGCGGGAATCAAGCGTTCAATGATGCGTTGTCTGGATGCAGAAACGGGCGAGTTACTTTGGGAAACTCCGTTCACCGGATCGCCGAGTTGGAGTCGACAATTTCCACCAGTAGTCGATGGCAATGTTGCAATCTATGCATCTGGATCAGGCAGCTATGCCGCGCAGGGCACCGAAAAACCATTCACTTTCCGTGGCAAACCTGTTCAACAAGACGGCCGCGAGGTGATGAGTTGGATCTACAGCAATGACAATCCGTTCTACCCCAAAGACCACCGCCCCAGAATTTGGGCTTGGGATCTGAACACCGGAAAGATCCTGTGGGAGAAAGATTTTTCTGCTCTTGGTCGTGGTGGAAATGACTGCGGCATCTGCCTATTGGATGGAAAGTTGTACTACTCTGTTTTCTTTGGATACGCGGAACAACTGCGACTAAGACGCGGATTGCCAGCCGAAAACAACGGGCTGACCGCCTGCCTGAACCCCGCCAACGGCGATGTAATCTGGTCAACAACCGATTACTACGTCACGTCTAAATGCACTTTGAGCGGGCGTGACGGGCGTCTCTACATCGGTGGTTTCAATCGGGCTCAAGAAGGAACCGATGATCGATTCGTTTGGTGCCTGAATGCGAACGACGGATCCCTGTACTGGAAATCCGATCCAGTCACATCTGCATTGAACGTCGTCACCGTTGGGGAACAGTTCGTTTTCTCAAATGCTCTGCGTGGCAAAGGAAACGTCTTTGATCGGGCGACGGGCAAAGTCACCAGCAGCATCGGCCACAACTATGCCTGCTGCCGTTTTACACTCTCCGAACCCTACGTGCTGGGTGCGAATATGGACATGATCGATCTATCCAAAGAGGGAAAATTGGTTTCAACCGGTCCAGCGATCGATTCTCGTGAGTGCCTGGGAGCGGTGGTCTCCAACGGGCGAATTTTCTACATGTCGCAAGCCAGTGGGCTCGTCGTTTCCCAGACCTACGGCCAGGAAGCCAATTCGGTGCCTCCTGTTTGGCAACAAGTCCCGGAAACAAAACGGCCGCAATAACGATCGACCGCAATGCTCCCCACTCACTTCTGAGAATTGCTCACTTCTGAGAATTGCTCACTTCTGTGAATTGCTCACTTCTCAAAATCGCTGGGCCTGACCCAACCGGCCCGTATTTTCTCACCGCCCAAATAACGCTCGTAAAATCGATCAGTGGCAGGGTTGGAATAAGGATAGGCATCGAACAAGTCTCCCCTTCCATCCATTCGAGGATCCCCGTGCGCCTTCAATTCTGAAACCATTTGAGCATGGAACTTGGCTTTGATTGATTCATGCTTCGGCAGCATAGCCAAGTTATTCACACAGTCGGGATCCTCCACCACGTTGTAGAGTTCCTCGGCCGATCGCTTTCCAAAACAGAGTTCCCAGAATGCATTCGGCTGCCCACCATTCGATAGACTTTCACGCCGCTCTTGAAGGATCAACGTCTTGATAGGACTCCCATCGCAGTTCAGATAACCCGTCTCAGGGTTACCGGCGGGCCAACGATCCATTTGGTAATTTTTCAGATACAGCCAATCGCCGATTCGAATCCCGCGAATGGGATACCCGCCCGCATTCGGCCGACCGATGTCGTGCCGTTCCTTACCGACCAAGACATGATCACGTGCCGGATTGATGATGCCGGATCGATCAACTGAAAAAATATCGAACAGACTCTTACCACTGACCGGTTGCATGATCGGTGCAGGGGTTTCGATTCGCGCTGCTTGCAGAAACGTGGGTGCAAGATCAGCAAAGTCAACAAAATCTTCGACCACACGATTCGCCCCTTCGATTCCCGCAGGCCAGCGAATCGCCAACGGGATATGATTCGAATCGGCGTAAGCTTGGCCTTTGACTCGCGGGAACGGCATACCATGATCCGAAGTGGCGACGACAAGTGTATTTTCCAACTCGCCAGCCGCCTCAATCGCCCGCAAAATCTCGCCGAGGTGACGATCGTAATGCTCCACTTCAATCGCGTAGTCCAGCATGTCGTGCCGGGTGGTTTCGGTATCAGGCCAATAACGGGGCACACGATCAATGTCGCTGATTTTCTTGCCCAAACGCTGTCCGGACTGAAATTCATAACCACGGTGTGGCTCAGTCGTGCCGTACCAGAAAACCCACGGTTGACGGTCAGGAACATCCGTCAAAAAGTCAGCAAAGTTGGCGGAGTAATCATTGCGGCTAATCCCACTTGCCGGCGGCTTGGCAGATTTTGAACGATAGACCTTCCCGGTGATCGCCCGCTGAACGCCGTCCGAGTCGTTTGCGATACCCGGCCCCCAACCTTTCCCGGTGTAGCCTGCGAAGTAACCATCGGCCGACAGTCGCTCAACAAATCCACCAAACTTTGGCGGAAAGATACACATATGGTTTCCCGCCTCCTCGAGTTGCCATGAATAGCGGCCTGTCAGGATCGTCGCTCGGGAAGGCGCACACTTCGCGTTCGGCGTGTACGCGTTGCGAAATAAGATCCCCTCTTTAGCGACTCGATCGAAACTGGGTGTCTCCACCCAACGACAACCGTAGGCTCCGGCGTGGCCGTAGGACCAATCATCCGCGATGGCAAACAGAATATTGGGCCGATCCGCTGCGAAAACATTGACAGAAACCAGACCGGAAACGATCGCAAGAAAGATCACTCGTGACATCATCATGACTGCCGCCCTACTGACCAAAACAAGAACCAAAAGCAGTAGTTTACCGGATCTCGAAAACCGATATCGTAATGCGGTGTGTGTCGCCATCAAAACCTCCAATCCAGATAACACACTTTGACCCAAGCAGTAGCAAGGTCCCGCCCTCGACAATTATCCTGACGGCAATCCGTTATGATGAACAACGAACTGAACGACCTCCTGACTGGCACGATCTGCTGACTGGCACGACCTGCTGGGTGCAGACGCGAATGATTACGGCGAAGACGGTTCCGCTGCAAAGTGAGGTTTGAAATGCAAAGACTTAGATCCACGCTTGAACACTTCTGAATAAAAACCGGCCACGACGCCAAACACTTCAAAACGGAGTGCATGGCATCGGTATGCGATTACGGTCTCCGTGGTCGCACACGTGCTGCTTGGGCTGACGCTGCTTTTCATCTATCTGCCCGATCCTGATCGCACTCAATTGGCTGGTGATCTACCGACTGGCTCAGAGGCCAAATCGCAAGAAAATGGAACTCGAGCACCACGACCGTCGCCCCCCACGCCGCGGCCGGCCGATCTACAAAGTGTTCCTGCTGAGCAAATCAAGGACTCGATCGAGACACAAATCGACCAAACAAATCGCTTGACTGACGATGAAAAACTAAGTGAGCTGGAAAAAAATCTGCAGCGGTTGGAATCGGTCGCAAGCGCTGAATCCGTTCAGCAAGTGACCACCACGGTTGCCGAGACAATGGGTTTGGATTCTGAAACCTACGCGGCTGATAAGCAGGCTGCCGAAGGATCCTTTGATTTCGACACGGCTCAACTCGATGACGTCACCCGCAAACCTGGCAAAGATGGTCAGTGGGAATACCAATCAATCCTTGTTGACTCGGCCGGCCGCAAAACCACTGTCCCGATGGGGATGGATGAAGGTGAGTCGCTGTATAGCACTTTCGAGCAAATGAAAAAGTATCCCTTTGCTCAAGCCATCTATCGCAGCGTGGTCATGCCCTTATTACAAAGCTTGATCGCCACGGAAAAAGACAAGCGGGCTATCGAACCGACCACCGAAGACGAAAGCGGTTCGAAATTCGATCCAGGGTTTGGTACCGGTGGAGGTTTCGGTGAGGGGAACATGTGAGTGGCACAACTTACCTTCACTCACCTTCACTCACCGTAACTCAATCCATCTCTGACGAAGCGGTCAGCGCTTGCGGTGCGATTGAACGAGTCCCCGAGAACACGTTCCCACGGAGCTGAATGTTCCGACTCGATTCGTCAATCAAGACATCGTGCGATCCCTCAGTCGTCCGCGCGACGCGACAACCTGTGACGGTACAATCGCTCGAATTACGAATCACCAATCCAGAATCGCAATCTGTCAGACTGAGACCTGTCAGAATCATGCCATTACAGCCATCCAAAATAACGGCTCCCGCTTGGGTGGCAAAACGATGCACAGTAAAACTCGAGAGAATGCAGTCCGAACAATTTAAAAAACGAATTGTCCCGGGACGAACAAACTGCCGTGGGTTGAATGTATTTCCGACCACCACAACCCGCTGACTGTCTTCTACCGATAGATGATTCGGCTTGGGCGCAAAAAACGTGTTTGCCTGAATCGCGACATCATGAGCGTGGCGGATGTCCACGTTGGTCGTCGTATCACTGAGGACATTTCCGCTGATGGTGACCGAGTTGATTGGATAAACAGCTTTGCCCGCCAAGCGGATGTTCGCTCCACCCGGCGCGACCGTGTTACCTTCCTCACCTGGGTAGTTTGCCGAATGCTGAATTGTGCAACCGGTGATGGCGATCTCGGCAATCGATTTCCGTGCATCATCAGGTGATCCACTGACATCGATCAAGATGTTAGCCGTCGTGGTTTTGGTCTCATCTTCCGGCATGTTGCCTTCAATGTCACAGCCACTGACCTGTAGATTACGAACGTTTCCATCGCGGACCACAATCCCCCCGCCACGGTTATAAGAGAGATGGGAATTCGCGATGTTAATTTGGTGCAAATTCACATCATCCAAAAACACGCCGACACCGGAATTTTCGTACAAGTGGCATTTGGAAACGATCACATTCCGGTTTCGGCGATGCAAGCGGATTCCATGCCGACACCAACGCACGGAAACTTTGTCGATGATTGCTCCCACCGTCTGATCCAACTCGATCCCGTCGGCGTCGGCGTGGGCACCGAGAATTTCCACGCCAGACACTAGCGGCATTCGCTCGTTCCATGTCGATGGCTGGAACGATTTTGGGGATGCGGTTCCTTGGTGGGTTCCACGAATTCGGAGTGCGGGACCTGGTCCATCCATGATTAAAGTGGTGCCAACCTGCGAACCGATTGCGATCGCGCCGCTCTCACTTAATTCGATCTCGAGAGTGCGGGTCAGCCGGTAATGCTTCCGAGTCAGCCAAAGATTTCCGCCTCCCTGGTCGATTCGCTGCTGAAGTTCGTCGCTGGAATCGGGCAACGTTGACAATTCCGGAATTTGCTCGAGCGTTCTCGCCCGTTGAGCCAATGCTAGTTCACCGGCAAAGCAACAGACCACCATCACAACGCACACACGAATCGTTTGAATCACCATCACAGCCTTCCAGACCTTTGGACCAAATCAAAAAATGACGAACAATCTCAATCACTCGATCCTGTATGTTGCATTGAAAGCGAGAAAACAGTCCCCACCTCACCATTACGCGCCACCAATCGCCCTCCGTGGTCTGCAATGATTGTCTGGCTGATCGCAAGCCCCATACCCATCCCATCTTCCTTGGTCGTGTAAAAAGGATCAAACAAACAGCCCATGTCAGTCGATTCAATTCCAGGACCGTTATCCCGCACCTCCAATTCGACCCAAGTACGATCGAAACGGGTTAGAATCACGACAACCCTTGGGCCTTCGACACTCTCCAACGCTTCGTAAGCATTTCCGAGCAGGTTGACAACAACCTGCTCGCACTGAATGCGATCGGCAATGATGCTGGGCAGTCCTTTCATCAACTTGAGTTGTACATCGACTCGACTATCGCGTGCTTTAAAAGAAAGCAAATTCACCGAATCGATGGCGACTTGATTTAAATCCACCGGCGCACGTTCTCCCATCCCACGCTTCGCAAAATCTCGCATTCGACGAATGATCTCATTCGCTTTTTGTGCAGATGCTTGGACGCCTTCGTTGAATTCACTCAACTCCGCGAGTTGGTCATTTGCGCCATCCTCATTTGTGCCGTCCCCAGTTGCTCTGATCCTTTTTAAAGCGACCGAAACGGCAGTGCTGTAGTTCGAAATCGCATAGAGCGGTTGCTTCACCTCGTGGGCAATCCCGGCAACCAGAGCCCCCATCGTGCTTAGCCTCGCGACATGTGCCAGCAGATCTCGATGTCTTCGATTTTCCTGTTCGCTCAGTCGCCGTGATGAAACATCCCGAATCACGGTCAGCAAAAGTCGCTTACCGCTGGATGGGGAAGGAAACGACTTGAGTGTGATCTCCAACCAATAGGGCTTACCCTCAAATGTAAGTTCGTGTTCACCGTGCCAGGCCCCCATCTCACCCAAGATCACGCGAACATCATCATCAAAATCAGCCGCCGCTAAGAGTTGGCGATGCCGATCGGCCAACATCCATTCACGACCATTAAGATCATCCGCATGATAAAACTGACGCGCTGCTTCGCTGGCATAATTAACATTCCCTTGCTGGTCGGTCACAATAATCGCGTCACTCACACGATCAAGCACATCCGCGCGGAAGGCAAGTTCTCGCTCCGCTCGCTTCCGTTCCGTAATATCGGTGACGACAACGATAAAGCCGACAACACGGTCATCGACGCCCCGATCGACGGTCCAGTCGATCTTTAGATCAACCACCCTGCCATCCATCGTGCGATGGACCATTTCATAGGTCGACGGGGTCGACAAAGGGTCTTCAAACTGCCGTTTCAATTGGCCGCGCATCTCCCGACGCATTTGCTCGTTGATGGCAAAATCGAGGACAGAGGTTCCGACCAGCACCTCGGGGGGACAACCATAGATTTGCCCCAGCACCGGATTGGCAAACGTGATTCGTCCATAAACGTCATTTCGCTGAACACCAAACGCAGATGTCTCCGCCAGGTTCCGGAATAGAGCTTCGCTTTCTGCCAACCGTGACCGCGTCCGTTTCTGCTCCGTAATATCTCTCAGAACAGAACGGGCGGCGACAATCTTGTTCGCCTCGTCTCGAATCGCCGTCATGCTAAAAGTGGTTTCTCGAGTGCTCCCGTCGGCACAAACCATCTGAACGGCTTCGTCCTTCACCTCCCCCGTCTCAAGAAAATGGGGAAAGACTTCATCATGCAGCCTGTCATGACTTGCAGAGGTGAACAAGTCGAACACCCGAATCTGCAAAAGATCTCGCTTACTGCGACCGAGCAGCCGCGCCATCGTATCATTGCATCGCTGAATCCGCCCTGTTCTGACATCAATCGACAACATCATGTACGGAGAGTTCTCGTACAACTCGGTTTCAAACGAAGAATCGGTCACGAAAGCGACAACAAACTCTTGCCCACCACAGACCAAATATTCCGACGCAACTCCCACGGGAATCGACTGCCCGTTCTTGTCTTGCATGACTGTCTGGTAGGTGAACGTTTCCTCCCCAGTCAAACGATTGAATCGTTCACCCCACGACTCTGCTGAAGCACCGGTTTCAAGATCGCAAAGCCTCATACCGAGCAGTTCATCACGCGAATACCCAAAGGTATTCAATGCTGATTCATTGGCATAAACCACGGCACCATTCTTCCCCAACCAAAACACTGACGTGCTGCACTGATCGACTGAGAACTGCGTCATCCGCAACTGCTCTTGGACGGAATCCAAATTCTGCGAATCCCGCATCCTAGTCAGCAAGACAGATGCTGCGGTCACTGCCGCGTCGATCAGATTCCCCTGTGATGCCGTTGGACCACCGGTAACACGTCGGTACATCGCCAGCGTTCCCAACAGCGAACCGCGTGCATCCAAGATCGGAGCGACCCAATAGGAGCGTACACCTTCGCCGCGAGCAACCGCTTGAAAATCAGACCACATCGAATCCGACGCGACATCTTCAACGACGATCATTTTCCGCCGTTCAGAAACGCCCTGTTTTGCCAAAATCCGTTCAACGATTGGCAGGTGAGTGACCGCTTCCATGAACTCGCTGGACAAGCTCAGTGCAGTACCCGAATGCAGGCTGTCATCTCCCTGATTGAACATTTCGATGGACGCCATCACGTCACTCGCCTGCTCTTGGACGAAACGGACCACGTGCTCCAATCCCTTGCTGACTTCAATCTCGGACGCAACCAGCTCAAACAAGTGATATTCGGCTTCTACTGGGCTTTCCACCGTCGCGTTTTTCGCCAGATTGACTTCCGTGAAAGCGATGACATAACCGCGGAGGTGTCCTTGCTCGTCAAACTCGACGTGTCCACGCCCGCGAACGGCAATTTCATCACCCCGTTTCTGATCAAGCCGAAACTCGCAATCAGCGGATACTTGTCCCTGTCCGCCGTCCTGAAGACCAACCAACCAATCGTTAACACGTTCGGCGTCGGATCCTGACACAATCTCTTTCCAGGCCAGCAATGGCACCGCCCCATCCATCCCCAGCAATGCAGCGCACGCGTGGTTGACCGCCCTGCTTTGGAGATTTGCGTCGAGACAAACCATCGGTATGGGAGCGGCGTCGAACGCGAGTCGGAACAGACCATCATCAGATCGCGACATCCGCGACTGCTGAGATCCGATTGACTGTGACCCGTCTACCATCGTGTTACCCTAACACCGTTTCCTTTGCGAACATCCGTTTCATCATTTACGGTTGTCCCCTGTCGGTCCCATTTTGACACGCTCCCGCTGCGGTCCCTACCGGCAGCCCGCACGGAAGCCGCATTTTCCCAAAAACTTCTGGTCGAGCATTGCCGTTCCCCGTCCACCATACGCCCCGCAACCATAGCTGATCGTTTATCATGCCATCATCTTATTCAACCGCGAAGCCATCGCCCGACTGCTTCGCGACTAAATTTAGGTGACTGTGAGTGTGTAGATGTGCCCAGCAGGCAAGTTGCTTCATACATCGATGTTTTTCGTTTGCGTTTGGATCGCCGCAACGAGTGCGCAGGCTCAGCACGTATTGGTGACGATTCCGGGCCCCAGCACAACCGAACAAATCGATTACTACGTTGCCCGGGGTTGGGCCGATCGTGAAGTCGATCCTGCGACAAGTTGCTCCGATCGTGAATTTGTCCGTCGCCTTTACCTTGATCTTGCTGGCCGAGTTCCAACGGTGCAGGAGACTGACGGATTCCTGGGAGACCAACGAGACGACAAGCGGCAACATCTAGTCGACGCTTTACTGAAAAGCGAGGATCACGTCCAACACTTGACGGATGTGATGGATGCGCTGCTGATGGGTCGCACCGACGAAGACAAGTACGCCGAACGTGCCGCTCATCACTGGCGGAGCTACCTGGAGGAATTTGTTCGCCAGAACCGACCCTGGAATGAAGTCGCTGCTGAGATCCTACTCGCTCGACCCGATAACCAATCCGAACGGGGTGCCGTTTGGTACCTGTACGAAAGGAAGAACAACCACCAATCAATCGCAGAATCGATCGCGCCATTTTTCTTTGGGTTGCGAATCGAATGTGCACAGTGTCACGATCACATGATCGTCGACGAAATCAAGCAAAGCGATTACTGGGGACTCGTGGCGTTCTTCAACCGCGGCAAAAACACTAAAACGAAACAGGGACCGCGCGTCGTGGAATCGGCCATCGGTGGGTTCTCCGAATTCGCCGATTTGACAGGCAGCAGCTATCCCAACCTGTTGTCATTCCTGGGTAGTGCTCCGCTGAACGAAAAGCGGCCCGCTGCCGGGCAGGACCAACAAGACTTGGACACGCTCTATGTCTCCGGGAAGCCAAGTGATGCACCCCGGGTCCCAAAGTTCTCGAGACGCCAAGCATTCATCGAAAAAGTGGTGACCGGCAACAGGCGGATTGCCTTGGCGATGGTCAATCGCGTTTGGGCCATGCTGATGGGTCGCGGGATCGTTCATCCATTCGATGAAATGGACAGCATGCATCCACCAAGCCACCCCGATTTGCTTGACCAGCTGACAATTGAATTCATCAACAGCGGCTACCAGATGCGGGGATTGATTCGCAGCATCGTGCGAAGCCGTGCTTACCAGTTGAGCAGTCGGCAACCGTCAGGAGTGGATGATCCCGCCAGTTTCGCTTGGTATCTTGAACGCCCACTCACTGCGGAACAGATGGCTCGGTCGGTGCAGTTAACCGTTCGTGGCGAATTCAAGAACGATGCGCCGCTGCTGCAAGCGTTTCGCCAGCAGTTCCGCGATGTCTTACCAGACACCTTTGTTGCACCGGTTGCAGATGCGTTGTATTTGAGCAACCATCCAGCGTTTGATCGTTTTATCCGCGACAGCGACGAACCAGCTCACCTCCGAGAGCGAGTCCTGCAGCAGCCCACTCATTCGAAGCGGGCCGAATTGTTGCTCAATACTCTGTTCCACCGGCCACCAGCGACCTCAGAGCAAAAAGCGATCACCGATTTCCTTGAGCAACGAGAATCAAATCTGGGATCGGCCATTGATCAAGCCATCTGGTCCATGCTGACCAGCGCCGAGTTTCGATTGAACCATTAGCGACCAATCCAATAACCTCCACGATGAATCAGCGTTCTGACAAGTCTTCGCATTGCGGAAGCCCCGAACACGCGGTGCACCGGCGTCTATTCCTGCAAGGGAGTATGGCATCCGGTGCCGCTTCCGTTGCGAGCTTTAACGGCTTGTTCTCGATTCCTGCGGCAGCCGAACAAGCCAGACAGCAAGGCAAGAAATGCATTTTGCTGTGGCTTTGCGGGGCGCCCAGCCAATTCGAAACATGGGACCCCAAACCGGGCACCTCCACCAGCGGCCCCTTTCGTGCAATCCCAACAAATCTGCCCGGCACCCACGTCAGTCAACTCATGCCGCGTTGCGCGACGATCATGGATAAACTGGCCGTGATCCGAAGCATGAAAACGGAACCGAGCGAGCATTTCCAAGGCATCGATGTGCTGACGCGAGGCGATCAGCCGCGTCCACCATTCACGCGTCCCATCTTGGGTTCCGCGATCGCGCAGCAACTGGGCGATCTCGATTCCCCCGTACCTCAATTCGTATTGCTGGACCCATGCCCAGAGGGCAACGAGTTCAAAGCGTTCAAGTCAGGCAATTGGGCTGGCTGGCTTGGCGCTGAATACGGCCCCGTACGAGCCGGTGGCAAATACTCCATTCCCAACCTCGGGCGACTCGATTCGATCTCGGAATTGGATCACCAAGATCGCGAAACGCTGCGTGCGTTTTTGAGTCGCAAATATGAAAACGATCGCCGCAGTGAAGCCGCTTCCAGCCACAATGCGGCATTCCAACGGGTCGCGGGATTAATGAGCTGCGCCCCGCTGTTCGATCTGAACAAGTTGCCGCCAGCGGATCGAGAACGCTACGGGCCAGGTGCGTTCGCTCAACACGCATTGCAGGCACGCCACTTAATCGAAAATGGATCAACCTTTGTGATGGTTGCCAACGGCATGCCATGGGACAACCATGTTTTCCAGCACGAAATGCATCAGATGCTGGTGCCTGAACTCGACAACGTCTTGTTCCAATTGATCACCGACTTAGAGGATCGCGGCTTATTGGAAGACACGCTTGTAATCGCCATGGGTGAGTTCGGACGAACTCCCTGGCTGAATGAGGCCCGCGGTCGAGATCACTACCCCAACGCCTGGTCGATGGCCATGTCAGGGGCAGGCATTCGTGGTGGCGTCGTCCATGGTGCGACCGACAAACTAGGACGCAACGTCGTCGAAGGTCACACCGACAACCGACAACTTTTCGCAACAATCTTTCGAGCACTCGGTATCCAGCCCGATGAAGAATACGATCTCCCCGGCCTGCCGACTTTCCGGCGAGTCGAGGACGATGCGAAGGCCGTCGAGGAGGTGCTGCTGTGAGCGAAACAACCAAAACCTTGACGCTGAAGAAAACCCAAGACTGCAAACTTCCCACCAGTGTCTTGGACGCCGTGCTGACAGATGACGAAACGGCGATGATCGCCGGGTGCATGGATGGCGTCTATCGATTGCAGTTTGAACCGCACCAAGAGGAGCTTCTTTACCGGCATGACAGCTACGTCAGCTCGGTCGGATTACTCCGGGACGATCAGATCGTATCGGCAGGCTACGATGGCGGGCTGAGGTGGTTTGATGTCGGACAGCGACAATTGCTACGCACCACCCCAGCACACGATTTCTGGTCGTGGGATATGTGTGTCTCTGCCGACCGCTCGCGAATCGCCTCAGTGACCGGCCAATACCTTGCCGGCAGTTACAAGTACGAACCCCAACCAGAAACAGAGCCGTCGTTAAAAGTGTTTGCGGCGGAATCTGGGGAACTGCTGCATCAGTTACCACATGTCCCATCGACCCAAGCGGTCGCCATCAGCCTCGATAATCGATTCGTCGCCGCTGGCAACCTGATGGGTGAAGTCCGCGTGTTTGATTTGGATAGTGGTCAAATGATCGCCAATTGGACGACACCTGACTTCACCAGCTGGGGAATCATCAAGAGCCACTGCTATCTCGGTGGAATTTTCGATTTGAAGTTCACACCGGATAGTCAGTCGCTATTGCTATGCGGCATGGGGCCGATGCGAGACCCGATGGCTGGCAATGGTCGCCAACTTTGGCAACGCTGGGACTGGAAAAAAGAAACGCCGACCCTCATCGACCAGACACACCAAGGTCAGTCCGGCGAAGGTTTAATGGAAACGCTGGCGGTTCACCCACGGGCAGAGCATTTTGCGATGGGCGGTCGACTCCGCGGCGGGGATTGGAACCTGGCGTTGTTTGACCTCGACAGCGGTGATCGAATCGCCTCCGCAAAAACCGGGTTTCGTATCACACGGATCCAATACGCTGCCGATGGCAAGTCGCTGTTCGTCGTGGGGACCCAAGGTCAACCGAAGCCGAAGAAAGATGATTCGCCGTTGCCCCCATTCGGCAGAGTCGAACGATACGAGATCGGCTAGGGTGGCGACGAAGGTCACCTTCAAGATCGCCGACACAATTGAATTGCTAACGACCGAATTGCTAACGACCGAATCGCGAACGACTGAATCACATGGCAAAACAGCTTTCTCTGTTCCTTGGCATCATCACGGCCGTGTTGGTCGGAATCCTTGTCTACTCATCGTCAGGCAACTCGGACCAAGGCTGGACAGCTGGAGTCGCCACCCTGTGTGCCGTCTGGTGGATCTTCGAACCAGTACCAATTCCTGTCACTTCGATCGTCCCGCTGGCGATTTTACCGCTCGTCGGTGTTCTCAAGCCGTCGGAGATTGGTGAATCCTACGGTCATCCACTCGTGCTGTTGATGATGGGTGGATTCATGCTGTCGATGGCGATGGAACGCAGTAACACGCACCGGCGTATCGCACTCGGCATGGTGCGGATATTCGGTGGCGGCAGCGCTCGCGGACTCGTGTTTGGATTCATGATTGCCGCCGCAGGCCTGAGCATGTGGATTTCGAATGCCGCCACGACATTGATGCTGCTCCCAATCGTGTTGGTGGTGGTCGAGAAATCGACTGACGTCAAATTACGAACCTCGCTGTTGCTGGGGGTCGCCTACGCCGCTAGTGTCGGAGGTGTTGGCACACCGATCGGCACACCGCCGAACCTTGTCTTCATGACGGTCTACACCGAAACCACCGGAACTGAGATCTCGTTTGTGCAATGGATGCGGATGGCATTGCCGGTCGTGTTTGTCATGATTCCCATCGTTGGCCTGTGGCTAACCCGAAATGTCAACACCGAAGCTGTCATGGAACTGCCGAAGGTCGGCAGGTGGCGAAATGCTGAGATTCGCACGCTGGCGGTATTCGTAACGACCGCGTTATTGTGGATGACTAGAAGCGACCCATTCGGAGGCTGGAGCGAATGGCTGGGGCTGGATCAGGCGAATGATGCAAGTGTCGCTCTGCTAGCCGTCGTGGCTTTGCATCTGATTCCCAATGGCGAACAGCCAGGCGAAAAATTACTCGACTGGAAATCAGCAGCCAAGATTCCGTGGGGAATTCTGATTCTTTACGGCGGTGGCATCGCAAATGCGAAGGCTTTTATGGCATCCGGACTCAGCGATACCATCGGTGCTTCAATGACTTCGCTGGCCGCCATTCCCATCCTTCTGATGATCGCTTTGATTTGCCTCGGCGTGACCTTCCTGACAGAAGTCACCAGCAATACCGCAACCGCGAACTTGCTGATGCCAATCCTTGCCGCTGGCGCAATGACAGCGGGGATCGATCCGCAACTCGTCATGGTTCCCGCTGCGATGAGCTGCAGCTTCGCATTCATGCTGCCTGTCGCAACTCCCCCCAACGCAATCGTGTTTGCATCCGAGGAATTAACGATCAATCGAATGGCTCGAGAAGGTTTCGTTCTGAACCTGGTCGGAGTCGTCGTCGTCACCGCGATCTGTTACGCGACACTTTAATGCGTCCACCTGACACGAGCGAACCCCGTCTGACACGAGCGAACCCCGTCTGACACAGAGAGACGGGATCGAAGACGGAGAAAATCCGTCTGACACGGAGAACTTGCCTGACGCGGAGCGACCAAGGTCAAATTTTTGGCCTACTGAAATCGGGGAACTCGGTTCCTTTCGCGGCAAGTCGGCCTCAGTCGCCGCCAGCGACAGTACCGGGTGTGTTGGCTTCCGGCGGACAATACCCGCCGCCACCGCCGGCGATAGCCCCGAGCGCGGCCAATGGAAGCAGTCCCGCTCCGCCAATCGGTCCCATCATACCACCCTCGTCCTCACAACAATCAGGACCAACCTGACAGCAAAACGCAGCACTCGCTTCGGCGAAGTTGACGAAGCTCTTGCCGTCTGCTGTCACCATTCCTGCATTGGCACCGGAGTGGTCATCAAGCAATTCGAAACTAACAGCCGCCAAACCATCGTGGTTTGCCATGATCAGCGAATAGACACCAGCTCGCAGATCGGCGAAGAAAAAACTGCCGGTCGCATCCGTCACGGTTTGCCCGATCTGGGCCCCATTCCGGATCAAAAGAACGTTCGTGTCCTTCGCGATATTCAGACGGGAGATTCGTTGACCAAGATCGGTCGCGCCTGTCAACGAGGAAGCGGCGAATACGTTGCCAGCTAATCCGCTGTTGTGCATCATTACCTGTGCCCGTTCGTTGCCGCGAATCTCGCTTGCGATCTTCACGACGTCGACGTCTTTGATCGACAAATCGTCCAGCGTGTACTCTTGCTTACCAAAGGGTTCAACCAGCTTTCGAAAACGGCTCGTGCTGATCAACGCAGGTGAGATGACCGCCTTCTTCGAGAAGACACCTGGCTGAGCTTGGTCAGGCCCGACCACGTGCATCGCCTGCCATCCGATCATCGCTTTGGATTGAACCAAGAGCGTGTAGACACCCGGCACGACGCCCTTAATCTTGACATCACCCTTCTCGTCGGTGACTCCCATCCGAACTAAACCGTTAGCCCCAGCGAGTCGGACCCGTGCGTCTTTGACGACTCCCATCTCACCCTGACCACGCGGAACGACCACCCGTGCCTCGAAAACTCCGGGCTCTTCGGGCTGAACCCACTGGGTGACAGTCAACGGATGAGGCAGATCGTCAGCGCTCCCCTGCTGGTCAAAAAATAGGATGAACAGCGAAGTCAAAGCGATGACAACAACGGACTGCTTATACATATATCTAGGCAAGATAGGGACTCCAGAAAGAACGGGCCATCTAGCTACCCTAATTAGCCATTGTTGAACGTATACACCTCCCCTGATTTTTGTTGCAATAATCTCCTTTCTTACGCCGCAATACCGGGAACCAATCTGAACCAGAGAGATCCAGAGAGCCCACTGGACGTCCACAGAGGCAGGGAAAAACACTCTCATCCAGCAATCCTGGCCGGCAATTTCCAGGATCAGAACCACTGCTATCGAGTGGTTCTCGTGTTAAATGGCCGTGGCTTTGGAGTGCCCAATTGGGCCGGTGGCTTGCGAAAAACGGGTCGTTTCAGCCGACGAACTGCTCGTTTCAGCCGACGAACTGGGGCTCTCCAGGAGGCAGCACAGCGGTCAAACCGAATGGAATAACTCTATGCCGATGTGCCCTGGCTCCGTCAACGAGCTCCCGCACCCAACGCGGATCGACCAGAGGTGGGCCACCATCCCGCGTGCATACCAGCATCAGCCGAACAGCAGAAACAACGCCCAATCGAGCTCCTCCCAATCGGGCTAACAGGCTAACCCCCAAGGGGTAATTCCTGGCCTACTCGGCTGACGCCAGCGAGGTCAGATAGAGCAAGCCGACCAACACTAATCCAACGACCAGCCCAATTTGGGCTCCACGGATCAAAAGTGGCTGGAGCTCTGGTGCGACCTGGATACCTTCGCCAGGTTGGCGGAGGATCGCCGCGCGAATTTGAACGGAAGATGGGCGAGCGGGAAGTCCGGTCAGCCGGACCGCGGCCTGCTTCAGCAGTTCGTTCTGAGCCTCCATCGCCTGATTCAGCCGCAATCGCGCAGCGGCATTTTTTTCTTGAACAGCGACCTGGCCAGCCAACGGATCCAATTCAGCGACTAGTTGCTCGAGTTGCTGCTCAACCTGCTGCTTCTCGGACTCGAGCGCCCGGAGCGAGGCCAAGACTTTCTTTGCGGCGTCACTTCCCTGGTCTTGTGAATTGTCCTTGGCAGCTGAGTCTGATTGTGACGATTGCTGTTCCGATGTTGGCGGCGGCTCGTTTTCTCCCATCAGGGGCGGCAGCTGATCGAGCTTTCCCTGCAATTCAGCAATCTTGTTTAACTTGGTAGCGACCGTGGGATGTGCACGACCAAACCGCTTTAGCAAGCTGTCTACCTCCTGCTGCAACGGTTGCATCGCCTTCATGATCTCGCGTTCAGCCTGAAGCCGTACCGCGAGTTGTCGTTCTCGCTCCACCGCATCATCGCGATTTTGCGGATCGGATGCTGCTTGCTTCACGACAGCCGGCGCGACTGGCACATCCAAACTCGCCAAGATGGCATCCTTCGAAGCCCCATTTTGAATCATCGCTTTGACATTGCGAAGTTTTTGCTCAAGCGCATTTCGAAGCCCTTGCAGATTCCCTGCATCCACGGACAGTCGTTTGAATCGTATTGCAGCACTTGATATCAGTTCGCCATCAGCAATCACGACGTCGCCCCCATTCGGAAGCTCAGCCAATTGAATTTTCAAGTCTGCCAAAGTCGCCTCAATTTCCTCGCGTACTACGGTCAGCAGCCGGACGGCCTCACTCCAATTGGCCGAGTTGTCCACTGTGCCCAGCGATTCAACCGTTGCCTCCAAAACAGACTGGACAACTTGCTGGGTTACTCGTGGTGTCGCGCCTCGAAACTGAACCTGATAGGCGGTCCCCAGCACTCCGGGGTCACCTGCCATCACCTGCAATTTCCCTGACTCCTGAATCACCAACGCAACGTCCTCTGGATTGCGACCTGAGATCCCGGTCAATCGCCCCAGACGCCCGCGTGATGCCGCTTTGCTGAGAACTGCCCGACTGGTGATCAAGTCAGCACCATTCAAATTCTGCTCAGCGGGTACTTCCACCTCGCCGGCACCTAAGTCACCGGTGCCAGAATCACCAACCGCTGCAGCACCGCTCAGTGCTGCAATTTGGATGACTCCCACTGACTGAAACTCTGCAGGCTGCCGCACATAGACGACATAGCCACCACCCGCACCGACCAAGATTCCCAGCGATGTCCAGGAGAACAAGGTGATCAATAATGAAGCGATCTTATTTTGCTTAACCATTTAAAATTTCGCTCAGGAACGTTGTCGTCGTACCGTTTGATTGTAATCCTACCTCAGGGGCGTGCGGACGCACCCGTCTTGATTGCCTGCACCTGCTCAAGCGTTCTACCGCCCGGATGCACCTCCGCCAAAGTTTCGACGTAATTTAGGATCCGCTTGGTTTTTGGCCGCAACCTCGCTGCTTGCACCAGCAAGTCGCCGCTCACCGCATCGCGCCCCTCATCAACGCAATCCGTTTCGACCAAGAGCACTCTGGCGGTATCGTCGAGTGGCGACAGCATGAGAGCCATCACGGCGTGCTGCCTCGCCTGCCGCCACATCTCTGCCTCTTGCCCCTCGAGCAACAGCGATTCGAAATCAAGATAGTTCTCGTAGAAAGCACGACGCACGTTTTGCGGTGAAACCCATTTCGTCACCGAGTCGCCATCCGCAACCCCCTGATCAAGTAGCTCGAACGCGCCGAGCTGCTGTTGCTGATCGAGCAACAATTGAGCCAGGGTCCGGTGCGCCATCGCATCGCGGGGATGAGCCTCCACGAGTCGCTGCAACCGTTCGATTTTCTGATCCAAACCCTTGCGTTCTTGGATTGCCATTCCGCGATCACCATAGCGATCAATCATGACCTTCTGCCAGACACCACCGGCGTGCAAATCCCAAGTCGCCAAACCGAGTCCACCAACGGCAATCAGTAGCAACACCAGGGACACTCGATGAGCAGCACGACTGCCCTGCGAAACCTGATCCGCTTGACTCGCCTTCGTCGCTTGCAGCAGTCGAAAGAGACCGCCAACAAGAATTGCTAACGTCACCAGCAGCGGAATGTGTGTAATTCCAAAATCGAATGATTGGGTCGCAAATAGTGAGGCGACGGAAAAAGTCAGGGCAATCGTCACCGCGCGTGCCAATCTTGCTTGCTCCAACGGCAATTCGCGGATTCGCCGATGAAGGCGACCGGTATCGCGAATAATGATTGTGATTCCGAGCAGCAGAATGGGAATCAACCAAACTCCACCTTCAAGCAACCACTCCACGTGCATCCCATCTGCGTTGACAGCCCAATGATCACCGGTACGCTGCTGGTAAGGCAAATTCGCGTAACGGTAGGCTCCCAGCCCCGCACCCATTGGCAAATGCGCCCACGCCGCATCCAAACCATCTTGCCAAATTCTCAACCGAGGATTCTTCGCAGCAGTACCATCAACGAGTGTTTCCAAACGCTCAGAAGTTTGCTCTCGAATCCCTAAGCGGTCCAGAAACAAGACGGAACAGACCGCGATCAGCAGCAATCCGAGTACCAAACCTAGACGAGACCAACCACGTGTCCCAAACAACGCAAGCACGACCGACGCCGTTGCCAAACCGACAAAACCGCCGCGTGAATTACTGCCTAGGATGCCAGCAACCATGACCACAATCAGCAGGATGCAGACGATCGATGGCCAGTGGTGAATAATGCTCGCCCTGGAATCCTCTTTTGTCCGATGCCGCATGCCCAGCAATAAACCGACAGCACAGCCGATCGTGAGATTCAAATAACCAGCACAAGTATTGTTATTGATGAAGGGCCCAAACGGACCGTCCGCGCCCACTGGCGTGATCAACAAACGCTGACGCAGGTCATAATCTGAATCACGAGCCAGCCTGATCATGTCGGCCAAACCAAAGAAAGCGAACAGCCCACCGACGACAGCAGGGATTAGCAGCAGCAAAATCGCGGCGCGACGGTCCGAAAAGCAAAGCGAACTTAACCAACAGCCCACCGCAAACAACAACGGCAACGCGAGTGCCATTCGTGTGAAGGTTGGGGACACGCTGATGGGAATCGCAGATGATGCGACGGTGGCAGCGGGTGAGTCCGGTGACTCCAAAGCTTCAGTGAGAATTCCCGTCGGGATCCATTCGCGATACGCGTCATAAGACCCTGGCGAAAGCGTTTTGACGAGCGTCGGCGGCAACGGCAAACACTGCACTGCCGCGACCAGCCACACGGCCATCGCCAAAAACACAACAGTGGGTGTCCGATAAAAACGTTGACGCCAAGCAGATAACACGCCCAGCGGAATCAAGCCCAAAACAATCGCGGTCCCGACCGCTTGGGTCCAACGATGCCCACCGCCATCATCCCAAGCAGTCCACACCGCTACCGCAGACAAAGCAAACGCGATCAGCAGCGAAAGGTTGATGACAAACCTCGGAGACTTTTCAGTTTCGCTTAGCACGTGGATTTGATTGAAAGAGGAAGACCAGGATCTCGAAACCACAGCGTTGGCTGACGATCGGAATCCCCGTATGCCAACAATGATAAACATACTCAACGCATCGTAGACGGCTCCAAAGCTCACGCAATCGATGTTCGTTGACGTGCATCCGCAAAAGCAATGATCCAGCCGAATATCACGATTTTAACGATCAGCATCGTGATCACCGATGGCCGATCGTGGACCATCGCGGGTACCCCATAACGGTACCACCTCGCAATCAGCCTGCTCGAGACAAAGTCACCAATCCCCGCGAAAACACTACCCGCCTTCTGTTTGAAACCCGTTTTGAGCAGACAGGGCTGATTCAGCAGGAGGACAGAGTCCGATCTGATGCAATTCGCATCAAAACATCAATCGCGGTACCGAGTTTGGATGGAGTGCAACCGACACCTCGAATCGCAGTAAAATCAGGAAGCCTGCCGGAATACAAGCCAGCACCTCTCAATCCCAAAAACACCATGATCCAATCGCTTCGACTAATCGCCATCACCTTCTTTGTCTGTCATTTCTCAACTGCCATCCAAGCCGACACCGGCAAGCACCTGTTTATTCTTTCGGGCCAATCAAACATGGCAGGTTTGAAACCAGCAGAGTCCTTTACACCCGCCGTTGAATCAAAATTTGGCGGCGAGAATGTTATCGTTGTTCATGATGCACTCGGTGGACAACCCATTCGACGGTGGCACAAGCAATGGAAAGCAACAAAAGACCAAAACCCAAAAACGATCGGTGATCTTTACGATCGGCTAATGAAAAAGGTCAACGCTGCCAGAAAGGAACATGACCTTGCGAGCGTGACGTTCATTTGGATGCAAGGGGAACGAGACGCCCGCGAACAGAACACTGCTGTTTATGCCGCCAGCCTGACAGGGATCTACGATCAAGTCAGTCAAGATTTAAAGCGTGACGATGTGAACTTTGTCATCGGCAGGCTGAGTGACTTCGATATGCGAAACAAAAAGTATAAGGATTGGACCAAGATACGAGACGTCCAAGTCAACGTCGCTCAGAAACACCCACGCGGAGCCTGGGTAAACACTGACGACCTGAATGATGGCGTCAATCGAAAAGGCAAACCCATTAACAACGACCTGCACTACACGGCAGAAGGATACAAAATACTCGGCCAGCGGTTTGCAGAAGCCGCCATCACGCTGATCGAGAAACAATAATCATGGGTGGTTGGTTCACTCGAACAGATCGAAACTAAATAAGATCGCTTCATCGACATGAATTGCGATTTGGTAGCCAAAGCCATCAACCGCAATCCAATGCGAGACAGCGATTAGACCTCCGGCGGAATGGGCAACACCGCCGGGCGTTTCGAACGGACTTTCTTTCCATTCAAGAGAGTTCCGATCAGTGTATAGCGAACAAATGCTTCATAGCAAAGCAACAAACTCACCGTTGTGATCGAACAAATCGCCAGTAACTTCAGCCCGCTGGGCACCGGCCAATCCGCCATCCAACTCTGCAGCAACTGAACCAAAGGCAGATGCAGTAGGTAAAGCCAATAGGCCGAATCTGACAGGTAGCGCAACCGATCATTCTGGCTGGCAAAAAAATGTTGAAACAACCCGATCAAGCCAAACGACATCAACCAGACATAACAGGCGGCAACCAGCGCCGCGATCGCGTGGTAAGGCCAGAACGTCATATTCCGCCACTCAATTGCCATGACACCGATCGGCAGAATCATCAAGGCCATCACGAGACAGCGAACCCAATGAGCCCCCCATTGCGACTCCAACTCTGGACGCCCGTAACACATCGCCCCAAAGCCAAAAAAAATCGCGTAATAAAGTAGGACCGGTGGCCAAGGAACGATACCGATTGCCGTATCGGGACCAAAGGTCTGAACCATCATCAACTGAGCCACAAAGGTCAGCGGGATGATCCAGCACCAAACCACTGGGCGCTGCAATATCCAAGTGGGTGGCCCCTTGAAATTCAACAGGCGCCCGAGACCAGCAATCACAACGAACCCAGCAACTAACCACAGCAAGTAATACAGAAACCAGAGATGCATGAAGACAGGAAAAAAAACCAACAGCGCAGCGAACTGCGTCAACCCTGTAGATTGATCAATCCATTCTCCTAAGTAATCTCGACCGCCAACTTGCTCACGCTGCTTCATGACCGCTGCGGTTTCCGAACGATCCACCGAGGCATCATCCCCCGACACACCACCGACAGCTGACAAACGCTGAACCACGTCGGGATGAACATACTGCTTTGCGAGATCCAATGGAGTGCGGTTTTTGATGTCTACCGAATTGACGTCCGCCCCACGATCCAGCAGAAGGATCACAATCTCTTCTTCCCCCGCACCGGCAGCCCAATGCAGTGGCGTCGAACCTGCCAGTTGATCTCCT
Source organism: Rubripirellula sp. (assembly GCA_029245125.1). Taxonomy (GTDB): domain Bacteria; phylum Planctomycetota; class Planctomycetia; order Pirellulales; family Pirellulaceae; genus Rubripirellula. The sequence goes on from JAQWPZ010000108.1 coordinate 51,711, forward strand.
AATGCCTGCCATGCGGCAACATCGATGTCAGCACCACTGTCGACCAGCAAGGCAACCATTTGCACATCCGATTTGGCAACGGCCAAATGCAACGGCATCACACGAGCGCTGAAAACATCACCCAATCGCGGCCGGTCGAGATCACCATTGGCGTCGACGTAGTTTTTCACATAAGCGGTATCGCCCTGCTCAACCGCCGACCAAAGATTGGTAGCCCCCAGAATCAAAACTATCCAGATCACTGGAACGATCGTGAACAAACCAAGGAACAGAGGAACACCAACCCGCAGCAGACGATGTTGTATCAATCCCAGCGGCCCACGCTTCTGCCACATCATGGTCGTAAAAAAACCACTCACCAGAAAAAAGAGTGGCATCCGAAAACCATGAATCAAATCCACCAACACACCATAGATCAGTTCGTGCTGATGAACATCTTGTATCGGCTGCATTCCAACCGGTTGAGGAATGAATGAGAGCATGCCGTGAAGCAATATCCCCAACAACATCGCGATCGCTCGCAACGCATCCAAATCGTGATATCTTCGATGAGTGGTGAGCGAAGACAAATTAACCTCTCGAATCTCAGAGCTCGCAGCCGATCGACTTGATCTCATTCGGCAGGTCCAGCACTGCGTTGACCGATTTGCGTTGACCGATTTGCATTGACCGATTTGCATTGACCAGATCATCACACGTGGCAACCACTGGCACTAGAGGGACACTAGCGGCACAGGTATTCGAGACGATGCCAGACCCCCGCACAGGCTGATTTACAGACTGATTTACAGACTGGGGCTGGCAGCACTGATATCAGGGAAGCGTCACCAATACCCCATCGATTTCCGCTGACGCCTGACGTGCCTGATCGAGTGCGTCCAGAATCTGCAACTGTGTATTGACGAGCGTCCGTTGCGCGGTCAGCAACGTTAAATAGTTCGACTCACCTGCCTCGAACGCCGTCTTGGACAATTCAAATGTCTCTTCGGCGCCCGGCAAGACGTTATCCCGCAGTCGTTCGTATCGCAGACGTGCCGTCTCGTAGCGGCCGACGGCAGTCGCCAAGCGACCCTCCAGATCCAAGCGCGTCTTTTCGATCGCTGAGGATGCCGCAGCAACCTCCGCGCGAGCAGCACGAATGTTGCCTTGATTTCGATTACGGATCGGCAGTGGGACCGTGACCCCGAGGACGGCATACGCGTCGTCCGATCCAGTATCCACCCCTGCTCCAACTTGAGCAGTAACATTCGGAGTCACTTGGGCACATGCTAAACGCAACGCCCAGCGAGCGCGATCCAAATTCGATCCTGCGGCCAGCAGCTCAGGACTTTGAGAAGCGATCGATTCGAGCGTCTCGTCCCAGGGACGCAATTGCAATCCTTGCTCGAGATCTCCCACGAGTTCGCCATCGGGCAATTCGTCCAAGCTGACTGCAGCCGCCAAAGATCGCCGATTTGCCGACAATAAGGTCGTCGCATTATCGGCCGAGATACGAGCCTGCTCCGCTTCCACTTGGGCCTGTAACAAAGCAACTTTCGAAATCTCCTGCGCCTTCAACAACAACTCCGCTGACCGAACCGATTGCTCCGACAAGTCGACGATCTTATTTGCCAATGTGACACGACGCTGGGCGATCAACGCTTGAGCAAAGGCGACCCGCAACTCGGTCAAGACTTGAAGTTCTGTACGACGCACTTCGGCGCTCAGCCCTGCTGCTTGCTGGGCTGCCACTTGCTGGGCCAGTCCCAATTTGTTGGCGGTGACAAGTTGCTGTGAAACCCTCACCGAATGAAGACCAGAACTCCCTTCATTGCCAATCTCCTCGCTTTGGTACTGCAAGACTGGATTCGGTGGCAAACCTGCTTGCTGGTATCGCCCCTGGGCAGCCGCGAGTCGTTGTCGCGAAGCAATGATGGCAGGATGCTGACCCAACGCAACCGATTCCAAACCGCCGAGCGTTGATGACCACCCCTCCGGTCTGGGCTCTGGCAGGACAGCTTCCTCGGTCACCGAATCGATCACCTCTTGCGAAACTTCGGCCACTAAATCAAGAGGTGGAGATTCGGCGATGACCGGGGTTTGCATCGACGCGGTGCGATACACCACCTCAGCCGGAACCGGGTCTGAAGACGTTCGGCAGCCCATGCTTACTGCGCCGCAACACAGGCAAATAATCAGCTTGGACCTAGAATTCATTCGACAATCGACCGCTAAAAACAAAGAATCAGTTCTCCTCGGCTTATCGGCAACAATCGAATCGAGTCGTGAGTGATTCCCTTTTTGCTAGCAACTGTTCCGAGCATCTTCCCCACCGCTTGCGAGCCCTCTACGGTTTGCCCGAGCGGGTTGCAGATGGAGTCTTCGACCCCCGATGACGGCTTTTTTTGCCACGATTTTCAGCGTTTTCGCCCCCCGGCACGCTCCTCGCAAGCTGCCTTGGTTCCCCGTCGCGAAGCTTCCAATTCGATCGCCCAAGCGTCGAAGTGCCGCATCAGCGTGACCGCGTGAGAGCCTCTTGTCGCGGACCAAGGAATGCACCGGACCAGCCAATTCCGACAATCAGGCGGCGACAATCAGGCGGCGACAATCAGGCGGCGACAATCAGGCGGGCGATGATTGGCTTGTATTTGCGGGTCCGGCAGGACGCGGGTGCTCAGAGCCGATCAATTGGGATGCATTAGCTTGCCCCCTGGCATCGGGGCGGATCACAAAGGTTTTAAGACGCATCGCAAAGGCTCGATCGGTGGAATAAACTAAGGCGTCGGTTGATGCGTTTCACCAGATGACAACGTGCCGGCGAAATGACAACGTGCCGGCGGACAGTGCACATCACCTCCTGCGGGATGCACCGATGGTGAACCTGACGACAGAACCGGTGCAGCGGTTGTATGTCGAACAAGATATGGAATCGCCCGATTTGCTGCGGCTCAACCGTGGTCAGGCGATGACGCATTGCCGCAACTGCCCTGGCAAGACAGAGCCCAACGATGACAGTGCCGCGGTTGTGCAAACCGCCTCGGGCGCGATTCTGCTGATGATCGCGGATGGCGTGGGCGGTTGCCCCCACGGACATCAGGCTTCCGCGATTGCCGTGCAAACTGTGACAAAAAACGTCCTCGCCGCCGCCATGACTGGACTCCGGGCCGCAATTTTGGATGGCATCGAACAAGCCAACCAGGCGATTCTAGACCTCGGCATCGGTGCCGCCACAACCCTGGCTGTGGTGGAAGTGCAAGACCAAGTTGCCCGTGGCTACCAAGTCGGCGACTCGACCAGCTTGATCCTTGGTCAACGAGGTACCATCAAGTGGAAATCGACCTCCCATTCGCCTGTCGGTTACGCGATCGAAGCCGGCATGCTGACCGAAGCGGACGCGATGCACCACGAACAACGTCACGTGGTTTCGAATCTAGTCGGATCCCGAAACATGCACATCGAAATCGGCCCCGCTCAACCATTGGCAACCCGTGACACCATCATCGTTGGCAGTGACGGGTTATTCGACAACGTCAAGATTGAAGAAGTCATCGAGCACGGTCGCTGTGGAAAACTGGCCACACGGATGAAGCGTCTCGACGAGTTGGCGACCGAGCGAATGAATCTGAATCAGCCTGGCGAACCGGGAAAACCCGATGACCTTTCGGTGATCATCTACAAACCCACCTAACCGACTGCAGCCACATCGTTATTGGTCGTTGCAAGGCCCGAACGTACGCCAAACCCTCGCGATTGGACGGCTGAGTTGCACAAATCAGTTACCCTCAGCCACACAACACTGACGCGAAAAAGGTTGCCTCGATCACCACTGGCTTGTCAGTGATGGCAAACAGTCCAACGTTTCCAGCGCGTCGGCGAGCTTGACCGTTTCGTGGCATAAACGCGTGATGATGGAGTCGCTGTGCTGCGTGCTTGGCCCCAGCTGAACCTTTCTCGAGTGGCTGGATCCTGTATCCAGAGCCCATCAACAACAAGTAGTTACCAGAGAACACTTGCCCGACGGATCGTGCCAGCAATCCCGTGATGAACAAACATCGATTGACAATAGTATTGGGGACTCTCTTTTAGTTTGCAAATCGCTGTGTCACACTCCAGTTCTCAGAGCATCCCTCACATCTACCGGACAACGTCATGCGTACAGGCAATCCAGCACTAAACGACAACCTCTACCAGTCACTGGAAGCGATGCCAGCAGATGGTTTCGATCTCGCTGCCGCTCCTACTGACACCATGACCTTGGGGGAACAACGATCAAAACCGGAGCATTGGTCTCGATCGCCATTCTGACAGCCGGCTTCACCTGGAACCAGTCTTTTCAGGGTGCAAACGTCTTACCCTGGATGATTGGCGGAGGCATCGGCGGACTGGTTTTGGCGCTGATCACAATCTTCAAGCCAGTTTGGTCGCCAATCACAGCCCCCGCCTACGCTGCCGCCGAAGGCCTTTTGCTCGGTGCCCTGTCAGCACAATACGCATCGTTTTATGACGGCATTGTCACGCAAGCCGTGCTGCTGACTTTTGGCGTGTTGATCACAATGTTAATCGCGTTTGGTCTCGGCCTGGTGCAAGCCACCGACAAATTCCGCGCTGGTCTCTTTGCCGCAACCGGCGGGATCATGCTCGTCTATCTATTGACCTTTGTGCTCAGTTTTTTCAATATCGGAATCCCCTACATTCACGGCTCGGGAATGATCGGAATCGGATTCTCGCTATTCGTGATCGTGATCGCCGCATTGAATCTGGTTCTCGACTTCGATTTCATCCAAAAAGGGGTTGAGTCCCACGCACCAAAATTTATGGAGTGGTATGGCGCTTTCGGGTTGATGGTAACGTTAGTTTGGTTGTACCTCGAGATTCTTCGCCTGCTGGCAAAGCTGCAAAGCCGGGACTAGGCTGCACCAGGGTGATAGATCGATTCGAACGATCCAACAGAACAAATCGAGATGCAGGTCGCTGTGGTGTCCAAACGGAACGCCAGCGGGCGGCCAATTGGCACCGAGTGTTTAATCAGCGATCGTGCAAGAATCGAGCCATTGGGCGAATGATCTTTGCCTTGATTTCGGCGAGCGACTTCCAATCTGCAGCTCGGCAGATCCCTGCGAGCGAACGTAAACGACATGGGGCAAGTCGTGTCATCTGCTTGCTGTGACATCGCACAGGTTACCCCGCCGATCGCCCGCTCAGGACCGACGGCAGCGTCTGATCTCTGTCAGCAACTGCCTGCAATGCTTGTTGTCGGGAATTATTGGACCCGCACCAATTTCATCAAGCGGCCCGCAACGTTCCAATCTTGGACATACAAGTTGCCATCTTTGTCCCAGTAGGAACCATGGGTACCGCTAAAGACACCCTCGACCCACTGGTCCTGCGGAACTTTAAAATTGCCTCGCTTCTTCGGATCCGGGTTGTGTCCCAGCACAGCCATGATCGTATTGCTGCCGTCCAGAATCACTAACCGACCATGCAAATCTGGCACAGAAACATATTCGCCTTGAATCGAAACCGATGTCGGCATGCCTAATCCAGTGATCACTTCTTCGATGAAGTTACCTTCCAGATCGTAGTGAACCAGTCGCCCTTTCGGTTGGTGATTGCGGTCGCAAACCAGCAACCTTGGTGGGTCATAACGCGTATCCAACGTCATGCCATGAGCGGTGTTGAATTGCTTTAAGCCATTCCCTTTGGAACCGAAGTGCATCAGATACTTTCCATTTTTGTCATACTTAAAAATGTGGTTACTCGCGTAACCATTGGACAAGTAAATGTCTCCTTCAGCCGTGACTGTAATGGCAGTCGGGTTGAACCGAATTTTTCCTAGACCCGATTCTTCCGGGTACTTCAATCGCAGGACGATTTCGCCCGAATGAGCATTGAACTTGATGCCCTCGGCATCGTTATTGCGGGCACCATAAATGAATTCACCATCGGCTTCTTTCCGAATCTCCATGTCGTGGAGATTTGAATAGTCTTTGCCGAGGTAAGTCTGGACAACCTTTCCTTCCGGCGAGAAAACGAACACACCGGCATTCGCGCTGGTAAAGATATTGCCCGCCTCGTCGATCACCACACCGCCGTGGGTTGGCCCCAGCGGTGAACTACCATCGGGACGAAGCCCCCAACCAGGCACGGAATCAAAGGTCATCATGCCACAACCCATTCGAACCGGTTCGACCTTCTCTTCGGCCAACGACGGCGAGTTGCCGACCAGAAACAAACAGATCATCGACAGTGTGCAGAGCCAAGCATTCATCTTCATTGCGTTCCACCTCACGCAGGCAAGTTCTTGTTAACGGGCCGTATTGTAACCTGCGGTGACCGACGCGTTCTCGGTTGAAGAAGCGGTTCTTCGAGGAAGCAAATCCCTCCACGATCCAAATGCCCTCAGGAACGACTGGAGGCATTTGCGTTCGGATTCATTGCCCCCGCGGCGGAACGGCCAACCGCAGCGAGCGAAATTCCCCAAACAGCCGCAAACGATTGGATCTGAAATTCTTGTCGACCACGGCAACCACTGCTCGGTGTGCCAAAACAACCACAGGCGAAATCCCAGAACAAGATCCCAGAACAAGATCCCAGATAGCCGCCCACGCCTCGCCCAAAGGTCAACCAAGGCGAACGCCTTCGTTGACTCGACGCCGACTCGACTGAATCAGCCGGTGGAATCAGACAACGAGAATTGAAAACAAGCCACAACTATTTCGATTGCCAGATTGCCCCGGTGAAATGTCCACCCAAAGCCCGCAGCTCATTCTCACCTGGATTATTGACAGAGCGTTCCACTCCCCACAGAGGACCGCAAAATGTCTCAGCAACGTAAAAATCGCACCGATTTTTAAGCTCACCGATGGCCGCAAGTCTTTATCGTGCCGATACTTAGCGTTGCGAACTCATCCTCGCGATGCTTGACGGGAGCGTGAAAGATGCCATCCTGGCGGGCGTGCGTTTTTTCTTGAGCCAGGGTTTCATTCCATGCATCGTGTATCCAACCGACCGGGCAAGACACCCCAACCTCATTCTAGCCCGTTCTACAACCACCTCGTGCCAGCCTATCAGGCGTTATGGCCGGCCGTGGCCAAGAGACGGGTCAACAAGACGCTTGATACGCTCGGGATTCCCCCCGGCGCGAAGGTCTTAGAGGTGGGCGTCGGAACGGGTCTGTCTTTAGAATCGTATCCAGACCATGCATCGGTCACCGGCGTCGATCTTTCCGAAGCGATGCTTGCCGAAGCGAAAGAGTTGATTGCCGAAAAAGCCTGGCATCATATTGAAGTACAGCCAGGAAACGCAGAATCACTCGACTTCGCAGATTCATCGTTTGATTTCGTCACCTCCTTCCACACAATCAGCGTCGTTTCTAAACCGCAGGACATGATGCGTGAAGTCGTTCGCGTCTGTAAGCCTGGCGGAAAGATTCTGATCATCAATCATTTTCGCAGTGAGAATCCCTTCATTGCACGGGTCGTCGACAAGGCTGGCAACATCACCCGACGCTTAGGCTGGCGAACAGATTTGGATCTCGACGAAGTTGTGCGAGAATTGCCCTTGCGAATGGACCGGCGTTACAAGACCAATCCGCTGTCTTTGTTCACCGTGATGAAAGCGACACGGCAAGACTGAGCCTTGCCCCATGACTCCGCCGGCCAACCGGCATCACGTTGCTTTCAGAATCCGATGGTGAGTAGGCAACCCGAGTCATCAGCACCAGTTCATCAGCACCAGTGTCGTATCGACGAGATTGAGAAGTAGGCGTCGCGGCACCCTGCGTGCTCATTCCAACGCCCATTCCGCTGCCCAGCACGAGACACCCTGATGTTATGTTCACCTTTTTCGTCTAACAGTTTGCGTCAATCAGTGGTAGCGGTCCCACCGCTCGCTCGTGACGCCAACATGAATGTTTCGGCCTCTGAGAATGCCAAGATCATTCGCTTTTTAGAAGCAGGTGGAATCCGCTCGTTACTTTATGGCGGCAATGCGGTGTTCTATCACGTTCAGATCCGTGAATACGCGAGCCTGCTCCAAATGCTTGCTGAAACGGCGGGCGATCAAACCACCGTCGTTCCCTCCGTGGGTCCTGCCTACGGATTTGCTGCCGACCAAGTTCAGCTTTTGAAGGACCATGATTTCCCCACCGCGATGCTCTTGCCATCACGTGATGTGGTCGACCAAGCAGGGATCGCCTCGGGGGTACGGCGTTTGGCAGAGCAATTGGAAAAACCACTGGTGCTCTATTTAAAATTCGATCGTTGGTTGGATCCGCAACACATTCGCGCTTTGGAATCGGATGGCGTTATTTCGTGGATCAAGTACGCCGTGGTTCGAGACGATCCCTCGCAAGATGACTACCTACGAGAAGTCATCGACGTCTTTCCGAAAGAGCGAATCGTCAGCGGGATTGGCGAACAACCGGCAATCGTCCACTTGCGCGACTTCGGCGTTGCTGGGTTCACCAGCGGATGTGTTTGCATTGCACCAGAGCGTTCGATGCAAATGATGCGGGCGATCCACGAGGCTGACTACGAGATGGCGGAAACGATTCGCAAGTGGTTTTCTCCATTGGAAGACCTAAGGAACGAAATCAACCCGATTCGTGTGCTCCATCACGCGGTGGCCGAAGCAGGGATCGCATCGGTTGGAGCTTTGCCACCGATGCTGAGCGACCTGCCCGCAGAGACGGTCGCGCGAATCCGCAGTGCCATCAACACGATGCGTGAAAAAGTCGTTTCGTAGGTAAAGCAACCGGTTCGTTTCCGCTTCGCACGGATGGCATTTTCCAACTTTCCCAAACCCCAAGCTGTGGTGAATCGCTGTGGATCGAGACCCTTCAAAACTGCGTTCCCATCGTTGGTTTGGCCCCGATGACATGCGTTCGTTTGGACATCGTTCACGACTCAAAGGGATGGGGTTTGACGACATTGATTATCAGAACCGTCCCGTCGTCGCGATTTTGAATACATGGAGCGAACTCAACACCTGCCACAGCCACTTCCGCAATCGGGCAGAGGAAGTGCGGCGCGGCATCCTTCAATCAGGTGGATTTCCTGTTGAGGTGCCGGTCATGTCGTTAGGTGAAATGTTGATGAAGCCAACGACGATGCTCTATCGCAACTTGTTGGCGATGGAGACCGAAGAGGTTTTGCGGTGCCATCCAGTCGATGCCGCCGTCTTGATGGGTGGCTGTGACAAAACCGTTCCCGCCATGCTGATGGGAGCGATCAGCGCCGATATTCCCTCCGTTTTCCTGCCTGCTGGTCCGATGCTCAAAGCGCGTTGGAAAGATGTCACGCTGGGCAGTGGCAGCGATGTATGGAAGTACTGGGACGAAAGACTGGCCGGCCAACTCTGCGACCGGGATTGGAAAGGAATCGAAAATTGCCTTGGCCGCTCTGCTGGCACCTGCATGACCATGGGCACCGCCAGTACGATGGCTTGCGTCACCGAGGCGATGGGGTTCACGCTGCCCGGTGCCGCCTGTGTGCCCGCGGTTCTTGCCGAGCATTCACGTGTCGCTGTGCAAACCGGGCGACACGCAGTCGAGATGGCTTGGCAAAATACCAAGCCATCAACCTTCTTGACAGCTCAGTCTATCGACAACGGGCTGATGACTTCCTTGGCGATCGGCGGCAGCACCAACGCGATTGTCCATTTGATTGCGATCGCAGGCCGGCTAGGGATTGAACTGACACTGGACCGCTTTGACGAACTGTCCCGCACCACGCCGGTGCTGGCCGACATTCGTCCCGGCGGACGTTATCTGATGGAAGATTTCTTCGATGCTGGTGGTCTGCCAGCAATGCTCGCACAGATGACCGATTTGTTGCATGTTGGTTGCCAAACGGTAAATCACACCACGCTCGGCCAACAGATCGAGGGAGCCGAAGTCGTTGGCACGGAAGTCATTCGCCCTCGTGAAAATCCTGTCGCGACCGCCGGCGGAACTTGTTTGCTGAAAGGAAACTTAGCGCCCAACGGATGCGTCATTAAATCACTCGCCGCTGAACCCAAGCTGCTAACCCACCGTGGTAAAGCTGTGGTGTTTGACGATTACCCAGCCATGAAAGCGCAAATCCATGACCCTGATCTGGACGTGGATGAAAACAGCGTGCTGATTCTTCGCAGCGCGGGTCCGCTCGGTGCCCCTGGCTTTCCCGAATGGGGAATGCTGCCAATTCCAAAAAAATTGCTGCAAGCAGGAGTGCGCGACATGGTCCGCATCAGCGACGCCCGAATGAGTGGAACCAGTTACGGGACCTGCGTCCTGCACATCGCACCGGAGAGTGCTGCTGGTGGCCCCCTGGCATTGGTGCAGACCGGCGACGAAATCGAAATCGACGTTCCCAATCGCCGGATTCATTGGCATCTCAGTGACGAAGAACTCAAGCGGCGACGGGATGCCTATCAGCCAACACTTGAACAACCGGAACGCGGCTACGAAAAGTTGTATGCCAAGCATGTTTCCCAAGCCGACCAAGGCTGCGATTTCGACTTTCTGACTGGCCGATCACCCGGCAGCGAGCCCAAGATTTTTTGAGCCGCCCTGAACGGCATGGCGTTGGCTACCGGCCCTCAACCGCATGGAAGTCGCCACCAATTCACCTCGTGCCGCTAAATCCGCAATCTGGCTCTTACGCGTCGCCCGCTGATTATCGCCCGCTGATTATCGCCCGGGCGTCGCATTCATGGGGTACGGCCACCAACAACCCATCACACTCTTCTCTTGTCCCGAGGGTCGTGAGCGTTCAAAATCAGGTGGGTCCCGTTTCAACCTAACACACCGCGAAACTCAGCCGTGTTTTCAATCCCCGACCGACGACAATTCTTGCAAACCGCCGGTGGTGGCATCGGTGCGATGGCGTTGCAATCACTGTTGGCCAACGAGAAGCCAATCGCCAGTTCGAAGAATCGCACTCATCATCCACCCCGTGCGAAGCGAGTCATTTGGTTGTTCATGCATGGCGGCCCTAGCCACGTCGACCTGTTCGACCCCAAGCCCGACTTGCTTCGCTATGCCGGTCAACCTTTGCCGGAGAGTTTTGGCGAAGTGATGACTCGTCGCAAAGTTGCGACCAATCCTCTGCTGGCACCGATCAAACCGTACCGACCGCGCGGGCAATCGGGTTTACCTGTCTCTGATTTCTTGCCACACATTGCCGAGCTGGCGGACGATCTCTGCGTCATCCGTTCACTACACGGCGACAGCGTGAACCACCCTCAGTCGGTTTACCAAATGAACACCGGCAGCATTTTGATGGGACATCCCAGTTTTGGCAGCTGGCTTGCCTACGGCTTGGGCAGTGAAAACGAGGACATGCCCAGCTTCGTCGTGTTGCCCGATCCCGGTGGTGGCTTGAAGGGGGGCCCCGCTGCGTGGGGCAGCGGATTCTTGCCGGCCACTTATCAGGGGACCACGATGCGGCCTGGCAAAACGCCGGTATTGAATTTGAAACCGCAAGCGGGAATCAGCGATGCCCAGCAACGATCCACGCTCAACTTTTTACGAAAGATGAACGACCGTCATTTGATCGCTCGTGATCAGGATGACGAATTGTCCGCTCGAATCGAGGCGTACGAGCTAGCGTTTCGGATGCAAACCGCAGCACCGGAAGTGGTCGATTTCTCAGATGAAACTTCTGAAACGATGTCGCTGTACGGCATCGATGATCCGGTCACACGCGACTTCGGTCAACGTTGCTTGCTGGCCCGACGCATGGTGCAGCGAGGCGTGCGGTTCGTTCAGGTTTACTCAGGCAACACCAACGGCTGGGACGCACACCAAGATGTCGCCAAAAATCATGGCGAGTATTGCTTAAAAACAGACAAACCAATCGCTGGCCTGCTACGCGACCTCAAGCGTTCCGGCCTGCTCGATGACACCCTGGTGGTGTGGTGCGGTGAATTCGGACGGATGCCAATGAGCGAGCAAGGGAAGGGCAGAGACCATAATCCGTGGGGTTACTGCGGTTGGATCGCCGGGGCCGGTACGCGAGGCGGACGGGCTTATGGAGAAACCGATGCGATTGGATTGCGAGCAGAAACCAATCCCGTTCACGTCAACCAATTCCATGCGACCCTTTTGCACCTGTTAGGACTGGACCATCGAAAGCTGACGTATTCCCATAACGGACTGGACGAACGACTGACCGGCCCGTCAGAAGTTGAATGGGTACAGGAGATTGTCTCTTGATCATTCGTCAAGCCTTTCTGAATCGGCTCGCATCACCAATCGTCACTTGTTTTTTGATCGGCATTTTCTTCTCGGCCAGCACTGGTCCGTTGATCGCGCAGGAATCATTTGAAGAGCAGCCAATCGATTCTTTTGACCGCGAACATTGGGCCTATCAACCGATCAACAAGCCACCGATCCCGAAAGTAACAGATCGACAGTGGCCGCAGAACGCGATCGACCATTTCATCCTGGCAAGACTGGAACAGGAATCGCTAACCCCAGCAGCACAAGCCGATCGACCATCGTTACTGCGTCGCGTCCACTTCGACTTGATCGGGTTACCGCCAACGCCCGAGCAATTCGCCGATTTCGTCAGCGATCGTCGCCCCGATGCCTATCGAACGATGGTTGACCGATTGCTTGCTTCACCACAATACGGTGAACGCTGGGGACAGCACTGGCTCGATCTCGCACGCTTTGCCGAAACCGACGGTTTCGAACACGACAAAGTTCGGCCGACGGCATGGCGATATCGTGACTGGGTCATCCAAGCTCTCTCGGCCGACATGCCCTACGACGAATTTGTCACACTGCAATTGGCCGGTGATGTCGTGCGACCCGATGACCCTGCAGCCAAAGTGGCAACCTCGTTCTGCCTATCGGGCCCCGACATGCCCGACATCAATTCAATGGAAGAACGAAAACATGTCCTGATGAACGAAGTCACCTCGACGGTTGGCGAAGTACTCTTAAGTTTGCAGGTCGGATGTGCGCAGTGCCACGACCACAAGTATGACCCGATCAGCCAGGCGGATTTCTATCGCTTCCGAGCCTTCTTTGAACGGGCGGTCAAACTCAAGCGAAATCAGTCGATCACCACGTTACAACGGGGTATCGATTCGCAAGCGAAACCCAAATTTTTCGTTCGTGGTGATTGGCGCCGCCCGTCCGATTCGGTTTCCGCCGCATTCCCTCGGATCGCAAATCCAACCGATCACCGCTTGACCAGCAGCGATCCTGGCGACGAACGCTTTCAATTGGCCCGCTGGATCACCGCCCCCTCCAATCCGTTGGCCGCTCGATCAATCGTGAATCGCATCTGGCAATTTCATTTCGGCACCGGTTTAGTTTCTACGCCGAGCGATTTCGGCGTGATGGGTGCCGAACCGACTCATCCAGAACTGCTTGACTACCTGGCGACGCAATTGATTGCGGGGCAATGGAGTCTCAAAAAACTACACCGTCAAATTTTACTCTCGTCGACTTACATGACGCGTAGCAAACCGTTCGCCAATCGCACAGACACCAACTGGTCACAGCGGATTGAAACAGATCCCGAGAACCGATTGCTGGCGAGATTCCCACGGCGGCGGTTGGCGGCCGAGGCGATCCGCGATGCAATGCTCGCCGCCAGCGGCACCTTAACAGACCAACCGGGCGGACCGGGCGTGATGCCCCCTCTGCCAAAAGAATTGACGCAAACGCTACTCAAAGGCCAATGGAAAGCAACCAACGCGAAAGCGGATCATTACCGGCGAAGCATCTATATCTTCGCCCGCCGCAATCTCCGCTATCCCTTGTTCGCGACCTTTGATCGACCTGCTGCAAATTGCAGTTGCAGCAAAAGGAATCCTTCTACGACCCCAATTCAATCACTGTTGCTGTTGAATTCAAAACTTACCCTCGACGCATCAGAACGAGTGGCTGACCAAGTAATCACCGAAGCTAGAACAGATCGAGCGAGAGTGACCGCAACGTTTTTGCGAGTATTATCAAGGCATCCCAACGACGACGAACTCACCGACGCGATATCATTCATAAAAGAACAATCTGAGTTATTGACCGCAGAAGGAAACACGAAGCCCGCACATGCTGGAATCACCAACCTGGCCAGAGCGTTGTTCAACAGTAATGCATTTCTTTATGTCGATTAGCGGAAGTGTTGCAAAATGGAATGGTGATCAACCTTTCCGGCAAAAAATGGACATCCAACTTGGAATCTGCCAACGCCGCCCGTACATCGTGAACGCCCAGATTTGCCTGTTGTCGATCGTGTTCGCCATCATCCCGCTGATGGGTTGCCGAAAACCTGTGCAGCAGGACATCCCAACGCAAACCGGAACGGCTGATCAAACGGAGATTGCCGCTCCGAAGTCCCGTGATCAGACAGCCAGCGATCCCAACCGCTCACGCTATGCTGATCGCCTGAAAGAAGCAGAGCGTTATCTCTCCGAACTCGATCTAAAACCGGCTTCCGAACTGATCACGCAAGCCTTGATCGAACGCCCGGATGACAATGCGGCGTTGCTGCTCGCCAGCCGCATCGAAATTGCCAAAGGCAATCCTGACGCAGCGAAGGAGATGGCGAGATCGATCACTGCAACGGGGCCAAGCTTCACGACGGCCACCGACATCATCGTACAACTCCTGGTTCAGGAAAGAGCGTTGGAAGCCGCTGTTCAACGGCTCGAATTCGCTGTCGAACAGAGTTCACTGACTGAAGAACAACGGGTTCGGTGGCATCAACAATTGTGGGAAATACTCAGCCGATTGGGACGCCGACAGGAAGCGTCAAAGTACGCGGATCGATTGTGCCGTGCCGGCCGCTACAACCAAGAGATTCTGACCTCATTGTTACGTCGCGGGGACGCCTACCCGATTGCGATCAAGGATCGTGCTCCAGAATCTTTCTTCATGCCGGGGCATGGATTGGCAAGGTGGTGGTTTTCGCAGGAAGCATTTGACAAGGCCTTGGAAGAGTTATCTCGCGGCAGACGAGGTGCATCTGACACGGCAAGAACCGCGGGTGAGATTGCAGCACAGGGATCTGGCGAGATCGCAGCCCATGCATTTCTTGGACGTCTGCTCGCAGAAACCCAAGCAACCGACAAACTTGCCCAATGGTATGCCGGGTGCGATGAGCAAACCCAAGAGTTCGCGGATTACTGGGTGGCATTGGGGGTATGGTTCTATCAGCAGCAGCAATTGGAAGCATCCGCACGAGCACTGATGGAAGCGGTTTATCGTGATCCCACCGATGACGATGCCTGCCATCGACTCGCACGAGTGCTGGCTGCTTTGAACCGAAAATCAGATTCACAATATGTGCGAGAGCACGCGACACGAGTCGCTTTGCTGCGAGAGCTGGCGATCAAAATATCGCTGGGTGAAACAACACCAGAAATGCTCGCCGACCTGCCACAACAATTGCTCACCTTGGGTCGCCCGTTTGAAACGATCGGATGGACGTTGAATTCCCTGCCCCCAGGCCAGGACCAAAGACGTCGAATTTTGTTCGATCAACATGCTGCATTGAGACAGAACCCGATGACACTCACCATGGCAAGTGAGCTTGCGCTAACCGAAATCGACCGCAGTGAATTCGCGATCGAGCAAGCATTCGCCGATCTGTCAGAATCGAATCGGCTGAACGCGGCAACCAAGCCAGTGGGAAATCCTGACCGCCATAGCTCGCCGACCAAATTACCGCCCTCGCCGGTCGTGGTGAAACTTGAAAATGTCGCAGACGTTCAGGGGCTTCAGTTTCAGTGGCATCATGCTGACAAAATCAATTTAGATTCCCTGCCGTTGCATGAAATGATGGGCGGCGGGATTGGGATTTTGGATTATGACCTCGATGGGTATCCGGATATCTACCTGGCGCAGGGCAGCGGTGAGCCACCCAACGATGCCTGCACCCGCTCGAACCAGATGTTCCGAAACAACGTGGGGCGGTTTGCCGATGTCACCCGAAACACAGGCACCGAAGACTTTCATTACGGGTCGGGCATCGCAGTCGGAGATGTAAATCAGGACGGGTTCCCTGACCTTTACTTAGGGGCCTTAGGGCAAAACCGACTGTTGATCAACAACGGCGACGGGACCTTTCAAGACAACACACCACAGCTCGGCGCGGTGCCCCCTCAGTTCACGAGTTCGGTGGGGATCGCCGATCTTACCGCAGACGGTCTCCCGGAATTATTCGAGTGTGTCTATGTCGAAATGCAGGATGGGTTTCGCTTGCCCGACAAAGACAAGGACGGTTCTGAATTGGCACCCGGTCCGAATGAATTCTACGCCGAAGCAGACCGCTGGTCTCTCGCCTTGGGAGATGGCCGCTTCGAGACAAAAACGGTAGCCAAAAAACGGATTGAACCTGGCACCGCGTTGGGTTTGATGATCACAGACTTCGACGGTGATGGAGCCAACGATGTTTTTGTCAGCAACGACGCACGCCCCAACCACCTGTTGATTGGATTCAACACGCCCGACATCACGAACATCGCTGATCTCGTTGGCCTGGGAGTTGGCTTTCGCGGCTTTAGCAACTCGTGCATGGGGATTGCCGCAGGTGATTTCAATCGAGATGGATCGATTGACTTACATGTCACCAATTTCACTGGTGAATCGGCCAATCATTTCATCCAAGGAAAACGCGGGATTTTCAGTGACGATGCCGCCCGCTATCAGCTGACGCCGTTGACTTCACCGTTCACCGGATTTGGAATTGCCGCTGTCGATTTTGGCTGGGACGGTTGGCTCGACTTCTTGGTCGCGAACGGGCATGTTTTTGATCAGCGAGACCGCGGAAAGGCATTTCAAATGCCAACCCAACCGATCCTTAATCTCCAGGATCATTATGTCGGAGCTGCGATGACAGAATCGGAGGGCTATCTGGGCGGACGCTACGTCGGCCGCGCTGTGGCAACTCTTGACTTCGATCGTGACCTCGATTTGGATTTCGTCGTCGGCCACCTCGATGCACCAACCGCCTTGCTGCGAAACAACACCACTCGTCGCGGCGATGGCATTCAATTGGTCTTGGTGGGAACCAAATCAGAACGCGATGCGATTGGCAGTCGGATCCGGGTCAATACTGACGCGGGCGAGTTTACCCACTGGGTAACGGCAGGAAATGGTTATCTATCCGCTAATCAGTCCATCATCGACATCGGCTTAGGAAAGGCTAACAGGGTTAATTCGATTGAGATGACTTGGAGTTCCGGAACAAAACAGACATTTCAGAATCTGACGACAAACCAACGATATCTTCTGATTGAGGGAGAATTTAAGCCATGGCTAGACGAAATCAGCCGGATCTGGCCAAAACCCCAGCCATAAACACCCTCGCGCGACGGGTCTTTTCAGTAATAACCACCAACTCGCTAGCAACAACTACACCATCTGGTAACAGTCGGTTAATCTATAGGTAGATAGACAGAACCTACCGCCGAAATTTCGGCATCCCTATGAAGGACTTAGTGATGAGAAAAAACTGGTTTTCCATGTTCGTGATTGCTGGCTTTGCTGTTTGCCCCATGGTCGGTTGCGGTGGCAGTGGCGAAAACACTGTGATCGAAGCTCCCGCCGACGCCGTTGATGATGAAGCGGCAATGGAAGGCATGACAGATGAGGAGTACGATCGAGAAATGGAACAACAAATGAACGAGCAGGGCTAGTTCTTGATCGTTGATTTGAAAAAAATCACGGGCGGACACCAGACCGCCCACTTCTTTTCTAAGACGCTGCCAGACACGCTCGATGTGCTCGCGGCTACCAGCAAATCAAGTGCTGGATTTCGCTTAGAACACGCTTGAAGGAGATCACCTTCGGGCTCTTTCCGCCTTTCCGTGATTTGGTCGAACTCGTTCAGATCTGATCATGGGCTGATCGCGGCCGAAGGACTTCCAATTGCTCTCCTACGAAGGATCGATTTTCGCAGGCAAATTCAAGCGGAGAGCCAAACAGCCCCCCTCCAAAGGACCGGCCACGCAGTCTTAACGGAGCGATTACCCCCCTTGGGGCCGTTGCGAAGTGGTTAATTCGGTATTATTCCCCTAAATCCACATTTCCATTTGTTGAATCATTGGGTGAAAGGGGTAGACTCCTGTGGAGAAGCTCCTCTTGCTGATGGCTATCTTTCCGTCCGCATGGTGAGAGCTTCGCTCTGCTATTTTTAATTTCTCTATTTTGCGAGGCTAGACTATGCTCCGAAAGACTGACCGTTCACGAGGTTTTACCCTCGTGGAACTGCTGGTGGTGATTGCCATCATCGGCGTTCTCGTAGGCTTGCTGCTGCCGGCAGTTCAGGCGGCACGTGAAGCCGCTCGAAGAATGAGCTGCAGTAACAACTTCAAGCAAATTGGCTTGGCGATTCACAACTACCACTCGGCCTACAAGCAGTTGCCACTGCAGGGTGCTGGAACCGGTATCGGCCTCAACACCCCAAACTGGTGGCAAAGAGGGCACGACGCCAGCAAGGAATGCCTGAGCGCATTGGTCGGACTCTTGCCTTTCATGGAGCAGCAAGCTCTCTGGGAGAAAGTCTCGAATCCCAGCACCGAAACAGTCAGCGGTGGTCCCGTCCCCGGTGACACCAACCTGCTCAATCCTCAGCGTTGGCCAGCAATGGGCCCGAGCCCACGAAACCACAATGTTGGTGTTGGTTACGTTCCTTGGGCAACAGAAATTCCTACGCTGCGATGCCCAAGCGATCCAGGTACCGGACTGCCTGCGTTGGGTCGAACCAACTACGCCATGTGCATGGGCGACGCCCCTGGACCTTGGCACAACAGTTTCAAGAACGGCAACTTGACCGACAGTGGCAGCTGGGCACATCGCGCAGCACGCGCTCAGAACCGTGGATTCTTCATGAATCGACGCGAGTCCAAATTCCGTGACATTCTTGATGGCCTCGCCAACACGATCGCCATGGCTGAGATTCGTACTGATCTCGGCGACCGTGACGTCCGTTCATCCATTTCATGGCGTGGACGTGGCAGCCAAGATGTCAACAACAATCCTTCCTTCTGCCGAGATGCACAAGAAGTCAGCCCAGACAGGCCAACGATTTGGTGTGCAGCGGGCGATGCGAACTGCACTCCGCCGCAGCGACTTGTTTCTGACAGTCGAGATTCACGTGGTGGTAACTGGGCTAACTTCCGTGCTACCGTGACTCAGGTATTCACGACCCTGCCACCGAACAAGGAAAACTGCGTCGGCCAATGGATCGATGGACCAGGTACTCTGCCACCGAGCAGTAACCACCAAGGTGGCGTTCACATCTTGATGGGTGACGGAGCCGTGATCTTCATGACCGACTCAATTGAAGCTGGTAACCCACAGCAAGGCAGCGTGCGACTCGGCCAAACTGGCCCTCGAGCACCTGGCCAGAAGAGCCCTTACGGTCTTTGGGGAGCCCTCGGAACCAAGGCTGGTAAAGAAACCATTGAAGAGCAACTAAACCAGTAGGTTTGGTTAGTTCACAAATGTCCATCTGAAAACCTCGGCTTTCTCGAAAGCCGAGGTTTTTTTATTTGGAGTCCGACGAAAGCGTGAAGAATCAATTCATCGACCTATCGACGCCAACGAGAAACGCGAAACCAATCAACCGATACGAGTAAGCCAGCTCCAGTACGAGTAAGCCATGTCCAATACGGGTGCTACCGTGACAGGATCAGCAGAGATGAACCGGGCAGGCGAGATTTGCCGGCACGCACTGAACGCTGAGGCACGCACTGAACGCTGAGGCACGAACTGTACGGCCCGGTCTAAAGACCAGTCGACGGCAATGACCGGCTACACCGTGCGACCGGCACCGCTAATCGTTTTCTCGTACGCGGATCCAATGATCATGGAATTTAATTCCCTGCTTCTGATCAATCGCTGGCATATGGCATTCAATACAGCCTGAAGTTGCGTTGACAGGGCAGATCGTGTGTTTTTCGATCGACTCATCGTGACAGGAAACGCAATTTGCGATGTGATCCGCTTTCGAAACGCCATGCGTGGAAACATGCGGATTGTGACAGGTCGAGCAACGAAGCTGACGCCCCGATTTCAGGTAACACGCGCTCCTCAACAGCCCAACAGGCTGGAAACGAACGGCGTTATCCGGGTACTCTCTCAATTCAGACTTGCTTAGACCTTGCGGCAATCGATGGCAGTCTCCGCAAAGCTGGAGTTCTGACTCCACATCCCAGTCAGCTTTACCAACCGAATAGGGCGGTGGGGTCGCGGATTGCCGAGCCAAGGCGACATGCTCGCTTCCCGGACCGTGACATTTCTCACAGTTCACATTGGCGACAAGATTGTCAATTCGATTCCCGGTGATCTGAGCTGTGGTGGTGTGGCAGTACACGCAGCGATCAACGGTCTCACCATGCACGGTACTTCCATAACTCTCGAGCAGTGAGTTCGCCGTCTTGTTTTCATGCCCAACCGTGATTGCTAAACGGTCGCCAGGATAAAGGCTGACTCGGTGCTCGAGGCCTAAAGAATCGGCGTTCGCAGATTCGCGCAACGTGAGGAAAGTTTGAGCATTGTGCCCCGAACCGAGTGCATATTCGATCGGCAACTCCGACAATTCTGACAGCTCAGGCAATTGGGCAAACAGCTCCCCATCATCACCTTGGCGATAGTGGTAGCTGCCAAACCCTTCACCACCATCGACGATTTGCCCTGCCAGCCGATTCGCCAAATCGGTCTCCGGTACATGGTGAAACGTCATCGCATGCCCATGCTTTGCATGCTGTTCAAAATTCTCGCGATGGCATTCCGCACAAACCTGCCGTCCGACGTAAGCCGGTTCACCCGACTTGCTGGAGCCCGACTTGCTGGAGCCCGGGTCACTGTTTTGGGAGTTGCCAAAGCCGGATTCATCCACCGAACCGACCTGAGTCGCATCCTCCGGTCTCGTCGCAGCAAAGGCGACCAACCCAAGCAAGGTGACCGTCACAAAAACGGCGAGCAGCTGCGGGGCACGTATGGCGAGATTCAATTTCCAACTCCAAAACAGGAAGTAATCCACTCTCACCAGTCTATCCCAGCCACTCGCGATTGTCGCACGGCAGCGAGAATATGACACCAAACGCCATCCACCGCTAATGGATTGCGGCGATGGTCGGCCCGACCTATTCTAAAGATGTTCGAAAACGGTCTGCTGATTGTTTCGGCTGGCACCGAACCAATTCCGGAATCCGACCTTTGCCTTACCATCTATGTTGCTGGGGCTTTTCTGAATCGAGCCAGCGGCGTTGAGGCTACGGGCGGGGGGCATTTGCGTCACAGGCTGTGGCTAAAATGAAGGTATCACAGCAACTGCACATTCACCTCTCTATCCGTATCGTTTGCCGATGTTCTCAAGACGTCACCGCTCACTCGCTGCCCAAATGCCGCTGATCTTGACGTGCTGCTTCCTCAGCAGCGGCTGCAGCTCGGATCAGGATGGCAGTGATTTACCATCACCAGAGCAGGCAAGCACGGCCAGAGTCGAATCGGCTCCGACACCAGCGCCCCAAAGCGAGACAGGCAGAGATCGCCAGCAACCAGCGCCGCCGAGTGAGACAGGATCACCATCCTCTTCAGTTGGCGGTGGCGAATTAACCACCACTCCCCGCACCCTCGACCTCGAAACCGCCACAGCAGCCCAACTCAAGGAGTTTGCGCTTCAAGCCTTGGATTTAGGTCAAGACGATGTGGCATTCAAATTGGTGCGCAAGGCGTTACGTCGTGAACCAGAGAATCCCGAGATCATTTACTTTCATGCAATGATCCTGGCGGAACGCAATCGCTTTCATGAAGCGATTCAGATCCTTGATGAACTCGCAGAAAAAGTGCCACAAAGCAAGTTACCTGTCCTCGGTCAGACAGCAGAGTGGATGGTGGAGGCAGGCCAATTCAGCAAGGCAGAAGATCGCTACCGCCAGATCCTCGCGATCTTTCCTAACGAACAACGCGTCCACCAATTTCTCGGCCAACTGCTACTTCAACTGGGAAGAAGGGCAGAAGCAACCTCTCACCTGCGTTATCTCATGACCGTCGGGGCACTCAATCAGGAAGAATTGCGTGCTCTGTTGCTGGGGCGTCATGCATTCCCAGGCGACGACACATCTGGGCGTCTTGTGCCGCTCGATGGATTGGCAAACGCCCGCCAAGCAATCGGTGACGGGCAGCCCGAACGCGCGATGAAGTTGCTGCAACAAACCGATCAAACATTAGCGACATCGCTGCGGGCTCGCATTCACGCGCAGCGAAAAGAGTGGGATGCTGTTCGCGATTGGCTACCCACCTTTGACGATTCCACCGCAGATGTCGACGGCCTGTTCGCCAAGGCCAGCCTCCGCCTCGAAGAAGGACAGATTGATGAAGCCCTGCGGTCCGTGGCCCAAACGATCTTGATAGATCCAACCGATGCCGAAGCATATGATTTACTTGCCTCGGCTGCTGAACAAGCGAATCAACCAGAGGTAGCACAGCGAGCACGTGATCGAGCTAAACAACTGCGAAAGACGGTTGATGTTGGCCAACAAGTGATCGGAGATGGCGAACAGAATCGAAACCTGGTCGCCCAACTGATTGTGCTGTTGCAAGAACTGCAACGACCGCTTGAAGTGTTCGGATGGAAGAGTGTTGACCTGGTGTATGCGATGCAGGCCGGTAAGCTAAGCGATGCTCAGGCAAAGCAGCAATTTGATGAAATCAGCCGGCAACGAGAACAGTTTCTTCAAAGTCAAAGCCAACAGATCAACCAAGATTTCCTGCTCTGTGGTCTGCGACTAAAGAGACCCTAACGAAACTTGCCGAGCCTTTTGAACAGCACACAGAAATACGGATCTGACTGGCGACATCCGCTTCAGATCAAAAGCAACCATTCGAATCACGTCACGCAATCGTACGCATAGAGCGATGCGGCGATCGCCGCCGGTTTTACCATGAAAATCTCGACGGTAAACAAACGACGGCAGACGACACACCGTTCAATGCGGGTGGCACGAACGGCAATTTTCTGCGTGGGCTGCTTGTGCCTTTGGCCGGGCTGCTCCCCTCATGAAGCAGACACCACTTCGGGGATCGAACCGAGCAAGGAGATCGAACCCACTTCGGTGATCGAAAATGGCGAGGTGATCGAGAATGGTAAGCCCAGCGGAACGACCAGCTCAGACGGAAATAAACAGACACCGGTTCCCCACGAAAACCCTCATTCACCTGACACCACTCGAGCTGAAGATCGTGGTGAACTTATTGCTCGCGCCCAGCAACTGTCCCAATCTGGCCAGCCACAGCAAGCGATCGCGGTGCTACGGCAATGTCTAATTACCAATCCGGGTGATGCGGAAGTGATCTTTCGAATGGCTGTTCTGACGGCCAGTCAAGGACAGATCAAAGAAGCGATCGAGTGGCTTAACGAGATTCCACACAACCATCCCGAGGCAGGTTTGGCCGCTCAAGGACAGGCCGCTGATTGGTGTTTTGAATTGGAGCGTTATGGCGAAGCCGAACAACGTTACCGCGAGATTCTCAAGCAGGTCCCTCAGGCGGTCCCGGCGCTGCGGCCATTAGCATTTTTATTGAATCGCCAAGGGCGTCGGCAGGAAGCGTCCGACTTGGTCCGACAGCTATGCCTGATCGGCGATGTGCGACAGGATGAACTTCATTCTTTGATCGCGTTAACGGACGCGATGTATGATGCGCCATCCGCGAATCAACCACGTCGCTCCGATGCTGTGCTCTATACACCCATCGGCTCATTCGGCGACGCCCGCAAAGCATTCAGTGACGGCGACTATGAAACCGTTGTCGAGATTTTGAAACCAACGCTGGAGAACGAAAACGGGCCGCCCGAAATAGTCGCTCTGCTCGGCCGAGCTGCCTGTGAAGGACAAATGGACCAAGTGGTTCAGGATTGGTTAAAAAAAATCACGCCAGCGGTCAAACAATATGCTGACTATTGGGCAGCGTTGGGAATCATCGAGTTGATGGATCAAAGATACCAATCGGCCATTGGTGCTTTGTCACAAGCGCTGCTGCTAAATCCAACCGACCTTGCTTCGATCACCAGAATGCGGCAGGCATTCGGCGCCTTGGATAAACAAGCCGAAGCTCAACTCTGGTTTGATCGCTGGACAGACACGCGTGAAACGGTCGATGCCAATAACTTGGTTGCCAAAACGCCGACACCTGATCCCGCCGCAGTCGAACGACTGGCGGCCAGCCTCGAAAAACTTGAACGTCCCCTCGAGGCTGTGATGTGGCGTGTCATCGCGTCACAACTTCGAACACCCACTGGTGACGAGAGGGCAGTGTTGCAAACCGAGATAACGGGGCTGCAGAACCGCCGACGGGATCTGATTCAGGCGGGAACGCTCTTCCAATCCCAGCAATCCATGTTGTGCGGACTCGACTTGGACAAGTATCCGATACCGACAGCAGATGTGACCGATCAGTTCGCTGCGGAAGGAACGCCAGCCAACGACTCTGCCAACGACTCTGCCAACGAAAGTTTGAGCAAGATCAACGCTTCGTTTACGAACGTCGCCCAGCAACTGGGAATCCGCCACACATTCCGAGTCGCCAGCCAGCCGACAAACAAACGCTATTCGATCTACCAAACACTCGGCGGAGGCGTTGCGGTTCTCGACTATGACTTAGACGGATACGCCGACCTCTATTTCATTCAGGGCGGATCTGACCCACCTGAATTCGCCGCTGGGCTGCCGAACCAGCTGTATCGCAATCTCGCCGACCGAGTTGTGGAGGTGACGAGCGAATCGGCAGTGCAGGGCGGTCACTATGCGCTCGGAGTAACAGCAGGTGACTGGAACCAGGATGGGTTTCCAGATTTAGCCATCGGAAACATCGGAGCTTCGACGCTGCTGACCAACCAAGGAGACGGAACATTCCGAGCTGAAAGTCTGCCCGGTTCACAAAGTGGTAACAACGTTGCCGCATCGATCGCCATCGCCGATCTAACAGGCGATCACTTACCCGACATCATCCAACTCGGATACATCGATGATCCCAACATGGCGGCGAAACCACCATTGGACGCCGACGGCAACGTCTTGATCACCATCGCACCGGGCAGTTTCGCTGCTGCCAGTGACCTCGTTTTCGAAAACAGTTCGGTAGGTCAGTTTCTCGCCCGTCCGCTCGCACCGACCGCTGCACCACGAGCCGGACTGGGAGTCGTGATTGGCGATTTTGACGGGCGACCAGGCAATGAGGTGTACGTGGGAAATGACTCGCAACCCAATCAGCTTTGGCAACTCGATGACCCTAAATCACCAGTTGATTTAGCGCCGTTGATGGGATGTGCTTACGGCTTTAGCGGGGGTGCGACAGGATCGATGGGGATCGCCGTGGCCGATTTCGATGGCAATGCGACGATGGATCTTTACATCGCCAACTATGAAAACGAAGACGCCAATCTGTACCTGCGAGGCAAAGACGCGTTTCAAGATCGCGGTCGTCAATTTCGATTGGGAAAGTCATCTCGGCTACTCGTTGGTTTTGGTGCCCAGGCCATCGATTACCAAAACGATGGCAATCCAGACATCGTCGTTACCAATGGGCACCTCGATGACGCCTTGAGTATTCGCGGATCGCATGCCCAGCCAATCCAGTTGTTCCAAAACCGTCGAAACCAATTTGAGTTACACGACGTCGACGACTCAAGCGGCTACTGGACCAAACCTCATTTCGGACGCGGTTTGGCGACGGTCGATTTCAACCGTGACGGCAAACTGGATCTGGTCGTGACCCATATCGAGGAACCGTCGGCGTTGCTGGTCAATCAAACCGATTCAGATCACTCCTGGCTGCAAGTGGTGCTAGTGGGAACCGAGAGCGAGCGAGATGCAATCGGAGCCAGGATCGAGGTCCTTTGCGAGGACCGTCGCGTGAGCCAGTGGGTTGTCGCAGGAGACGGATACCTCTGTCGGAATGAAAACGTGAATGCGTTCGGCTTGGGCGACGCGACCGCAGTCGACGAGTTACGAGTCCTCTGGCCCGGAGGCGAAACACAATCTTTCACCGAGTTACCGGTCAACCAACGAATCCTTGTCGTCGAATCACAACCGGACGCTTTCCTTTTGCCCTCCGGCAAACCGCAACATCAACAGTGAGTGGAATCTCGCCGAGGCAACTTCCAGAAATGACCTCGCGGAAATCGGCAAGCGTTTCGACCACCGAGGCATGCCGAAAACGCTGAGCTGAATTCGCCACCAACCAGTACTCTTACTCGTACTCTTACTCGTACTCTTACTCGTACTCGTACTCGTACTCTTACTCGTACTCTTACTCGTACTCTTACTCGTACTCTTACTCGTACTCTTACTCGTACTCTTACTCGTACTCTTACTCGTACTCTTACTCGTAC
>JAQWPZ010000116.1 GCA_029245125.1 Rubripirellula sp.
GAACGCTTACCAAGTACTCGCCCGATGGCAGCAGACTTGCCAGGGCATGAGCGCGATTCGGATTCTCGCGTGCCAGCTGATTGCTGTAGACACCACTTACACGTCGAGAAAACGGTTCATTTGGAAACGCAAACACCGCACATTTCTCTGTTTTCAGTACCGGATCGATCGACTGAGCACGACTCATATCGCTGTCGAATCCTTCACTCAGCGTTCGGAACGTGGAGTCTGACGCGATGAATTCCAACGGATCTGCATACGGTTGAACCTTTCGATAAAGTTCATCGGGCGCAAAATACAAGTCGCCCAACGTACTTCCATAGCCGTTGTAGTTCAGCAACGTACCAAGCGTTTCTAGCTTTCCAAGTTGTGAATCGTTCAGGTTGAGTGGGCTGGCCGCCGCCCGTGCTGCGTCATGTAAGTTGTCACCAAACAATGCCGTGACTGCCCACGGCAGAAAGGCACTATCGAGACTACGGTTGACCAATAATCCAGTGCAAACGTCTCCCGCGGTGTCGATGTTCGCCGTCAAATGCGGTGAATCAGGGATCTCACCGGCAAAGTGATGATCGAAGTAGTTCACTGGAACATCCTTGGCAAGGATTCGCACCAAGTCGTCACGATTCTTGTCCAGCGAAATATCAAGCACAGTGACTGTGTCGCCAAGCTGAGCCTGGACACGCCTGAGTAGATTGATATCGCGCTTAACACCGGTTACCAGCGTGCTCTCGCGTGGATCGGCCAATCGCAGTTGATGCAAAGCGCAGATCCCATCAGCATCACCATTAAAAACATCGAAATGAGCCACGCGTTAATCCTTGATAGTGATTTCGCAACCGGTTTCGTCATCTTGAACGAGAACAACGTCGGGTTTGGGATACAAAGCTGCAACAAACTTCAAGCGACGCACCGGTTTAATTGTTCGGCAATGTATCACCAGTGATCATCTTCGTTACGACCCCAGAAACTCAGAACCCCGTATAACGTTGCACCATCCTACCGCTTACCAATCAGTGTGACGAGGGAACCAATTCAAGGCACGGTGTCTAGCAACAGGAACATCCACCGATCGTATCGCTTTCCTTAAATCGCTGATCGCCCTGGTGTAACGATCGGCATCGACTGGCCTTTTTAACGTCGCTTCTGCAACTTGCAGCGCATCCAGCAGTATTCTCGTTCTCTGTTCATCTAGCTTGGCTTGCTTTGTTGCGAGAAGAGCCAATGCAGCTGCTGACGCCAGGCCTGGGCGGAACGCGTAACCGTCCTTGAGCACCGCGGAGATTGGCTGACCGATGCGGACCTGCATCATCCCCGGAACAGCTTCTGAGTGAGTCAGATAGTTGTTTTCATCGATCAAACAACAACGCTCGAGAGCCAGTTACCACACTTGGCAGTTCGCGTGCAAACGCCAGTAAAAACAAACTACGGTCGGGGGCTCGACATTCCTCGCAATCTGCAATCATCGCGATAGAAGGCACCAAGGGCGCGGATCGAGACCAACCGAAAGAGAACATCTTACGCAGGCAAGCCAGTGGCCGAACTCGCAAGCAGAGTTCAAACATCCGTTTGCCACTGGCGAATTGGTGTTCGCCACCGCGTGAACTCTTGCCAAACCCCGATCTCTGTGAAGCAAAGATCAGTTCGCGGTCACAGTCCTCGGCTGATGGAGCGAATCAGAACCCAATTCACCGATGTGCGTGAGAACTCGCGCACAAACCCAGAATGCTGTGACCGGCAACAGCGGAGAATAAAACGGACTCCGTCCGAACTTATCAGCGGATCGAGAGACTCGAAGGGGCCATCAGCCAAGCCGTTGGTTTCTGATGTGTTTCGAGGGAATCATTGATCAGCAACTGCAATGTGTCGGTGTTGAGACCTTGCGTTCTCAGCAGCCTAAGTGTGACTGAATTCGCCTGAAGCAATTTTCCCCCGAGACGATCGATCGAGATGATGTCCTCGTCCTCGCCTCCCAACAAGCTGCTGAGATCCAAGCCTGATTTGGTGATCGGACGATGGGTCACTTTATATTCGTCCCCAAGCTCTGCTTTCTTGGCGATGTGCCGAATGCAATCGTCGACTCCGCCAATTTGATCGACAAGCTTTCTGCGAACCGCTTGGCTTCCGGACCAAACTCGGCCACCAGCCAGCATGCGAAGTTTTTCCACGGGGATCTTTCTGGCCCCACTGACGAGCTTTAGAAATCGCCCATAAACCGAATCGATTGACTTTTGCATCGCCTTGATTTCATCTTCTGTGAACCCTCGGTCGAGTGAAAACAGGCTCGCCGATTCGTCGAGCTGAATATTTTCGGTATGCAGACCAATGCGTCGCATCAGAGCTCCGCCGCTCAACTTCATCGCAAAGACGCCAATCGATCCAGTGACCGTGCCTCGTTCGGCGTAGATCGGCGTCCCGATGCAACTGATCCAATATCCACCGGACGCAGCAACATCTCCCATGGAAATGACGGTCGGTTTCTTTTCGGCAAGTTTCTTCAATGCTTGGCGGATCGCTTCGCTAGCCGTCGCGCTTCCACCCGGCGAGTTGATTCGAACAACAACGCCTTTCACCCGATCCTCATCCGTCAACTTTTGGATTCGTTCGACGGTCGGTCCCGCAGCGATCGAATCGGCGCCGCCCTCATTGACGATCGCACCACTTAGGTGCAGCACGACAATCGTGTTGTCTTGGACTGACCCATTCGAACTGTCGCCAGCCATGAGTTCACCCATCAGTTGAAAGAACGAAACATCCTTCTTCGCTGCTTTCTTCGGGGTGACCCAGTTCAGGTTTTCACCAATGTCTGCGCCGATCGCTTCTTGCATCGCTCCGTAGGGGGCCAGCTTGTCAACAAGCCCTTTAGCCAATGCTTCCTTTGCGAGCCACATCCGCTGAGATTGCAACTCTCGCACGTCGGCCGTCTTGAGCCCACGGCCCTTTGCGATGCGGTCCACCGCCGCATCGTTGATGGTCGTCAGCATGTCCAGATAGTGTTGCCGTAAGTGATCGCTCATCCGAGTGTTCAAATAAGGCTCCACCGCGCCCTTGAAGTCGCCGGCGCGAACCACGGATGCCTTGACGCCGACCAAATCCATCGCGTCGCGATAATACATCGACTGCATCGAAACGGATGGCAAATCGACCTCTCCGAAATCGGCCATGTAAACGGTGTCGCACATGGATGCTATTTCGAGTGCCTCGCGGCTTGCCGACTCCAACCATGCGTGCGTTTTTTTGCCGGCATCCGTGACCTTCTTGAAGTGACGTGAAAGCTCATCCAGTTGAGCCGCGTTCATGGAGAACCCCATGGACAAATCCACGACCAAGTGCTTGAAGTCGTCATCTTCCGAAAAACTGTCCAGAAAGCGTGTCAGCTTGAAAAAGGAACGCTTCGCGCCAGGGCTGCTGCCCAGTAGCGACAGGGGATCAAGTCCCGATGGCTGAACCAAGTCGACGTAGTCACCTTTGATCTTGATCTGGCGAACACCAATCTTCGGTTGGGCTGCCTCTTTCTTTGATGACGGGGTTGGCTTCTTCGCCTCCTTCTTGTCCGCCTGCTTCGCCTTGGGCAGATCAGCGGGTTCCGTTTTCTCTCCCTTGGCGGCCTTTTCGTTTGCTGTTTTCTTTCCCTCGGCTTGCTTATCCTGTGCGAGCACAGGGACCGACAGCACGATCATGAACAAAAGGAAGCGGAAGCAGACCGAAGGGTGCATGGCAGGACTCATGGGAGGTGCGAATTCAAAAGAAGTTTGTTGCCCCACAAGCTTAGTCTCGCCGGGGCTGAGCTTCGAGTATTGGAAAGTCGTTTCCCATACAAAATGGAAGAAATCGGATCCATCAGGAACGCCCACTATTTTCTCAACATCGGCGATTTCCTGGAATGCACACAGCCAGCAAACGGGGGGCACGTCCAATGAAAACAATGAATGGGTAACGCAAACCATGCGATAGTTTGGCTTCGACTCTACCGCCAGAAAACCCGAACGGCATAAGAAACAACAAGTCAAAATGCCCCACTTCGTGCACATGATTGATCATGACCTTGCCGGACGGAGATCAACGTACAGGTCAGTCGAATCCAAAGTGTCTTCAAAGCAACGGCCAGCAAAGAACTGATCGCCCCACCCGCCAAAAAGAATCGGTCTCACGCAATCGTCTTTCGTCTTCGTAGCCGCTTTCGCCAGAATGCGGGCCGGGCACGATACCCCGCACCAATCATTTCGAGACCATACCGAGTGTTTCTGAGAGAAATCCAACGCAGTGCTAAAACGCACTTCATCAATCTTCTGGTCGCGTTCGGGATTCACAGGCGGATAAGATTATCCCTCGGTATTTTTGGCGATTTGATTCTGGATGGCACTGCATCTACCAAATCAATTTTCCGGTACTGGTGGCGAACGAATCTGTCTCAATGCCCAGACGGTTGAGCATACTGACAAACAGATTGCACAGGGGAGGGTTGTTGCTACTGTCGTAGGCCAAGTACCGACCGTGATCGTAACCGCCACCTGCCAGAATGATGGGTAGATTGCTGGGGTCGTGGGCGTTAGCGTTACCGAGGTTGCTGCCAAACAGAACGGACGTTTGGTCTAGCAATCGACCGCCTGCTTCGCGTGGCTGTGCTAACCGGGTTAAGAAGTCATCGAAGCGTTTCAAGATCTCTGTCTCGATCATCTTTAGCTGCTTGATCTTCCGTGGGTCTTGTCCGTGGTGAGTCAGATTGTGATACTCCGCGGTCACCCCCTGAATTTGAGGAACAGCAAGGTGGTCCTGAATCATCACGGTGATTATCCGCGACGAATCGGTCTGCAAAATCAACGGGATCAAGTTGAACAGCGAACGCACCCGTCCAATCAAATCTGCGGGGTCCGCAACATCCTGCGGTGCCTTCTCATCCACACGTGGCTTGGGCCGATCTAGCCACGCTTCATTCTCGGCCAACTCCGCCTCTGCCAAACGGATGGCTGCGAAGTACTCATCAAGCTGATGCCGATCGCGGGAACTTGTTTGCGTCTTCAGTGATTCTGTCTGCTCAGCGACGGCGTCGAGGATGCTGCGACCGTCCGCCAACAGTTCGCGACTGCGACGTCGGTCGCGAGCACTACCGTCGAGGAACAGCTTGGCGAACACGGTGGATGGCCTGTTCTCAGCCGGCAACATCACGCCATTACTCGTGTAGGACTGGCTTTCTTGTGTATTGCTGCTGAGCGCAATCGATGGAAAGCGGGTTACCGGCCCAAGTTGCGAGGCTGCGTACTGGTCGATGGAAATCGAATTCCGGAACCCGCCTAAGCCAGGATTCCTCGCAGCAGAAAGCCACGTCATCTCAGTATCGTGCGGTTCTTTCCCATTTTGATCGGGGTGTGACAAACCAGAGAAAAGCGTGAAGTCGTTACGATGATCCTTCAACAAATCAAGATACTCGGTGCTTTCGTATTCTTGGCCCAACGAACGTGTCGGCGGTAGGTTTGAATTCGCCGAACTTGAACCGGGCAACTTCGATGACGGCAACCTCGATAACGGCAACTTCGGAAACAAGGATGCCGAATGCAGCCCCAATGCATTGCAGATCAAGACCATCCGTTTAGGCGGAGCAACCTGTTCACGGCCGAACGCAGGGTTCATTCCCTCAAGCAGTGGAAGCGCTATCGCGACCCCAGAAGCCTTGAGCACAGCACGACGTGAGATGGGGTTGTGCATTAGCGATTCCTGAACAAGCGGCTTGCAACGACGTGGTGAATTAGACTTCGCAGTGAATAATCGTCATCCATGTTGGCCCGCAGGATGCGTTCAATTTCGTCGCGGTCAGCGAACTCAATTTCTCCACCCGTCGAAAAAACAATCAACAGCGACACCAAATTGCGGGCGACCTGTTCCCTTGATTCGAGGAGATGCTTCTTGTAATCCCGTATGTCAGCAAACTCTACACCGTCCTCCGTCACCCCTGATGAGTCGACCGGCAATCCTAATTCGTAGTCCTTCTGCAAAAACCGCAGCCCCACGCTGGCGGTGCGTTTGACACCTTTACTG
The DNA here is from genome assembly GCA_029245125.1 of Rubripirellula sp. Lineage (GTDB taxonomy): Bacteria > Planctomycetota > Planctomycetia > Pirellulales > Pirellulaceae > Rubripirellula. Next base: position 6,031 of record JAQWPZ010000116.1, read on the forward strand.
TTCCGATATCGCGATCGAAAAGTGCCGACTGGATCAAAACATTCCAACGCGAATCCTGGTGGATCGATCCGGCGGTGACAAGCAGCACACCTTTCGGCTGCTTGATGTTTTGCAAGTGTCTCACGAATCGTGCTTGCCCCTTGTGTATCAGGTTCAATCGAATCGACGCCCGGTGGCGGCGGGCTCGGTGGTTGACCAAGCAGATTGGTCAACACAAAATTCCCACGTTTGACAGGAGTCGTGACCGTGCCATTGGCGGTAACTTTCGCGATCGAGGCATGAGTCAAAATACCGCCGCGAACGCTGTTGGGTTCAAGAGTCACCTTGCGCATCACTTCGCCGGCAACACCTTCAATTTCGTAATGCTCCGCAAGTTTACGATTGAGAAATGTAAATTCCGAATCGATCAAATTGGCTACGCTCAAATTTTCGTCGATCAGGTACGCGAAGAAATCGCGAGTTTCCGCCAACATTGCAGCCCGCAATACATCATCGTACTCAGGATACAAATAGGCATCGGGGGTCGTCGCATCAATTCGCTCGAGGCCCAACCATTGGCCCAAGAACTCATGCACAAATTGCTCGCGTTTCGGCTGGTCCAACATCCGATCGACTTGCGCTCTTAGCACGATCGGATTCAGTAGAGTTCCATCATTGGCAAATTGCATCAGTTCCTCATCAGGGAGACTTCGCCATAGAAAATAGGACAAACGCCTGGCGAGCGAGGTGCCATCAAGTGGCCCAGCAGGCCCCGCTTGAAAGAGCACTTCAGGCGAAACAAGGATCGCACGCAGGGGAACCTTCACGCATTCAACGAAGTCGCGTTGCGTTTCGAGGCTTGGTTTGGCGAGCGCTACCAGGGCGTCGATTTCCTCGTTACTCACTGGCCGGCGATAGGCTCGACGAGCAAACGCAGTGACAATCTCCCGCACGTGCTCAACAGGTGGTTTTGTGAGTACCGGCGTGTAGTGAACGTTGCTTGCTTTTTTGGCAGCAGCAGCTTTCCATTCGATCCCAGGAAACAATTCTCGCGTTCGCTGGGGAGGCCATGTTGTTTCCAACGGCCCTGCCACGGTGAACTGGCGAATCTTGACGCCCTCACCGCCATATTCACTTGCAGGCTGGGAGTTGTAGATCACGCGTCCATCCGGTGCCGGATCTAATTCGTCGGCGCTAACGTAGATGAAGTCATCGGGACGCAGGTATTTGGTTGTGGAAACTTCCCGGTAATCCTTGCCAACCAAATCCCAAGCGGCAAAGAGTTCACTCTCGCCCTGAGTATCATTTTGTCGTTTTAGGCTCACCGTGATTGAAGACGTTGGCTGGTGTGCTGCTGCTTTGACGGTGATCCGATATTGGCCAGCAACAGGAATTCGGTAGCCGTTATGATCGCTTCGCAGCACGTAGTTCGCACCACGGAACGTGACCACGTCCTGATCCGTTTTAAAAATGGTTCCACCACCGCGACGGACCGATCGATCAACCCACATCTGGATGTACTGCGAGTTGTAGTAGTCAATTTGACGGGGCGCCATACTCGGGCGCCTGCCCAGTTGTATCGCCTCCTCCAGTGCGAGCGAGGCAACCTTCAGTAGCCCACGAACCTGAACACTTGAGATTTCCTGCTTTGCAGCGACCACATCAAACGCACCCGACTGACTCTCGGGCGGGAGGTGCTTGGCAAGATCACCGCCAATCCCTAATAGGTCATGCAGTGTGTGTTCATACTCTTGGCGAGTCAATCGCCGCGAAGGGACGCGACCAATCGTCTGCTGTGACCGATGACTGACCAGTTTCAACTTACTTTCGAGAAACGCCAATCCCTTGGCACGAATCGTTTTACTCAGCTGCTCAACCTCAGGCGGCGGCATTTCGCCATTCTTTACCCGATCAAAAACATGAACCCATTTGCGAAACACTTCCTCACTCTCAAAGTCCGATCCCAGCGCCGTGAGGTCCAGAGATGTCTCCGTCGCCGCATCATGGCACTCCATGCACGAGGCATGGAGAAGCGCATCAAGGTCCGTGGCAGACGAATCACCATAGGTCGACTGCGAAAACGCCCAAACCATTAGTATGAAAGCAAAAATCTTCTGCACTACTTTTCATTCCCAACAGAACCTGTCGACTGAATAAATGCGAGCAGGTCGAATATTTCTTCTACCGAATACGTATCCAACAGACCAGTTGGCATCGTTGATACTTCGGCAACTCGACGTTGCTGAACCGCAGACTTCTCGATCGTCTCAATATTGTCGGGCTTGAGCAGATTGGGCAGCAACAGAATCTGATTGTCTGTTTCTTTAATTACCAGTCCGGTTCGCAAACGACCATCGTCGGCCAGAATCATCTGCGTTTGGTACTCCTTATGAATCTCAGCGGACGGCTTGACGATTTGCTGTAACAACTTGGAACCTCGAAATCGTTTGGTGACCTCGGTCAGGTCTGGGCCGAGCTTTTTCTCACCTCTACCGATATTGTGACAGCGACTGCAGGTCGACTGTTCAAAAACGCGTTCCCCCCGCTCAAGGTTGCGCTGCCCCAGGTTGTCTGGTGCATTACCAAAGTAATGGTGTTGCCACTTCTTGATGAATCGCCGTTTTACCGGCGTTTCGCTGCTGGCGACATGCTCAAGAACTCGTATAAACATTTCTCCGTCGCGAGCACGTGATGGATTTGCTTTGCGAAACTCGTTCCACAGCTTCCCAACAAGACCACGGTTTTGAGCGGGTATTTCGGACATTCTTTTGTCAACGTACTTTTGATGCGGCATGGTTCGATAGGCGGCCGGGATCTCGACCTTGTCGATCTTTGCGAACAATGCTGCATTGTCTCGTTTCACCGGACGACTTGTCTTTGCCGCAGTGGCGAGGTTGCCGATGTCGTGATTTCCATCATAAGTTTTTGGAGTTAGCTTTATTCCACCCCCGGTGGGCAATGTCTTTGGAAGTGAAATGCGAATGACAGCCCCAACACCACGTTCCATGTGTCGGGCAGGTCCGGACGTGCTGGTCCAGACGTTGCCATCGTCGTCGAACTCAATTTCGCGAGTGTAGGAGACCCGGTTTGGCAAACGGTACTCAACCAGCGTTTCACTTCTGGGATCAAAGCGGTTGATCGTATCGTTACCAGTTCCACAAATCCAAACGATGCCATCCTTGTCGACATTCAAGGCATACGGAATCTGGTTCTCAGCGTCCGGTAGATCGTAGACCGTCCACGATTCGGTCCGCGGGTCAAACTTCCCAAAGACGCCAGAACCAAAGCCTGGCACCCATACCATTCCATCAGGCGCAACATGCAAACGTCGTGGTCCACGGAATGGTGGATTCCATTCCTTGATGTCACCATCTTCCTTCGTGGGATCGATGCGGCCGATTCGATTCCCGTTTAATTTGGAGTACCAAATCATGCCGTCGATCGGCGAGTAATCCAAACCATACGGAGTAATCCCACGCGATTCACCTCGTCCGGCACCGATCGCCTGACCAGCCGTCAATAGCTTGTACTCTTTCACCACGTGTGTGTCAGGATGCAATGAAAAGCAAGAATTGGAACCAGCATCGGTGTACCAGATCAAACCTTCGGGGTCATTGGGATTGATTCGCAGTGTGTGTGGGTAGTCCCCGCGTTTCCTTGGCGCTTCAGCGCTGCTGTAGACCTCAAACTCTCCTGTCTCGATGTCATACCGTGTCATCTGGCCACTGGCGCACATTGTCGTCCACAAACTCCCATCATTTGCGGTTTCGATCGAGTGAGGCGCATGGGACCCGCGTGGAAAGTTGATGGCTGTCTGATCGCCGGTTTTTGGATCTAAGGCAATCATCCGACCACGACTGATGTTGACCGCATAAACCCGCCCGTCTCGCCCAATTTCAAGATCATGAAAGGAACCCTGCAGCGGCTTGTCCATCTCCCACATCGTGATCGTTGCCGAGGTCGCCATTCCAGTCGGTGCAGGCGGCGGAACAAAGGAGGGCCAGTTGTCCACCGCATCATCTTTATAGGTGTTCATCAAACGTTCGATGATGGTGTCTTGGGTATGTGGATACAGCCCCCCAAACCCATCCATCCGCCGCAACATCGTTTCCCAGTCAACGGGTTTCTCCGGGGTACGAAACCCAAGTGTTCCCAGCTGATGACAATAAGAGCACATCATCTTGAAATTCAACTTATCGCGTGGATCATCGAAGGCGAGCATATTGAACGCGCTGCTCGCAGGTCGTTGTATTTCCAACTCTTCACCAACAGCCGGATGCGTTTCAATCAGCATGTCATCGGTGCCGACTGAGATACCGCTGCTCCACTCGTCCGCGAGCCCCATCAATCGCGCACGAATATTGTGGTCCACATCTCTTAATCCATTGATTTCAAACGCCCCGTCATTCTGCGAAAAAACGGAGATCCATTTCCGATGCTCATCGTCGATTGCCGACACCATTACGCCTTCGATCGGCTTGCCTGACTGGTCAACGACTCTGCCAGATATCGTTGCCGCTTGGATTGAACCAACGGATAAAAAAAGTGCGAGAGCAAATGCGACAGGGCAGAAGAATGACTGTTTCATCAAGTTTTTTTCCAGTTCGATTTGCATCATCGCGAAGGTGTGTAAAAAAACCGTTCAAGAGTTTCGTCGATCCCAACCGGCAAGCCGTGGCAACGTCTTCCCATGTAAAACCGATCATTTCGACCAATCGTGGACAGGAATCATTTTGCTTCCTTCACCTGCAGAGTGTCGAGCACCTCTGCCGTTAGCACCAGTTCCCGAAAACGTTCATCCGATACATCATCGAGCAACTGCAAAAATGCGATGAGGTCCAAAACATCCTCTGCGTTCAATCGCATGACGGAGTACTCGTCGCTGACTCCGTCCGCTGCTCCCGATTTTTTCAAACGCGACATTTCGAGCTTTCGGCGAAGGGCAAGCTGCAAATCAACTTTGCGTTGACCAGTGTTCCGCAGCGACGATGTGAGCGTCGCCTTGCCGTCGCTGGTGACGACGTGCGACCTGCCATCAGTGAAATCGGAAATTGCGTGACAGGCGGAACAGTTACCGACACTGGCCGTTCCCTCATATCGAAGAAACGTTTTGAATCCTTTGTACGCTTGGAGATTCATCCCGGGAGGTGCCTTTAGCAGAATTCGACCTTCTTGGTTCGCGAGACGGCCAAAGACACGTCCTGCAAAATCATCCGCAGTTTCCTCGTCGTACCGCTCATCCGGCAGTCGGTTCAAATACCAAAAAGCATCGAAGACAGACCGCTTGGCTGTGGAGAGTCGATGAATACGCATTTTCTGTTCGATTGTTGTTGGCTCGGCATCCAGAGCCTTGGCGTTGCCACTATCCTCGATGCAATAAAGCGACTTTCTCCCTCGCAACAGGATCTGGGATCCGATGATCGCTGGCGAAGCATTGAATTGGTCAGCAAGCTTATTGGTAGTTAAAACTTCCAACTCATCCGCATGCTTGATTACAAGCGTCGTCCCATCTCGTCCCGTAAAGTAGACACGACCGTCGGCACCAACCGGCGACGAATAGATGTTGGAGATTCCAGAGAGACGCGAACGCTGGATAACAGCGTCGCCATTCTCCGAATTAATCGCTGACAGGATCCCCTGATTCGATTGTGTGAAATACAGGCGATCCTCGTATAGGACCGGCGATGGCACATACGGCGTTCCTTTTTCGATCGACCAGCGAATGCTTTCAGAACCAGAAATGTCGCCCTTGGCATCCAGCGGCAGCGCCAGCAATGAGTATCCTTCGTACCCGCTCATGCAGTAGACGACGTCGCCTTTCACGACCGGGCATGGCGTCACATTTCCGGTCAAGCCACCGCACTGCCAAAGAACGTCTCCCGTGTCGAGATCGTAGCTTCGAACAAGTTTCGACGCGGCAGTGATAACCTGAGTTCTTCCACTATGTTCAACGACAAGAGGTGTCGCCCAGGCATTCGGTTCGTCCCGGTTCTTCTTCCACAACGTGCCACCGGTCTTCGCATCGAGCACTTCAATCGTCGATTGACGCGATTGGTCACGGAGAATGACAAGACGCTCCTTGTGGACGACTGGTGAACAACCTTCACCCAAACTGGCTCCGATGTAAGCTTTGCCCAATTGTCGTTCCCACAATTTCTTTCCATCAAGATCAAAGCAGTGCAAGCCTGCAGACCCGAACCAACAGTAGAGCCGACTGCCGTCTGTGGTCGGTGAGGCCGATGCAAAGTCGGCGTCGTTGTGTGTGCCCTCATGCGGCACGTGCTCGCTTGCTGTTTGCCGCCACAATTCTTTACCAGTATTTCGGTCAAGACAAAGAACCTCAAACCGATAAATCGTATTCGGATGCGTGATCCCGAAGACACGCTTTGGCTGATCTTCTGGCTTTGGCAAAGATGGATCAACGCGACCCGTATCGATTGCTGTCAACAAAAAGACCTTATCGCCCCAGACAATCGGTGACGCGTTACCTTTGCCCTCAATCGCAACCTTCCACTTGATGTTGCGATCCTCACTCCACTCCAGCGGCGGCTTCGCTGTGCGACTCACTCCGCTGGCATGCGGACCTCGCCATTGATGCCAGTGCATCCCTTTGGGATCGATCTCCGAAACGACCGAGCCACTCTTTGACCGTGGCTGCAATGACCCAGATCGAGGTGTCGACGATGGGACCTGTGGCTTAGCCGGTACATCCGCAGCAAAGTTCTCGCCGGCAGCCACATATTCGAGAATTCTGACAAATGACATGCCCGCATTTTGCATTTCCGGGTGAATCCGACGCGCCTCTTTCCAAAGCTTACCGACTCGGCCCCGCTGTGCCGATTGAATGGAACTCATTCGGGCATCGACATACGCTTGATGTTGGCTTGGATCGTATCCCGCCGGCAAAGTCGCTTGATCGATCTTGGTCAATAACCTCTCCAACTCGACATCGTCGCCAACCGGCGTGGAATTTGAATTTGCTGCAGAGAAACCGGCTGCAGAGAAACCATTCGCTGGGGAACCAGTCGTGGCGGGCTCGACCGGTTCCCAAGTAGGTGCCTCCTGCAGTACGCGAGCGTTGATCGCCAACAGTTGTTCTGTCAAACGCTTGGTCATCTCGGGATAATGCTTGGCAATGTCTTTCTGCTGGCCAGGATCGGTCGACAGATCGTAAAGCTGGAATCGCGTGATACCTCCTGAACCGGCCTTAATCTGCGGAATCCATGCTTCCTGAAAGGTGTTCAGCATGACAAACCGGCTTCGCAAACGCTTCCACTCAGCGGTTTTGATTTCACCGTTCCACGCTTCATGCAAAAGTTCTGACCGCGACAGTTTGCGGTCATACTTTTCCTCTAGGATGACTCGCATGTCAGCCATGACCGCCTGGATCGAATTCTCGTCCTTCGGATACTCCTTGTCTCGCTTCCCGACCAGTGAGTATTTGCCCTCGCGAATCGCCACGACGGGCTGACTCAAGGGAGAATGCCAGGTGAGAGGCTGGTGACGCTTGACGCCGGCACGATTACTGGTCGCACCACTGGTCGCATCACTGGTCAACAGCGGTGAGAGATCTGTTCCATCGAGATGCACATTGCTCGGCTTCTCGACTCCAACCAATCCGCAAATCGTGGGCAAAAGATCGACAGCTCCGGCGGGCGTACTTTCAACACGGCCTCCCTTGATCCCGTTTGGCCAGTGAATGATTCCGGGCGTGCGAGTCCCACCTTCCATCAGTGATCCTTTACCGGCGTGTAGGTTGCCGTTTCGCTCCTGGCGATAGCTGCCGTGATCTGATGTATAGATGATGATCGTGTTGTCGAGCGAACCGATCTGATCAAGCTTCTTGACCAGGCGAGCAATGGCTCGATCGGTGTTGTCGATCGTCGCAGAGTAAATGGCAGCGGGATCGTTGAGTTCGCCGTACTGCCTGACGATGTCATCCGGAGCCGCCAACGGCGCATGCGGCTCATGAAACCAGATATTCAGAAAGAACGGCTTATCGCCATCACGCTTTTCATCCAGCCAGGTAATCGCTTCGTCGACGACGAGTTGGCAGGCGTAACCTTTTAACTCACCAACACGTTTTCGGTTCCGCCAAAAGTTTTTCGGATTGTGGTGACTTGGTGCGGCGTTCAAATCGGTCGCAAACCAGTAGTCAAATCCGTGTTCGTCGATCCACGGCTTCTTCATTCCGCGAAATGGTGTTCCCAGATGCCACTTACCGAGATGAACGGTGGCGTAACCGTTCGCTTTCAGCTGTTCAGCGATCGTCACTTCGCTTTCGAGCAGGTGCATGTTGTGAATGTGGTCTTGAATGACCGTGTAGACACCTGTCCTCAAATGATGCCGACCAGTGAGCAGTGTGGCTCTTGCTGTCGAACAGACCGGTGCTCCCGAATGAAAGTCCGTGAAGCGAACTCCTTCCGCCGCCAACTTGTCCAGCGCAGGCGTCTTCACCGGACCACCGTCGCAACCAATGTCCTTTGAACCGAGGTCATCAGCCAACAAGATCACAATGTTTGGTCGCTGCTCAGCCGCCTCTGCGACCAGCGCCGCCAGCCAAAAGACACTGCAGCAAAGTAGAGTCGTTCGTCGCATTGAATACTTGCTCATCTGTTTGCCGGAACTCACTTGGACTCTGCACGGAAATGTTGCGCATTCGACTTGGGCAGCCACTTTCGAAGTTTGTTTTTTACATCCGTATGCGCAGGACTTTCTGCTAAGTTGCGCCACTGGTTAGGGTCAGCTTGCATATCGTACAACTCTTCTCCACCATCGGAGTAATGAATGTAATGGTAGCGCGTCGAGCGAACCGCATGATTCATCCCGTACCAGTGGGGTGAATGTGTGATGATTGCTGGATACGGCCAGTCGACATTGGGGTCGTTGATGAGCGGCACGAGGCTGCGCCCATCGAGCTCTGGTCGTTCTGGCAAACCGCATAACTGGATCAATGTTGGATAGAGATCGACGAGGCTGACGGGGTTTTTGCAAATCATTCCCTTTGCTGGCGTGCCAGATGGCAAGGTGCCCGGTGCATCAATAATCAGCGGCGTCCGCGTTGTTTGCTCCCAGAGCGCCGACTTGGCAATTTTCTTTTCGCCCACGTCGTAACCATGATCACCCCATAGGACAACAATGGTGTTGTCTCGGTAACGGCTCTTCTCCAATGCATCAAGCACAAGGCCGACGCAGGCGTCCGCGAAGGAATCGGATGCGAGGCAGCCCTGGACAGCTTCCTTCCATTTTCCGCTCTCACGGATGTGCTTGATGTGGCGTTCTCCCATCCGTTTACCAATCGCGGGAATATCATCGAAATCGTCGGGTCTGTAGGGCGGGAGTTCGATGTCTTCGAGTGGATGCATCTCGAAGAATTTTTTCGGGGCATACCAGGGAAGATGTGGTAGGTAGATACCACAACCGAGAAAAAAGGGTTTGTCGTGATCTTGCTCAAGAAACTGCGCAGCACCGGCAGCGGTCTTCCAATCTGGATTGGCCTCGATCGGTTGCTCGGTTGGCCCCCAGTCGATGAGCCGCGCAAGGATCGGATTGGATTCGAATTTTGGGCGGAGACCGTGTTTGTAACGTTCGTGCTTTGGTGGCGGGACGGCGCCCGTGCGTGTTGAATAGACATGATCCCACGCACCCGCATCAGAGAATTTCCCGTGTGCCTGATGGTAAAGCTTGCCACCGCCCCAAGCGAGATAGCCATGCTGCCGAAAGTACTGCGGCAGCGTCACCCAATCCGCGTACTGCGGCATATCCCGAAACCAATTCCGATTTCCGTAAATGCCAGTCGTGGATGGACGAAGCCCCATCATGATCGCTGTTCGTGATGGGCTGCAGAGTGGCGCGGCGCAATAAGCCTGCTCGAACAAGATCCCCTTGCGGGCAAGCTTGTCAATGTTAGGAGTCTTTGCCTGCGGATGTCCACCGAGACAGCCAACCCAATCGTTTAAATCGTCGACGGCGATGAACAGAACGTTCGGACTGCCGATCGTCTCATCGGCGTAGACGCTCTGGCTGCCGAACGAGAATGCGATGAAGAGTGCAAGCGTGGCGAGGCCGGTGCGTTGCATGAAACGCATAACGTTCGCGTAACCCACCAAGAGATTCAGGCCTTGACGCGGCCGCAAACCTGCTGGGCTGTCGCTACCGAGCTTGGGCGGTACTCTCGATTTCATCTCGTCCCCTGGATCGGTTGACTCGTTGGAATCAACTCGACTTCGCTGACTTCCAATCCGCTCGGAGTGTCCGTATGGGTAAACACCCAAATGCCATTGAGAACAAGGTCGTGTGGCGTGGTTGCCAATTCCTCTTTCCGGTCACGAACGCACGGATCGAGCGAAAAGTCGCTGACTTGATAAACGACCTCGAATCGACCGTCTTCGTCCGGCTGAGAAAGCGGTTGCTTGTTAGTAAGGTCTCCACGGAACTTTCCCGCGAATTCGTTACTGGCATCCGACACCGCGATGCCGAAATAAACGCTGGCTGGTTTGTTAAGTCGACCGCGAACAACGAACTTCGAATCCGATCTGACCACCACTGGTGGACCATCGGTTCGGGACACTGGAATTCCGAGCAGATACAGCGTCGTATCGGGGTTTTCCGGCGGTACGAGGGGAATCGCTTTCTGGGCCGCCGCCCGCTGTTCCGTCGCTGGCAACCACTTTCCGTAACTTCCAGGCCGCAGTTGCAGCTGGCTCTTCCAATGATCCACGGATTCCGGCACCAACTGTGCCGTCAGGTCACCGCCTCCCTCGGCAATCACACGATGCCTTGCCGGAACGTCAACCTCGCGACCATCGCTCAGACGCCTAACCCGCACCTCACCTTCTGCGACCGTCAGCATGGTCGACGCCTGACTCGCTTCCACGTCGAATTGCGTTCCCAAAACTTTCAGCAACGTGGATGGAGTGTGGATCAGCATTGGCTTGCCTGCCGGTTGCGGGACGACATTGGCTGAAAAGATACCTACCTTCAGTCGCAGTTCTTTTTGACCGAGGTCTGAAAAGGTCAGCATGGAAGTTCCTGAAATCATCACCGCCGAACCGTCCTTGAACTGAAGTTCGAACCACGAGTCTGGCGCCATCCCTTCAATGGTACCGCCCGCCAACTCCATCCCCACTTTCACATCTCGAACAATTTGCCCGCGGTCGCCAGTCCATATCAACGATCCACTCAACCCGGTAATTCTGGCAATCGATTCTGAAACGGGACGCTCGGTCGTAAGCTTGCCTGCGTCAGCAAGCTCACTTTCTGGAGAGGCCAGTTGGTAAATCAAACCGGCCGAAAGTACCACGATGATCGTGGCAGCGACTGCTAACATCAATCGCAAGAACGCAGGCTTCGAAGACAACTGGTGATCCGTATCTGCTCGGATCGCGGCCAGGACACCTGCATCTTGGTCCACTTGGTCGCTTTCTCGCACCGCTTCGGCGAATTCGGTATCCCACTGAACTTGTTCAACAAACTGCTGCCGCGCCGCAGCATTGGTGTCGAGCAGTTCTGCGAGACGTTCTTTACCCGATTCTTCCAACTCGCCGTGCAAATGGCGGTCGATCAGTTCTTCCCAATCATTGCTTTGATTCATCCTGAAGCCTCCAGGTTGGTTTCCACACACGCCCGCACTTGTTTCTTGAGTCGAAACAACGCCTTCCGCACCGCTTCAATGGTCATCCCAAGCCGTTCGCCGATCTGTTGGTAACTCAGGTCATCGGCGTACCGCGCTCTCAACACGCCTTGGCCGCGTTCCGGCACCCGTTCCAAACAACTTCGCAGCACTTCGCGAGATGACTCTGCTTCGTCGCGTTGCCTTGCCATTTGGAACTCGTCGAAAGCTGCGTCAATTGCGTCGTCCAGAAGACGCTCTGCCAACGAGCGTTCGCGGTGATGCCGCTGCTTCGCCCGCATGACCTCGATACGGACGATCGAACGGCACCAAGCGAGCATGGAGGTTCCTTCCTGGAATTGGTCATATTTCCTGAAAACCACGAGCAACGCCTCCTGCACGACATCGTCCACCGCGGCATAGTTGCCAAGTAGTGATCGCGCGTACCCGATCAGCTCAACGCGACAGTCCAGAGCTGCTTTTATCACGCGATCTCGTTTTTCATCAGCGCCGTCCATCTCAACTGGATCCAAGCGATTGTATGGTTTCTGGGGCACGTGCTATCGCTTCCACATGGCATGGTGGCAGCCAATCGGGGTATGACATGACAGCGGGTCAATTTGGCCAGCCGACTCACCATCGGGGAACCCGACCGCAGGGCCAGGCGGAACAAGCTATTAGTCATACCACCGATCCATCGAGATCGTGGACAGATTTTTTCGTCACTATCCGGCGAGATCCAAAGTTGACAACGGATTGGGAGAAGCCGTTGCGAATCTGCGAGAGAACTCACCAATTCAAAAGAACGATTCTTTGTCCCATTTTAAGTTCACTTTTGATTGTTTCAAACACCTGCTTCGTCGCCGGAGCGGACCACCCAAAGCATCAATCAACGCGAATCCCTCAAACACCATTTTTGAAATTGCACGCTTGCCTGAGGCACTGCCAACCGGAATCGCGGAAAGCTCAAAACCAGAGAGCATCTCATCGCTTTCGTTGCCTCCGTTGGATTCCTCGTCTCAGAAGCCGCCCATCCATTCGCCCAATCACAGCCGCCCAATCACTACTGCTCGGTCATTGCTGGAATGATTCGTGTGGGGGCCGTCTTGAGCATTTTCCCCATGCCTTTGTTATGAGAGGTGATCGTGATGATCAAATCAAGCTCGTCAATCATCAAGATGAATTGACCACCGGCTCCGCGACCTGATTTCATGTCATATGTCTTTCCCTCAAGGTCGACATTGTTCCGCCACCAAAAATAGCCGTAAGAGGTGTCTTGTGGATTGGTGTGGATTCGGGAGGTTGCTTTTTCGACGAAGGCAGCGGGAACCAATTGCTCGCCATCCCACATTCCATCGCTCTGGATCAGCATTCCCCACTTGATCATGTCGCGAGATCGGATGCTGCTTCCAGCAGCAGATTTCGGCAATCCACTGACGTCATCCTGCCATCCAAAATTCGAAATCCCCAAGGGCCCTAGCAATTCCTGATTGATGAATTCCCGAGCTGTTCCAGGCACGACGGTTTCAATCACCTGCATCACGATTGACGGGTCGGATGACTGGTACTTGTACTGCTTGGAATCCTTCGTGATGGGCGCCGTGTTTTCGAAATAAGCCTGGATCTGGCCTTGGCCATTCAACAGGTCCAGCGTTTTACGAAGTCTCGCAACCGTTGCTTTGTCAACGCGAATTCCTGAGTGCATATTCAACGCATCATTCACTGTGATCGTGTCACAACCCGCGGCAATTTTGCTGCGATCGATATCCGTCAGAAAATCGAGCACGGGGCGATCCAAGTCGGACATCTTCAGATACCCCAATTGAATAGCGCGTCCCATCGCCAATGCCGTGTAGGACTTGGTGATCGACATTTGGTAATGGGGATAATTGGCTCGCCCACGTCGATAGTAAGATTCAAAAATCAATCTGCCATCATGGTGAATCAACAGACTGTCGACTTCACCGTGCTGGCCAGCGGCAACTTCTCGGGCAAATGCCAGGACCATCATTTTGTTGCCACTATCACTCCCAAGTTCACCGACTTCGATTCCGTCGGCCATGTCTTCCGGTGCAACGTCAAAAAACGGTTGCTTGAGATCTGGCAGCTGCTGCTCTCTGGCATACGAAACATCTTCGGACGATAGATCGACGACTTCTGGCGCGAGTCCGTTTGCTTCCTTCAACGCACCCGCATCTTCTGTCTTCATCGGGACGGCAGGCGATGGCTTGTCTGATGATCCCTGCTGTGCAGCGCGTTTTGCAAGTCGACTTGCTTTCCGTTTCGCCAATTCAGATTCGGTCAATTCTCTCCTGGCCGACTGCTGCGTGATTGGTTCTCGCGCCGGCTTGAAGTCATCCGTCATGAAGCTCGACGCAGGCAAGCCTGCTGAATTGACAAGACTGATAGCGGGATCAGCTTCTTGCTTGCGAAAGAGATACCGCACGTACTTCGGATCGCTGACCCGGGGACTGGTCACATGCACCTGGTCACCAACAATCTTTGCATTCGCCGACACGTAGTTACCGTCTGCACCAGCGATTTCAAAGAACGCAAGGTTGGAGCCGTCACCGAGTGGATTGCTCAGTCCATCAGCAACATGGCGGAAAGTTAGTTCAGCTGTGCTTCCACGATATTCGACGCGTTCCAGCAAGGGACCGGAGTATTGCAGCTTTGTCCTGCCGTAGTCTTTGGCGAGTGCCCACAGAGCCAACCGCTGTCCCGCATACTGCTTTTCATGCGGATGCAGACTCGGGCCGTGATCATAGAAGACCGCCATGCCGGTATTTTGCATGGTCGCCAGTGCGCGTCGCATGGAATCTCGCAACCAAGGCCACTCGCCGGTGGCGTCCTGAGTTGGCACTTGGACATAGTAAAAGGGAAACTTGCGTTCTGGCAAACCGCTGCGATCAGCAAATAGCTGCCGCCAATTTTCGATCATGAAGGGCAGGAGTTCCCGATACTCATAACCCGTCTGGGCTTTGGCATTTCGCTCGCCCTGGTACCAAATCACACCTCGAAAACAAACTGGTACGATCGGTTCAATCTTGTCGGCAAACTGAACGCCTGGGTTACGGTTTTCCTGTACGTCATTCCAGCCTTCCGGGATGCCGAGCTGTTTTCGGATGACCTCTGAATCGGCTTGCGGAATCCACGCCTGAATCGGTGTCCCGGAGTTGTAACGCAGGATCAAACCAACTGGGACATCCAGTTCTCGGTACAGTTTTTCGCCAAAATAGAATCCGACGCGGGAAATCGTTCGTTGTGTTCTTTCGTCGATCCCCGTCCAACCGTGACGAGTCGAAACCCGCATCCGGGTCAAGCCTTTGTCAAAGTACTCTGGTTCGATAAATCGGTTCTTCGCCGAACTAAACGAATCGGCCATATTCGATTGCCCACTGCACAACCAAACTTCGCCAACTAGTACACCAGCAAGTTCCAACCTGTTCTTTCCCTCAACAAGCAACGTCTGTTCTTGTTGAGCGGTGGCGAGCGGATCCAACCGAACCATCCACTTGCCGTCGGATCCTGCCTTTACCTGCTTGGACTGGCCCGCAAACTTCACCGTGACTTCTTCAGCCGGATCGGCCGTTCCCCAAATCGGCACCGGCAAGTCACGTTGCAGCACCATGTTGCTAGAGAAGATCGTTGGAAGTGTCACATCAGCGTGCACCCGCGACGACGTCAACGTCAACGCAAAGATCAATACAAACACAACGGCGGCAGATCGGATTATTCGATTCATTCTGGAACAGCCAGTGGGTATCGGCGGAAGATTGGATGCATCATAGCTGAACCGAAGTGTGATTGACGAGTTACCTTGCTTCGTCACTTGACATCACTCTTGTTCAGACTGCAAATGTGTCCAAAGAAACTCGTCAAGGGCACCAGTGTTCAAGAGTCGCCGGAAGTCTTGACAACTCTTGCTACGCGATCCGACTGTCAGCCAATCGGCGGATTTTACCAGATTCTACTGTTGGCAATGGTGACTGCTGCTGGCAATACCGTCTGCTGTTGGCAATACCGTCTACTGTTGGCAATGGCGGCGGCCCCGTTGCTACACCCACCGAGTTGTGTCGGCCTGCTGCCGTAACAGTCGTAGTGTTGCAGTACACATTGCCCGTCGCCTTCGAGTACCAACACAATGCCAACATTCTCGGATGCTATGCCTCATCGGGCAGCAGATTCTGGCCGTCGAGGTCGATCCGGACGTGTCTCATTGGTTGGGTTCTCGTCATTACCTTGCTGACGCCCGTTGTATCCAAGAGAACGCTGCCGACCACGTGTTATTTCGGCGAAAGGCCTTGGCTCAGTTTTTTCAACGCTGCTCACCTGGGGGTCATCTTGATCGAAGGCTTGCCCCGCAACTGAAACACAATAGAGATGCTTGGAGCTTCGCAGTACGATCGTGCCGTCGCTTACCGCTGGCGAACCCCAGAAGATTTCTTTTTCAGTTGTGGTTGTGTTGACAGCGAGTTGCTCAAGTTCTTTCCCAAGACGGAACACGTACATTTGCCCACTTGCATTCAGATAAAACAGATAGTCCCCGACAATGACAGGAGATGCATAGTCAAGAGAGCCAAAGCGCGCGTTGCCAGTAATCTTCGCTCCCTTCAAACGAACTTGATTCAGCCGACGCCCGTTCTCCGCATCGACAACCGACAAGGTGCCCCGAGAAAAGACATATAGCATCGACTTGTGATACACAGGTGACGCGTAGATTGCATTGACGGTACTCGTCCAACACGTATTGGTATCGCTGACCTCCCCGCTTCCCCCCACATCAAGTGCGATGCTACCACCGCCCTGACCTGAAAAGGCGAAGACCCTTGGCCCGTGCGAAATGATGCTGGTGTAGGCTTGTCGAGAACTGGTTGCCCGAGCGTGCCAGCGCAACTTGCCACTATCGGGATCTAACCCCCAAAGCTCGCCAGGAACAAGCATGACAAGATCCCGGCGGCTATCGTCGACCCTGACCAAGCTGGGAGTACCCCACATTCCGTCCAGACCGGTAGCCTCCTGTTGCCAAAGCTTCTGTCCTGTTGCCTTATCGAAGCCAATGATCGACTGGCTTTCAGCTGCCGCAGTGATGACCAGGATTCCATTGTGCAAAATGGGACTTGAGGAGGAGCCCCATTTCGGTGGATCGGATTCTTTTCCCACGCCAGCCTGCCACAATTCGTTGCCGTCAACATCGAATGCGAACACGCCGCCTTTGCCAAAGAAGCAATACACGTTCGTTCCGTCGGAGCACGGCGTGTGCGAAGCGTAACCGTGCGACGAAACACCGGTGTCATAGTATGAGTCTTCAGGCAAAGAAGCATGGATGTCTCTTTGCCAAACGACATCGCCTGTCTTCAAGTCAACACAAACCAGATGCCTGACGAGATCTTCGATCTCACTCTCACGCTCTCGAGTCACCCCATATCCCGAATAGCAGGTCACGAAAACTTTTCCGCCAACGATAATCGGACTTGATGCTCCAGGGCCTGGGAGTTTTTTTTTCCAGGCGAGATTCTTGGTCGGCGACCAAGTCTGCGGCACGGGTTTGCCTTCAGTTGCGATCCCCAAACCGGCTAAGCCACGAAACTGAGGCCAGTCATCGGCTATCGCCATACCACTCAAGAGGAAGGTCAAAACAAAGAATCGGCTAATCAGTACTTTCATTGGGAAGATTCAGTAACGCGGGATGCGATCGTTCGACGGCAGATCCATCTCGATTCGGTGACTTACCCGGCGGTCTTCGCACTCGCCAGCGTGATCAAATCTAGGATAATCGCTTTATGCAACGATCTGCTTTGCTCTTTTCTATCTCCAAGCGGGCATCGTTGTCGATCGTCAGCTTGAACTTCAACGCCAGCAGGTCACTCGCGGACTCAACTCAGCGAATCGATTCGACTCACGGGGCTTCTATAAAGGGAACCTGATCGGAGGGCTGGAAGTAGTGCCCGTACCAACGCGTCTCCTGACCATTGGGCGGATCTGAAGGCAATCCGGAAGGACTCAACTGATTGGACCAATGAATCAGTTTTGATCGCATCGCAACCGATTTTTTCCGTTGTTCAGTCAGAACGTTATATCGCTCTTCTTTGTCGCGGCGCAAGTTGAACAGCAGCTCACGGCCACTGCCCGTCATGATGTACTTCCAGTCTCCACTACGGATCGCTGCCTGGTTCCAAAATCTCCAGAAAAGATCTCGTTCAGTTGGCTTCGCATCTTTACCGGCAATAGAGGGAATGAGATCGACGCCATCGAGTCCGGCTCGGTCGCTAACTCCCGCCGCTGCAAGAGCCGAGGCAGTCATATCGAGACTGATTACCGGATGTTGGGCCGGTCTTCTTCAGCGTTCGCGGCTTCCTGATTCTCTTGTTGCAGCGTGGTAAACCGGCGTCGAATCTCTTTGAGTGATCCCAGTGTTAGATAGAACTCGTACTCGACGACTTGTCCGCCTTGAAGACGAAGTGTCCGGATCGGCGCGACATAAGAGCACGCCGAACCGCGCGGGCCCGATTCCCCATTACCTTTGTGCCGATAGCAAGTGAACTCCGATGTCCCAGGCGTCAGGATGCCAAGGCCCCAATCCTTGTCATCCACATAGGCGACCCAGTCTTCGGAAGTGCTGCCAGATTCGTTAGGCCATCCCGGCACCCGCCGAATCAGTTTCTCCTGTTGAACATAAACGAGATGTTTAAGCACAGCATCGACAAAGACGGCGGGCATCTCTTGATGCCGTGCCTGGTCATGATCTTCACCCGTGTACGTCATCCTGCAGCGCACTTTTGCGATTGGACCGTCGAGTGTGATCCACTGCTCCATGATGGCTTCGGGACAGGCCTTTCCATTCGCCCAGTGCCGTGGTTCGACCTTTGCGTACAGCCCTGAGTCAACATCGATGCTGAAATCGAGAACGCGTGCATCTTTTCCGCGCCAACTGCCACCCTGAATCGGGTTGTACCGCCACGGTTTTCCATTCCAGTCGGATGCGTCGGGATCTCCATAATAGGACTGCTGGATGAAACGCCCGTGGTCATAGTGGTTCAGCACATTGCGTTCGGTCTTCGATTCCCCGAAGAATCCGATGCAACCGCCTCGCAACTTATCGACACCAATGCGGATGGTTCCGTTGTCTAAGAACTCCCATTGGTCATTCGTGGGATCGGCATCAGCGCCCGAGTTGTCTGCACCAGCGTCGCGTGAGAATAGCAAGACACAAATCAAACTAGCGACGATTGGAAAACCCAACCGCTTGCACACAGGGAACGCGCCGCTGATCATAAAACTCCGAGTCTTCATTTTTTCTGAGCTCTTAATTCATCCAACTTCAACTTACCGTCACCATTGGAATCGATCGTTTTGAACCGCTTGGTCAAAACAGGAACATTGCGATTCTTCGGGTTGCCAATGAATTCATCCAGCGTGATCACTCCGTCTCCATTCCGATCTCGATTCTTGAAGAACTGATCCGGCGATGGACGCTTCGGCGTGGGGCTAGGAATCGTTTTCTTAGGTTCGGACTTCTCGATTTCTTGAACCCTCGAACTATCTCCACCAGGATACTCCGTATTGATGTTGGCAAGATGTTCGATCAGTTCTGTCTTGAGCGAACTGTAAACCTCAGGGAGTTCAATTCTCAAGTCATTTTTCTCGGCAACGTCTTTACTGAGGTCGAACAGAGCAAGGTCGGTGTGCTTCAGTTCGGCTGTTAGGGCATCCCAATCCGGGGAGTGCTCCCTCCCGATATCGCTCCACAGTTTGTAGTTCCCCTTTCGCAGTCCGATGTTGCCCCACAGCTCAAAGATCATCGTACGTTCGGGGAGAGTTTTCTTCCCGGCCGAAAGCACGTGCGGCATCAGAGACATCCCGCGAACTGGGTTCTTTCCATTCATGTCTGGAACAGGGATCGTCGCAGCATCCAACAAGGTGGCAAAGATGTCGCAATGCATGACCTGATCCTCCGAGATCATGCCTTGAGGGAGTGTGCCTTTCCAATTCATCAGGAATGGTACGTTCAGCCCGCCCTGGTACGTCGTCGCCTTACCTCCTCGCAGCGGTCCATTGTTGCCGGGAAACCTACCACCAGCGGCGCCGTCTTCCATGGTGCAGCCTCCGTTGTCACTGACGAAAACAATCAGAGTATTCTCCGCGACATCCAGTTCATTCAACAAGTCAACCAAACGGCCAATATTGTGATCCATGTGCTCGAGAATGGCGACATAGTCGCTGCGCAGAAAACTAACTCCTCGGTCGAGGGCCTTTTTCACCCACGCTTCGGGCGCCGACGCAGGCTTCGATTCGTCGATGCGAAGCGGACCGTGCACGGCGTTGTAAGCGAGGTAGCAGAAGAAAGGAGAATCTTTGGCGGCGCTCTCACGAATAAACTCCTCAGCCCAAGTGGTGAACAGCTCAGTCGCGTGACCTTTGGAGGTGCGATCCAGCTGGCGATTGTGCATGAACTTGGATCTTGCTTCGGTGATCCAATACGGATGGGCTCCTCGGAGAAACCCGCGAAATTCGTCGAACCCCCGGTCGCTGGGAACTTCTCCGACCAGCGAGCCCATGTGCCACTTACCGAAGGCTCCCGTTTTGTAGCCGGCTTCGGAGAGATGCTCCGAAAGCATTTTTACGTCGCGTTTGATACCCCGATATCCCCGCGATCCGAGAGGCTGTTCGCCTGGGCCTCGCCACATGCCATTTTCCGTCGAGTATTGACCGGTAAACATACAGGCCCGCGATGGCCCGCAGAGCGGAACGGTATGGTAGTTCGGAAACCGCACGCCTTGAGCGGCCAGAGATTCCAGCGCGGGAAGTCGCACCTCGGTCTGATCCCAATTCGACGGCAAATCACCCCAACCATGATCATCGGAAACGATGAACAGAATGTTCGGCAAGGTCTGTGCCGAACTGGCGTTTGACTGACCGCGCTGGTGTTCCGCCGCAGAGGTGGCAATCGGGGCGAGCGCGACTGCGATTAGAAGTACTGCAATTCTCATCATCTTCATGTTGCTCTCAATGAGTTTCGTTCTCTCTTCACGCTCGGCTGCTCGTGGTGCGCATTGTCTGCCATCGCCGCACAGGCCGAAGTGTTATTTTCTCAAGTGGTGTAACAAGAAAGCGACATCGCCCTCGGAAGGCAACTGAGCTTCTGGATATTTGAGAAATACTTTCACTCCTTCGTGTTGCAATCACGATTCTAACGGCTCATTTTGTCGCGTAACGCGACTCTGTCGTTTTCCAGGGGTGCCCCTGAAAATCTTTTCTACCAGTGGAAACCAGAATGTCTGGTAAATGGCAATGCTGCGATCGTTGAACTGAGTAAGACGCTCGAAACGATGACGGCATCACTTGCTTGACTCTTCCACCGCTGAAGCGGTGAATTTCCCGAGCGTGACATAGCCCTCTGAACTGAAATGAATCCCATCTGCGCCTTGGGGCAATGTTCCGGGACAGATCGTGGAAACGCTGGCGATGTCTCGACTCGCTCGGTTTTGGGCAGCGATTACCACCGCAATGTAAGGACGCTTGCCAGCAGTTTTCCTCAGCTTGGACACGCTTGACTCGTTCAGGTAATTCAATACGCCTTTGAGTAACTCATCGTTCTTCACCGAATCATTGCCCGCCTGAATTTTGATCTTTCGCAAATCCTCGTCGCTGATTTTATGGGTGCGAATGCCGTCTTGAATGCTCGTCGTTCCTTTAGGTTGACTGGTCTGTTCCTTCGTTGGAATGATCTCCTGTTCGTCCATTGAACTCAAGGTTGCTTAATCGACCTCTAATGCTCCTTCGGGTGGCTTCGACTGCTTCAAATAAACCACGAGGTCCGCGATCTCTTCCGGTTTCAAAAGTTGATCCAGCCCATCAGGCATCAAAGAGACATTCGAGTATCTTGCCCTTTCGATTTCCCGAAACGCTACCGATTGCACGACACCTGCAGCCGACGAGAGAAACATCTTGTCGACAGTCTCCTTCACTAGAAGTCCGGATACCGATCTGCCATCGTTCGTCAGGACGTTCACCACTTCGTGATACCGAGCAATCGACGCACTGGGATAAACAATCGCCTCCAACAAGTCCCGCTCGCTTCGTATCGCGCCAATCCAAGTGAGATCAGGGCCTAAGCGAACGCCCTTCTCACCCTTGAGATGACAGGTAACGCACTTTGACTTGTCTTGGTTGTCAAACAATTTCTTGCCTCGCTCCGCGTCGCCATTTGGCAAGAACGCCGCAAGCTCATTAAGTCGGCGTTCCTGCTGGGCGAGCTCCTCTGCGTTCGGCTTCTGCCATCGCACGGGCAGAATCTCTGGATAGGCGTCTGCCCGAACGTTCCGTCGGTCAGCCTTCCGCATGAGATGCACTTGTTTGCCCAGCGGATGACTGTCGGGCACGCTTCGCATGTCCCCCATTTCATAGAGTGCATAAACGATTGCATGACTCAGGAACGGATCCATCTCGTTCGAATAGGTCTGCAGCAAAGGCCCCGCCGCTTCGCTGTCCCCAATCCTGCCAAGCGCCATCGCAGCCAAGCGACGCAACAGCGGATCGTCCTGTGAAAGAACTTGAATAAGAGGCGTCAAAGCATCTTTGTCGCGCCACAGTGCGATGCTGTGGACCGCCGCCACACGCACATCAAGATCTTCATCAAGCAGGAACTCTCGAACCGCAGTCCGAGCTCGCTGACTAGGAATACGATGCAATGTCCAAACCGCCGGAAGACGAGCGGACGACGAACACAAGGCATCGATATTGCTCGCGTTGGCGAGACTGTCGATGGCCCGCTTGACGACCGCCGGCCGCTGATCGGAAAGCCAGTCGACTCGAGGATGGTTCCAGTCCAACTTCAGTCCACGCGGATCATCGTGCGTCTTAGAACGCTTCTTCTCAATCCGATAAATCGCTCCCAGCACATCGGGCTTGGCAATCTTTGAGGTTGGACAACAGATCATGTACCAACTGCCGGTATCGGCAACCAACAGGCTGCCATCGGCATCTTCAAGCACATCGGTCGGATGGAAATCGGTTTGATCGCTTTCTAAGAAAGTGCTTGTCACGGCAGATTGGGAAGAACCCGACTTGGACAACCGATGTCTTGAAAGACGCCGGGTATTGAATTCGGTGCAGACCAGATCGCCCTTCAAACCTGATGCCTGATGTCGCGGCATCACGATGCCCGAAGGTGCAGCTGGACCTAGTTGAGCCAAGATGGGCAATAAACCACCCGTGTTAGGATGCGGATCTAGCACGCGTTCGTTCTTTCTGCCGTACATACCTCCATAGATCGCGTGCAAAATCCCATCTCGGCTTCCGGGTTTTGAGAGATCGAAGAACGTCCCGCTGAGAAACCGTTCGCCCGCGTCGCTGAATGCCAAGCCAACGGGATTGTTCATTCCACCAGTGATGACCCTTTCCAGTTGGCTTCCGTCAGGTCGGGATCGATAGATATGCGCCGCTCGTGTGGTTTGTGTTCGACCGTTAGTCAACTCGTGTTCCTGAGGAGCAAACGCACCTTTACACCAGTAAAAGAATCCATCCGGTGCGAGATAAGGCCCGTGCATGTCGTTGCCGCAATTTTCGATCGATCCACCATCGAACCAGATGGTTCGTTCGTCCGCCACATGGTCACCATCTGTATCACTGAGTTTCCAGATGTAGGGCGGGGCTCCGATGTAAATCGCACCGTCGTGAACGAGAATCCCTTCCGGGAGAGACAAGTTGTCGGCGAACACCGTTGAATCATCAAACGTTCCATCACCATCACGATCGACCAACCTCAACACGCGATGCTGCGGATCCTTGAGTTGAACCGGCGCCTTGTCGGTGTTACCAGAACTGTCCGTGACGTAGAGCACACCCTGACCATCAAAGCACATGTGAATTGGACGCTGCACCAATGGCGGCGCTGCCACACGCTTCAGTTCATACCCCTCGGGAATCGTGAACGTGTGGGGGGCGAGCGTTACAGTCTCTGCACCGACCGCATCCCAGAAGACACCAAGCATTGCGAGCACGGTGAAAAAAAAACAACGATCGTTTCTGAGCATGAGATGCAGGCTGCTTTTGAGTTTCAACTGAAGACGTCAAATCTTTTAGCTATCACGGACAATCACGCTTAACGAGTATCGCTCGCCGAATAGAGAAACGAGGTTCGACGGGGGTGAGCTTCATTTCAAAGACGGTGAAATCATTATCTTTTCGCGAGTAGCCGTCAGACGGGAACGCCCTTTGCTTGACAGTCGTTTCCGCTTCGTCATTTCCGCTTCGTCATTTCCGCATTCGACGAATTGCTGCAGTGACTTCCTTCGTCGTCAGGACTCCGTCGTCATCCGCGTCATCCGCGTCAAGCAATTCAAATACTCGTTGGTACTTCGTCGGAACTTCCGATCCTTCCAGTTTACCATCTTTGTTTTGGTCGAGTTGACGCAATGTCTTCACGAGCGAGGCAGGTCGGATGGCCTTCCCACCAAAGCCCAGTGAGCCGGCGTCAACGGACTCGCTCTGACCAACTTCTGGCTTCGCGTCGGGAATAACATACTCGACATAGCCGAGATGCATTTCGTCCTCGGTTTGCTTCCCCCAGCGAACGGCTTTACCGGGATCGGGATTCGCTGGATTATTTTCGCTGTTGTCGAACCAACCTGTAAACCGAATCGTTTCTCCCTGCCGCAAGACTTGAGGCTCTGCGAGCCGATAGAACAATTGCCAATTAAAATCATAGTGTGGAATATCCAGCAATATTTCTGTTCCACCAGCTGTCAGCATTTCATAGCGAGCTGCTTTCCCTCGCAGGTGCATATGAGGCAGGAACCCTAGAATCTGAACGTCATACGGTAGACGAAGCGATGCAACCACCTGGTGGTTCTCGGCTCCAGGGGGAATCCTGAGGCGTCTGTTCGCGATCCCAATCATTTCGACTTCATGTCGGGGCGGTTCCTTTGCGTAAATGAGACCAATGCGAGTCCGATCTTCGGTAGCAGTTCCATTCGGCGTGTAGTGCATTTGAAATCGCAACTTCGCGCCTTGGGGCAAACGCCTTGCGTAACCGCTTGGATACACATAGGTGCTGTTCCCCGGCGCGTATCCTGCCCACAATCCGTTACGCACCTGATTTACCTTCTGGTCATTTTGCAACGATACGATGACGTGATGCACAACTTCGACCTTACCAGGCCTGACTTCGATGGCCTGAACCCACTTATCTTCCAACAAGTCCGTTTCAACGGTGACATACTTGTACGGCATGGCGCCCGTTGCTTGAACGGGAAGCGGCTTGGGGAACTCAAATACTGCATCTGGCTCCCCGATCAACCAGTCACCTGAAAAAGACTTTGGCAAGGGCGCATCTGCAGGATCGCCCTCTGGCGCTCCCGAATCGACCCAAGCGAATAGATCATTCTTTTCCTGGACCGACAGAGAGCGGTCATTCGACCAATGAAGTGAGTGCGGCTCCGCCTGCTTGTTCGTTGTCATGGGTGCCGCAAACCAGGGCGGCATAATTCCGCGTTGGATCACGCTGCGAATCATGCCTGCGTAGTCCTTGACTTGCTCGTAATTCTCCAACGGGATCGGTGCGAGTCCGCTGTCACGATGACAATCGATACAGTTCGCTTGAATGATTCGCGAGATTCGATTGTGGTACGTCACCGCCGCATCAGTTTCGATCGCATTCTCGTAAAACAACTCACAACCGGGCGAACTTGTAGCCTGTGTTTCCGGCGTTTTGCCCTCAAGCACGGCATCGAGTGCGTTCGTTAGAAAGCTGTTTCGAGGCATTTCCAAGGCGTACCCAAATCCATACTGATCATCGACAGCTCCGCGATAGATCAACGTTCTGGCCCGATCCAAGACAAAAACCTCGGTCGTCGTTTCAGCCCCTAAGACGCGGGGCAGAATCATCTGTTCGTCACGCACATATGGACCTTGCAATCGGTGTGTATCCACGGCGTCTTGTACACGTTCAATGCTCTCGGATTCATTAGGATTGATGAAGACAAACGCGATCTCTTCGTCCCGATACCTCCGTTCGATCATCGCCAACGACGGGGCGTACTTTAAACACAAAGGGCAACCAGTCCCGGTCATCGCCAAGACAACGGCTTTTCGATCCGAAAAGTCGCTTAGCTTGTGCTTCGTTCCAGCGATATCCGTTAACACAAGATCGGGAATTTGCCGACCAACACCGTACGCGCCCGGCTTAACAGGACGAGGACCCCGACGAATCGGTGATTCGGCTGGGGATGCTGCGGTTGAGAGCACGGCAAGACCGCACAAAAAGATTCCGGCGATGGCTTTCTTCATGATTCAAACGGATTGTCAGAATTAGATTTCTGGGGGATTGTCTGTCGCTAATGACCGGGTGATTGGCAGCTACGGCGTGCGAGGTTCCTCCAACAGTTTGGCCTGAAAAAAATCGGCAAGTGACTCGTAGCGGGGTGCCGCGCCGGGATATTTCAAATGGGCTTCAACGTTGAGCTCATCCGTTTTCTCTTTGAGTGCGATCCCAAAGTTCACGTGATGAATGATCCAGCCTCGCACCTTTTTGGGATCGCTCGGTGGCTTGGCAGTTGGCGACATTCCGTAGCTCATGAAAATGGGGGGATCGTCAGCAGAGATGATCGATAGAGCAGAACATTGGCTGGCGTTTTCGTTCGCTTCCTCCAATGTCTCGGCACCCCACATCGCAATGCGGACCTTTTCTGGATCGCTTTCTTTTCCTCGGGAGCGTGTGAGCGACTCAATCTTTTGCTCATCTCCCAACAGGCGGCTGAGTTTGTTTCGATAAAAATCAAGATCATTGGTTGTTTGGCCTCCAGTCGTTGCGACGCAGGTCAGCCGAGTCGACTCCCTCTCGATCGGATTCGTGCTTTCAGGATTTGCCATCTCGTCGGTGAAGGCCAACCACATGCAGATCTGCGCGCCTGCTGAACCACCGAATGCGGCAACTCTGTCCTTGTTGATATTCCACTCCGTTGCTTTGGCGCGAATGAACTGCAAAGCCTGCCGTGCATCGTGATGGGCTGCAGGCAATGGGGCGATTGCAACGTAACGATAGTTGATCGCGGCAACAGAGATCCCCGCCTCCAGCAGTTGCGAAAGGTCGCTCGGCTTCAGCCTCTCTTTGCTGCCCGATTTGAACCCGCCACCATGAATGTAAATCGCCAAAGGAGTTGGCTTGGATGAATCCGCCAGCCAGATATCAAAGACGTGCCGCTCGTGTTCACCGTATTTGACGTTCGAAAAACTCGGCGTCTTACTCACCTCTGCGCTTGCCGGTTTGGGGTCGACTGGGTTCTGCTTCTTTTGATTCGCCGCCATTCGAAGCAGCGTCTGCTTTTCCGCATTGGAGAGGATGCCATCACCATCCTTGTCGGCTTGAGGGAATCGTTTCAAAGCTCGCCGGCTAAGTGCAGCCTCCTCTGCATCAGAAAGGACTCCATTTCCATCGACATCGGCTTGCGGGTAAAGTTCTAAAGTTTTTTTCTTAATCGCATCGTTTGAGCTCACAACAGAAAGTGATGACGCTGTTAAGATCGCAAAGCAGAGAAGATATATTTTTTTCAAGATCGGACCTCAAGGTGAGATGGTTAATTTCTGGCGTTGTGTACCAAGTGCATCGCTAGCACAAAACAGCGATAGTCTTGACGACATTGTCATCATTGGATCGACGCATGAATACGCTCGACCTTTCTTCCGGGTGCATGCTCCGAATAGTGATACCACTGCTCAGACAACTTCACATATTCGACAAGTTCAAATCGCGTCTGCCTGCCGTTTGCCCAGCGCACTTCGGCTCGAAGCGGGACCCCACTATCGACGTCCGACCAAAGGTCAATTGCCTCTCGACCATTCCGCCTACCTGACTTCACAGTCGCTCGAATGTGATGCTCTTTGCTGGCAGCCGATTCAACGAGTTCCAAGTCGTACTTGCGTTGGATCAACGAAAGCAAATCAGGCATCCCCATTAACAAAGGGCCATCTGAAGAAGCGGCAACTTCCAACAATCTCTTGTTAGGAATCTTCCTTTGCAGCTCCGGATCAAGCGATCGATAATCGCTTGTCACAAAAACAGGTCCGTTTTTTCGGGTCACCCAAAAGTCTGTCCCGTCGTTTCCCATCACATAGGCACCGCCAACAGGCTGTACCACATACCGGCCTCCACCTCGCACATTGATTGTGAGTTCTTGCGTCTGAAAGCTCGCTCTCGACCCCGAAACGGTTACGCGGTAAGTGCGATCAATCAGCTCCTCTGCGGCCTGCTGCGCCTTCCGTAATACACTGCTGGCGCTAACAGAGGATGGCCACAGAACGCCTGACAGCAACATCAGAATCACGACAGCACAAACCGCCAATGACGTTGATGCAGCAAAAATTCGCAGACGCGGGCGACCGTTCAAAACGAGTGGCTCGGTATCTGTTGATGGTGGTGCGGGCCGTTCTGGCTCGCTGATCGGTTCAGCGATAGGGTCGCGAAGGAAACCATCACGACCGAGCGAATGCAGGCGTCCCTCCAATCGCATGTACGAAACAAACATTTGCTTCGCCTCTGCAGATGTGGCTAACACGTCCGCGAGCTTTTTTTCCTGCTCCTCAATCAAGGTGCCGTCAAAATGTCCGACAATCAGGTTCTCAATGTCACCCTGGCTCTTCTCACCCTGGCTCTTCGGTTCGTCTTTCATGACGCTGTCTCCTCCAACTGCATTCGTCGCTGAACGCACCCGTGCAGCAATTTCCGGATCCGACTGAGAGCACGTTGCACAGCAACCGGAGTCGAGCCCGTATGCTGAGAGATTTCGTCAAAACTCGAGCTGCACTCATATCGCAATGCCACCAGCTCGCGTTTCTCTTCCGGTAGTCCGTCAAGGCACTTCCGAAGCGCGCCCGCCTCATCGCGGACAACGGAATCCTCCGAGGTATCGTGCATAAATGCTTCGGAAACCGCCTCCAGAAGTTCAGGAGCCATCGCTCGACCATATTTCGCCGAAGCTTCTCTCGCGCGAATGGCATGAAGCGCCTGCCGACGCACAACCTCCTTTGCCCAGGCTCGAAAGTTGTGGATCGTTTCCGACTGATCCGCTTTTTGAATCACCACAACCGCAGCATTCTGATAGACCTCTTCAGCCAGCTCCGCGTCCCGAGTCATGGCGTACAGATACCCCATGAATTCGCTGCGAAGCTGCATGTACTGTTGAATCAGGGGCGTTTCGTCCATCTATCGATCTCCTTGTACCAAGTACACCACCGACAGATTCCAGACAGACATTTTGAAAAATCGGGAAAAATGCTCGGCCGACGAACCGAACAAACAAGGCCCGTGTGCGATGGCAGCAAATCAGACTGGCAGCAAATCAGACGACGATTGATTCAAATTGAATCGAGATTTAGCTGAAACTGCAGCTTTGTGAGCCAACCATTGGTACTCCGCTGCCTGACGGAGCACGCTTGGGCCCACAAAAATCAGCCACTTCGGCGAGGATGATTTTACAGACCGTTTCTCCAACGCCCCGCTGAAAGTCGCGCAAGAACGACCTGGATTGCGTCACTAAAACTTGCCTCAGAACAGTCAAGAGATCAACCTCATTCACAATGGCCCCGGTCGTTTGGCGTTGAACGAACAGAACCACTTTTACAGGTGAGGTTTGGCATGACTTGATTGAAATGCCGTTAAGGGCCCTTCTTGTACAGATGGTTATTAGGCCCCACGCCTCCGGCCAGGCTTCCATGCGAGCGAGTGAACCCAAACGCCAGCGTCCCCCATTCCTCCCGCAAAAAAAACCGATCTACCAGTATGCCGAATCTTGGTAAGTCAAGCCGGTGGCTGGGTCGTGATAGTAGGTCGTACCAGCCCCATTACTTGTGCAGTAATGATAGGTAACAGTCTCGGCGGTCACAATGAATCCAAGCCGGCCTGTCGGCTTTCCAATTTCGATGGGACTTGCAAGGGTTCTTTCAGAATATGAGTCAATCACTTCACCCTGCTCAGCGAAACGCTCGTTGAGGAATGCGTTGAGGTCATTCTCCACGATCGTGTAAGTCGCGAAGCAATCGAGAAAGTCCCGATGCAAAGTGATGTCGGTGGCCGTCGGTGGGATCAGTGACTGCGCCCGTGGCGGCCAGATGCCATCTCGATTCTCATGATAGGAATTGAACCCGTATAGCCAAGTTGGGACCATAGCAAGCAAGATCATGACCGCAAGAATGACCCCACCTACCTTGAAAAAGCACCCGACAGCCGAATACGTTGTGTTGCGTGCGGATAGGTCTTCGTGGGGCATCTTTTTGTACACTCTTGTCGGTTTGCTTTGAAGAAAGCTGAACAAGGATCCTTGTTAGTTCCCCCGTCTGCCGCGTGAGATCGATGGGGATGAAGCGAGCTTAATTCACTCGCCCCACCGTGCCTAGCTTTGCATTGCAAAGTTTCGGGGAAATCCCACAGAAAACGTCCGCCATTCTCTCGCAGGCAATCGAGATGCACGAAAACTTCGTGAATTCTTCAAAACGCCGCCGACCCGTCTCTACCCAATTTCGCGACGCCCTTTTCTCCGCGATGCTTCATGCACGTTATTCGTGCCCGCCTGCAAGCTCACTGGCTTGGCGCGGTCACCGCCCAACATCAGAGACTTGGTTTCCGTTTTTACGCTTTATTCATCCACAGCGTGTGGAATGCACCAAACTCGTGCGAGGGTCGGCGGTGCTGACCTAGCGTTCGCTAGGTGAACAATTTCGTGATCGGATTGCCCCGATCTGTGATGGGAACAGGACGATCACCGTCGTAAAGATTTTTCTTGTAATCGACACCAACCGCGGCGCATATCGTCGCGAAAAGATCCGGAACACTGACTGGATTGGATACGATTTTCTTAGCGACTTCATCCGTTTCGCCCCAGGCTCCACAATGCGATAAGCCGCCACCCGCGAGGACGCAACTGAACGCTGTTCCTTGATGACCTCGCCCCCCACCACTGTCGAATTCGGGGGGCCGTCCAAATTCAGTTGTGATAACAACCAGCGTCTTTTCCAGCATTCGTTTTGCTTCGAGATCAGCGAGCAGCGTCGCCACCGCCGTGTCTAATTCACGAATCAGCTGATACTGATTCAAGATACCTTCGTTATGCACGTCCCAGCCAATCCCATTCAAAAAGTTGAGATTGTGCGACACTTCGATGAATGACACACCACGCTCAATCAATCGACGGCTTAGCAGACATCGCTGGCCAAATTCACCGCCGTAACGGTTACGAAGATCGGCAGGCTCACGATCGAGATCAAAGACGCTCATGAAATCTGGACCGCTCAATTTCAGACTTTGTTCGATGGCAGCATCGTAATCAAGCAACCGGTGATCAATCGTTGGGTCAGCATTGCGTTTCAAAGCATCCAAAAATTCTTTCCGCCGAGTCTGCCGCTGCGGTGTAATCCCATCTGGCCGAGTCAAACCGGCTGGTCCCTGGCTGGTATCGGTCAAATACAAATAGCTGTCACGTGTACCAAGAAACCCAGGACCCCGAGTCACATTTGGGTACCCGATCAGAACATACTTGGGAACTGATTCGTTAGCCGGACCTCGTTCGTGTGCAATGATCGACCCCAGCGACGGATAGGTAATCGTTCCACTAATCGGCCGTCCGGTGTGCATGCGATTGGTCGCCGCAGCGTGTTCATCGATCATCTCATGATGGACACTTCGCACAGCAGTAACTCGGTCCATCAGGGGCGCGAGCTGCGGTAGGTGCTCGCACAACTGGACCCCAGGAACCGCCGTTTCGATTGAGTCATAGTAGGCACCGGCCAATTTTTTCGTTGCGTCACCTTTTCGTTTGGGATCGAATGTATCGATCTGGCCCATCCCACCTCCCAGCCAGATCGAAACCACATGCTCGGCCTGACCTGCAATCCGCTTGTCATCGCCGCGGGCTGAGTGGGGCAATGCCAAGCCGCCACCAACTGCTCCACCCAATGCCAACATCTGTCGGCGATTGAACGATACTGAGGAAGTCATGGTTGGTTTCTCGCTCTTCATTACGGCATCCAGACAAATTCGCGATGATTGATCAGACTCCACAGCGCGTCTTCATAAACGGCCCGCCACGCTGTCGACAATCGAGGGTCAGGGGGCGGCCCAGCGTTCACGCGGCGTTCCAATTCCAGCTGAATTTCGTTGGCCTTCGCTCGGCCGTGATTGAACCATGTCACCTGTGGTAACGGTGGAAGTTTCTCCACCTGCTTGAGCCTCGCAGGGGGCACAATCCGTGACTCGAATCCGACCGACAACAATTTTGCAAATGACTCTCGTTCTGCCAACTTGGGTTGGCGACTGAGACATCGCAGAAAGAGAGCATCGACCAATGCACCCGGTGTCGCCGCTGCGACGGCAAGATCCGCCATCTCGCTTTGATGTGATGCCCTAGTCACTGCAACGGACAAGGTACCATTAGCAAGCACACTCGGCTGCAGAACATTTGCATCGGATTCACGCTCGGTGATCGGCATTTGCCTCGCACCGGTCCATCCGAATGCTTCCAACACATCAACGACTGCCCGCGCCTTGGGTAGCGACAAACTTGGTCGATCACGCTCGTTCTTCAAATCACCAAACATCCAAGCCCGTGTCGGCTTACCCAATGTCTGGCGTGCCCCAAGTTCGCGACGACCGTCATGCACAAACGTCAATTCTTCCACGTCGATCGACCGCCCTGTGACATAGTGCAGCGAATCGACAATCTGTTCGGCTGTCAAACTGCGTCGCTCAGGTGCGTTGAAGAACCGCAGCGGAGCTGATGCCACGAGATTCTTTCCAACGGCCGACCGCTGATAAGTGTTGGAAGAGGCAATCAATCGCACAATGTGACGAAGATCATAGTCGTGCGTGATCAACTCACTCGCCAACCAATCAAGCAACTGCGGGTGACTAGCGGTCTGGCCTTCCCAGTCATGAACCGGTTCCACCAAGCCGGCACCGATCAATTTCTTCCAAACTCGGTTAACGACGACCCGAGAGAAACGTGCATTCTGCGGAGCGGTTATCAACGCGGCGAGTCGCTCGCGTGTATCAGTCGGCTTCTGCATCAGGCGACTAATTCCCTCGCCATCAGAGACCCCTGTGACCGAAGCAAATGGCCATTCAGCAGGTACAGCCTGATCGGCCGCTAGAGTTACTTGGATCAATGACTGTCGGATTCTTTGATTTTCGAAAAATGCGGCCGGCACCCGACTGGTTTTGGGAACGGTCACTGGTTGACGACTCAACATCGCCGCCAGCGAATAAAGGTCTTGCTGTGTCGTGTCGTGATACGGTGAATCATGGCACCGCGCGCATTGCATTTCGATACCCAGAAAGGCCGATGCAAGAATATGCCCCTTGGCGGCGAAGGGAGCGTCATTTTCTGCGGCGATTCCGAAACCTGCACTCCCACCTTCCGCGGCACCACCACGCATCAGGATCAGTTCCGTCACCATTCGATCGAGCGGTTTTTGATCTCGCAGGGAGTCGTACAGAAACCAGCGGAACGGTCCAGTACTGTTAAGTGAAGCATTGATCAGCGTTGGATTCTCCGCGAGCAGATCGAGCCAAAAGCTCATCCACCCATCAGCGAACCGTTCATCCCCCAGCAGGGTCTCGATCAGACGGTCGCGTTTGCCTGGCGATTGATCAGCCAGGAACGCCCTGGCGGCATCCTCGGCTGGTGGAACGCCGATCGTATCGAGATAGATTCGCCGCAAAAACGCTGCATCGCTGATCTCCGGTGACAACGTCACCTCAGCCTGGGTGAGCGGTGGCGCGGGCCACACAGCACCACTTCGGACCCATTGTTCCAACAATTCAATTTTCTGTTTTGGTAAACCACCGTCGGTGGGCGGCATATCACCAGATCGGATTTGTACAATCAACTCACTCGCCTCCAGGTCACCAGGAACAACCGCGGCATTGCCTGAATCTCCCGCTTGAAGCGACGCTCGATGGGAGTTCAGCTTCAAACTGCCTTTGTCTTTTTCCCCATGACAACGGAAACAATTCTCGCGAAGGACCGGCAGCACATTTTCGTAGTATTGTTTAGCTTGCTGGGCATTCGCTGCAGACGAATCAGTGATTGCTTGTTCAATTTTCGAAACGACGAATGCATCAATGGGATGCAACCCTTTGGACGGCTGCAAAACAGAGTTCTCATTCACCCACACTCGCGCGAGCTCATGGCGGTCATTCCAAAAAGCATCCTGTGAGGTGGAGGCCTGACGGCGTCTTTGATCGTCATATTTTGCCAGCGATGCCTCAATCGAAGACAGCAGCGGCTCAATCGCAGCATCTGTTAACGGGATTCGGTTTGCCCCGTTGCCAAGCAGTTCGTACGACTTCCCGTCTTCGGCGAGCATCGCCACACAAACCTCACCCGTCTCTGTGCGGTGTTTATTTCCACCAACAACAAGTTCCAAAACCACTCGTACTGTTCCAGAATCAGACGGTCGAATCGTTGCCTCCCCAAAGACTTCCTGTTGGTGATAACCGTGGACGCGGGCACCCTCGATTGGCGGTTTGGCGATCGGCGTAACCGGTTCTTCTCCATCAGGCGGACGTTTCGTAATCGGTTTCGTTCGTGCGACAACTTTGCCATCGATCCACAAACGACCAAGCGCGCGCCCCCGCATCATGAATTGTTGATTACCAGGTGGCAGCCGCACGTCGGCGACCATCCGCAACAGCAGGGGCCCCTTCCAACTCGACCGAATTCCCCACGCGTCGAACTGCAATGGGATTCGTGGCAACAGGAATCCATCACCGACCCAGCGTGCCGACTCTTTCGGCCAAACTTCGCCGTTGTTTAACCAGCGATCGTGAGCCGGCAGTCCCTCGCATAACTGCACTAACACTTGCCCTTTGGGGACACCAGCCAATTCGGGCATCACTTCAGGGGCAGGTTTGACAACACGTGGTTCACCAACACGATTGAAACGCGACGCAATGACATGGTCATCAAGCAGATTACGGTGAATGGCAATCGCATCAAGCATTCCGATGAAGCCATTCCCAACACGAATCTCATCATTATCGACAATCGGCCGCTCTTTGGTTTCGCCGCCGTAACTCCAATTCCCTTGCGTCGGTTCGCCGTTGACCCAACCACGAATCGATTTTGGCTCACCAAAACGATACGCGATGGCGATGTGATGCCATCCTGAATTTACAGGAAATCCATCCTGCGAATCCCAGCGGTGCCAGTGCGATTCGCCTTTTGAAAGTTTTGTTGCGAATAGAAAACTCAACTTCGCTTCATTCTTTGCACCAACCACCCGCAAAGACCAATTCTGGTTGTCACGGGAAAACTTGGGTGATCCCGTTCGCCCTTTTCCGACGACATAGCTGACCTGTCCCGCACGAAGCAGAGTGGGGTTCACCCAAGCTTCGATCGTGACAGCATCGCCGTTGGTAA
>JAQWPZ010000129.1 GCA_029245125.1 Rubripirellula sp.
CTGCATTGTCCACCGCCCACCGCCCACCGCCCACCGCCCACCGCCCACCGCCCACCGCCCACCGCCCACCGCCCACCGCCCACCGGCCACCGCTCACCGCTCACCGCTCACCGCCCACCGCTCACCGGTCACCGGTCGAGGGGGAACTGCGTTGCCAACCATAATCGCGTGTGCCATCGTTCTGATGAAGTTCGAGTACATCACGAGGGTAAACAGGCCTGTGATGGAAATTGCGATGCATAGGATGCCTAAGGCCACCAACGCAGGGAACACCGCCCCTGTGATTGGCATGACGAGAAAACTACTTTGAGTTAATGAAGTTAAGACAGCGGTTCCGATCACTCTTCTCAAGAGATTGGAAGCCTTCGAACTCAAATCCGGACGTTGAATAGACAGTGCTACGTTTTTAAGAAAGAGCAGAAAATAGGCATAGCTTGCGAATAAAATCGCGTTCATGAGCAGCGAGTACAACATGCTCGCTGCTACCAATGTCATCACACCAGCGTCAATTGATGCGGATGCGGTAAGAAAAAGTTCCTCAAACATCGCAAGTAAGAACGCAGTAACCAGCATTGCAAGTGAGATTTGGGCATCACGTCTTCCCCCGCTTTCGCGCGGAACCGTGAGGCACATTGAATGGCCAATGATTATCGCGACACCGCCGCCGAGACCGCAAATGAGAAATAATACGGGGCCGAGCATCATCGCCGGCGCGAATTCCAAAAAGGGCCCGAGCAAGACAATCAGGATGCCCAATGTCGCCACGGCTACGACTGCAACGATTCCGTAATAGATCGTAAGCAGCCCGATTCTGGTCCACTTGAGTGCAGAACGGTCTGGCGTCAACAGGTGCCCCATTTGCTCCGCAGCGGGGGATGCGGGCGATTGGTAAGGATTGACTGAAGTTTCTTTGGTTAGGTTACCGGTTACTGCCGGTGTCTTGCGTGACTGCTCTGGAGCGATCGGTGATCTACTCGGATGCTCCAGCTTTTTGGGAGCGGCATGGAAGGCAAGACCTTTGACACTGCTTGCCTCTTTCTATTGTCCATGTGCACCGAGTCGCAGTTTCGTAGTGGGCTTTTTTTTTGGAAAACGATGCTTCGCTATGAAATGGAGCAGGCGGGAATGGCAAGCTAGGTGCTGTGGCTTTACAGCGAGTTGACCGGGGCCGAAAAAGTGCTGCATTCTGGTAGAAAGGACTTTCGGCAGACGGGGATCAGAGATTCGGTGCTAGAAAAGCAAAAAGTTCAAAACCATTTGCACACCTCAAATTGTGAGGCTTTGAAAATTCGATTGGACTGATCAGCACTCAATCGGAAAGGGCAATGCGTTAGGTTTTGGGTCGATGAAGCGACACGCTCTTTGCCGTGCAGGATTCGTTTCTTCGCTTGACCAAGATCCGCTTTCTAGCGTCGGGGTGCTGGCATCGGCGAATTGCATCGGATGTCAGAGAAATAGGTTGCCAGACGCTAGCCGAATCGTTCTGCGAAAACGCTGACCGCAGTAGGTGTTGGAACCATCTCAAGGGAGATCGCAGGTGCCTGCTGAACGCTGACCTGCGTGAGTGTTTCCCGGCTCTTCAGTCCGAGGCCATGTCTTCCATGGAAATCTGAGTCAAGTTGGCAAAGAATACTTTCGAGGAAGTCTCCTCATGATCACGATGGCCTGTCTTGTTGAGGCATGTCAATTGCCATGACTTGGATTGCTTGAAAGCTTCACGCTGAGCAGTGGCTGGAGGTCTAATCATGAAAACGAAGGTCAATCGACGTAAGTTCTTAAACACGGCGGGTGCGTTCGCCGCTACTTTTACGATTCTGAAATCGGGCTCGGCTCGGACGTATGCTGCAAATGAAAAGTTGAATGTGGCTTTTATTGGGGCGGGCGGTCGAGCGGGTAGCAACCTCCGGGCGATGCAGTCGCAGAATATCGTCGCTCTGTGTGATGTTGATTGGCAGCGTGCGGCCGCATCGTTTGCTCAACTCCCGCAGGCGCAGCAATACAAAGACTACCGTGTCATGTTGTCCGAAATGGAATCAGCAATTGATGCTGTTGTCGTGTTGACGCCGGATCACCATCACTTTCACGCTTCAATGTCTGCGATTCGCCTCGGCAAACATGTCTATTGCGAGAAGCCACTGACGCATTCGATTTGGGAGGCTCGCGAACTTGCGAACGCAGCCCGTGAGGCTGGCGTGGCAACGCAGATGGGGAATCAAGCACAAGCGAACAAGGACACAAGAATCATTCAAGCATTCGTCATCGACAACGCAATTGGGCCGATTCGAGAAGCCCATGTGTGGACCGACCGACCGACCTTCGCGCGGGCTGCATGGCGAATATTGGCCGCAGGGTGTTTCATGCCCATCGGACAGCCCTCCCGTTCCCGACACCATGGCTTGGGACTTGTGGGTTGGACCGGCTTCGATGCGACCGTAACACCCATCGTATGCGTTATTCAATTGGCGTGGCTGGTTGGACTTTGGAACCGGTGCGTTGGGTGACATCGGATGTCATTTTTTCGATCCGGTCTACCGAGCATTGAAATTGAAATCGCCATCCAGCGTTGAAGCAGTCTCGACACGCGTGAACCAGGAAACGTATCCGCTCGGTTCGATGGTTTCGTTACACTTTGCCGCTCGCGGTGAGCAACCCCCTGTGAATATGCGGTGGTACGATGGCGGGTTACGGACGCCACGTCCGGAGGTTCTCAAGGAGGGGAATGTCATGACTGCCAACGGGTTAATGCTGGTTGGCGACGATGGTGTGATCCTGACCGATTGGGATAGTGGTTGCGGATGTTCCCAGATGAGCGAGGGAAAGCGTATGGGACACCGCCAGAGGTTTTGGCTCGCTCGCCTGGTCACCATGAGGAGTGGATCGAGGCCTGCAAAGGTGGCCCCAAAGCTGGTTCCAGTTTTGACTGGGCTGGGCCGCTTACCGAAGGGGTTCTACTAGGCAACGTCGCACTGCGATCTGAATTGCGAGACGATCTCACCGAAAAGAAGCTGATTTGGGATTCCGAGAAATTCGAGTTCACAAATCATTCGGCCGCGAATAAGTTTCTGCGGCGTGAATACCGAGACGGCTGGCCAGTGTGAGTTTTGGATCGTTGCTGATGGTCGCTGAAGGATTTCCCAATATGGTTCGGGGCGCACGTGCCGGCAGAGGGCTCGACTCTACCGATGCGGTTGCGATCCCCGCACCTTCATCAACACCGAGCGGGGCGTCGTCTACGGTTCGCGTAGGATCTGAGGCTTATTCGCGTTTGGGTTTATTGAAGAGGTGCTGATGCGGGGCTGAGAGTCATCGTTGGGGGCAATAAATATTGGAAACGAATCGAAGACTGTTCATTTACGCAATACTGCCCGATGACATTTTTGCGTCGGCGTTATCGCGAACGCAACTGAACTCATCCAGTGCCGTGGAGTCTAAATGCAAGTGACGAGGCTTCGCTTGCGCGAAAGTCTGTTAAATTTGTTCTGGATGAGAGGGGACGCATCGCTGCGGATGAAATCCAAAAAGTAGCGATCGTGCTTGGCAGACGGTTGGGCATGGTGGGCAGCAGATTTAAAGCTGGCGGCCAGCAGGCACGGTTCAAATTCGAATCTCAATCGGTCTGGAAGCAAGGTGTTTTTGGTGACAGAGCGATGGCAGTTGGATTGCTCGGTGGCTTTTTTGGCAATATATCCCGATCCCGCTGGATCATCCCGAATATTTATGCTTCTGACCTGTTTAGATAGGTATGAACGAGCAAAAGGCCATTCGACTGTGTCTCAAACACCGCGATCCAGCGGGGTTTGAGGTCTTGGTTGTGCAAAATCGCCGCCGAGCTTTTTTTCATGCGCGCGCATTGCTGGGTAATTCAGAAGACGCGGCGGATGCGTGTCAGGATGCTTTTGTACGCGCCTTTGCGGCGATGCCGCGGCTTGAAAAACTGGATCGTTTTTATCCCTGGTTCAATCGGATTTTACGCAATGTCTGTCTGAACATGCTGGCTCGAAAGAAAACGCGCGCAGATCACTTGCGGAATTCTCTCGTCCAAACGACCAGTCACCATTCAGACGCTTCTCCATCCGATTTGATGGAGCTCAAAGAGACACAGGAAGAAGTGTGGCGGGTACTCGATCAACTTTCGGTCGAGCATCGAGAAATTCTGACGCTGAAGTACGTGCACAGATTCAGTTATGGCGAGATCGCCGAGACGCTCGGAATTCCAAAGGGAACCGTGATGAGCCGGCTTTATTCAGCACGGTATGCGTTCCGCAACAAGCACGAGCAGATTCATACAGTTTGCAAATCGAGAATTGACCATGGACCATGATGAATTAGAAACCTATCGACCCTTGTTAATGGGATTGTTGGATGATGAACTTGCAACAGAGGATTTAGTGAGGGTGAATGAAGCTCTTCGTCGTTCAGCCACGCTCCGTGAGGAATTTGAGCAGCTTTGTGCGGATTCGGGAAAACTTGAAACTCTTTCTTTGCTTGAAACGCCGGAAGCAATTTCTCATAAATTGTGGAAGAGTCCATATCACCGATTTGTTCGTAACAGCGGTGTTTGGATGATCCTAGGTGGCTACTGCGTACTGATCCTGTACGCAATCTACGAAACATTTGCCGAGGATGGATTTAACGTGCCGGGTTTCGCTTTGGCAGCGATTGTTTTCGGTACATTCGTCCTGTTGATCAGTTTTGTTCGCGAGCGTTTAGTAACTATAAAGACTGACCCGTACAAGGAAATCGAGCGATGATAGTGACAACGACTGACACCTTACCCGACAAACAAATTGCAACAACCATTGGTTTGGTGCGAGGCAACACCATCCGCGCAAGGCACCTCGGCAAGGATATTTTTGCGGCCTTTAAAAACATCGTTGGCGGAGAGATTTCAGAGTACACGAAGCTAATGGCAGAATCTCGCGAGCAGGCGCTTGACCGACTATGTGACGAAGCGACAACGCTTGGTGCGGACGCAGTGGTGGGCGTTCGATTTACAACATCGATGATCAGTCAAGGTGCAGCCGAAATCCTCGCCTATGGAACCGCCGTGACCCTCGAGCAAGACTAAGCCCGCCGACACAACGACGATTCAGGGAGGTGAGCGTCAACTGACTCAAACGCTGAATTGCAAATGTTCGTAGGACGGACCAAACGAACCGCATTTCCGGCGTGACAATCATTTCACCGCGCCGTTGCTACGCTTATTGTTCCGACAAAATGACAACAGCGTCTGGGCAGAGCAATGACGAGGGTCTCACGTGGGTCACCTGGTCACCTGGGGACAGCGATTGATTGGGTCACCTGGGGACGATGTCACCTGGGGACAGCGATTGATTGCTCGCAAACTCACCTGAAGCAGCGTCACCTGGGGACAGCGATGTCACCTGGGGACAGCGATTGATAGTTCACCTGGGGATTTCACCTGGGGACAGTTTCACCTGGGGACAGCGATACATTCACCTGGTTCACCTGGGGACAGCGATTGATTGCTCGCAAACTCACCTGAAGCAACCTGGGGACAGCGATTGATTGCTCACGCGATAGGAGCGCGCGATAGGGGGACAGCGACTTTTTGCTTGCAAACCAGATCGGTTGAGGACAGCAATCAATTTGCACGTAGATTTACTCATCTTGCTTGTACCAACTCACCAGAATGTCGAACTGCAATTTTTTGTAGGCTGGCCCAAGCGGATCGTGGTTCCGGCGTGAGTTTCTGACGGAACGTATTCGCTTTGCTTCTTGGTCCGGCCTCCTTCAAAATCGATTCTGCAGAACAACATGATTGTTTTGCTTGACAGTTTCTTGATCTGCGATACATTCGAAATTCGTTAGGGGCAATTTCTTTTGTTTGCGATTCCAAGGGGCACTCGGATGGCAAGACAAGCAAGGGGCGAGGTCGTCGATCCCGCCAAAGTTCAAATCTTTCACTGCATGCACCGTTGCGTTCGGGGAGCCATCCTCTGCGGCAACAATCCTGATTCGGGGAGGTGTTACGAACACCGGCGTGATTGGATCCGTCAGCGGTTGGAGTTTCTCGCGTCGATCTTCGGGATAGATTGCTTGACCTATTCGGTGATGAGCAATCACCTTCACGTTGTACTGCGGAGTCGGCCTGATGTGGTCGCCACCTGGACCGATCGAGAGGTTGCGCAGAGATGGCTGAGACTTTTTCCCAAACGAAGACGTACTGGTCAGCCTAACGAGCCAACCGAAGCCGATATCACCACAATCCTCAATCAGCCAGAGCTAGTAGCCGACTTTCGCAACCGGCTCAGTGATATCAGTTGGTGGATGCGTTGCACGGCGGAGAATATTGCCCGACTGAGTAATCGTGAAGATGGATGCTCTGGTCATTTTTGGGAAAGCCGTTTCAAAGCGCAGGCGTTGTTGGACGAGGCGGGACTGTTGGCTTGTGCTGCCTATGTCGATCTGAATCCTGTTCGGGCGGCAATTGCTGATACGCCCGAGACGAGCGAGTTCACGGGTGTGAAAGATCGTATCGATGATCTGCGGCAGCAAAATGAATCCGCAAATATCAGCGATCATCGGTGGGAGCGAAATCGTCGTCGTTCCCACAGCGGTTGGATGAGTCCAATCGAGATTAACGAAGCGAGAGATCCGCTCGGCCCGAACCCAAGTCGCGATCAAAGGCGAGCGAGTTTGAAAGGTTTCTTGTCCATCTCGTTGCGATCTTACTTGGAGTTGATCGATTGGACAGGGCGTCAGATCCATCGGCGAAAAGTGGGGAAGGTGCCTGCCCACTTGGCACCGATCTTATCGCGAATCGGGTTGGCTCCACCGGCTTGGTGTGCGTTGATCCGAAAGTTTGACAGGAAGTTCAAGCGAGCGGTTGGGAGCCGCGCGAACCTCAAACGCGAGGCGAAGCGTATCGGCAAGCAGTGGTTGCACGCGCCGCGTGATGTGGAACTGATCAACGGCAAGGCCTAGCCGCGCGGCAGGCATCTTCTCACGACAGTGATGATCGTCAACTGTCTGAACGTCCGCACCCGCGGCCGAGAATCTCATCAGAATCCGTCAATCTACCTCTGAGACGCTGGCATTCCAGCAACGAGGAAATCCGCAGTGACGGCAAAAACGTTTGCAACGTCAAGAAGTCAAAACGCATGAGTTTACTTTTGCAGCAGTCAATCGCTGTCCCCAGAAATGATTGCTCAGAAATGATCATCGCTGTCCCCAGAAATCGCTGTCCCCAGAAATGAATCGCTGTCCCCAGAAACCTCCCCTGTCCCCAGAAACCTCCCCTGTCCCCAGAAACCCCAGAAATGAATCGCTGTCCCCAGAAATGCTGTCCCCAGAAACCGCAGTCAATCGCTGTCCCCAGAAATGATTGCTCAGAAATGATCATCGCTGTTCCCAGAAATGAATCGCTGTCCCCAGAAACAGTCCCCAGAAACCAGAAATGATGTCCCCAGAAATGATCGCCGTCCCCCAAAAGTTGTCCCCACAAGTTTCCGAAACTTTCTTGATGGGCTGCACGCTCCATTGAGATTGAGTACCTTGAGCTAAGCATCTCTCCAGAGCAATCGAACACGGCACCGTCTAATCTGTCGCGAAATTTTATGGCGAATGAGTCTCCGAATCCGTTCAGTCAACCCATCGAGCCATCGGTATCCACTGGTGAACAGCCGCTGGAGGATCTGGGTGGAGAAGCTAGCGGTCGCCCCGTTGAGCTTCCTTATGACGATTCATGGAAAATCAACCGAGCATTGGGATGCTTGGTCCTTACTGTGATTAGCGTACCCTTGATCCTATTCTTGGTCGTGTGGAGTTTGCTCAGGTATACGTTTTGGTGATACTGTTCTTGGCCAACACGGTTCTTCGCCAACACAGTATTTCACAAACAGTGCCAGCGCAATTCAGCTATCCAACGGAGGAACACTCGTTCTTGGTATTTTTGAATTTAAGCTTTCGCAAGGGACCTGCGACTCTACTCGAATAGATCGATGTCGAGCTTGCCTCCTTTCTGCTGATATTCCGAGAAGAATCCGTCCAGAGAATGGCAATCCGAGTCGGCGGTAGTTGGGTCGGTGGCATCGAGCATTGGGTGCTCTTCATCGTGAACGGTTTGCGTACGACTAGTGGTCGGCTTTGGGACTGCACGATCACGGACTAGCAGTTCCGCGATTTCGCTGATTAATTCGCTCTCTCGTTCGTTGGGTAGGCTTCCAGGAGCGATCGCCGTGATGTCAGCAGAGCCAGAAATAACCAGTGGAGACGCGTCGCGGGCGATGAATTCGCCGGCCGCTCCTTCCATTCCTGCCGACTTTGAACGCCGATCCAATTCATTGATTACCAATAACGCATCGTGTGCCGTCGTCATTCCATTTCCGTCAACATCTGGGAAGGAACCACTGTGGGTGAAACCGGACGCGATTCGGTTGATGACCAGTAATACATCACTTGCTGTGACTAAATCGTCATTGTTGGTGTCCATTGGATTGACTGGGTTGGTCAGTTCGAGCGGCCCAATTACTACTAATTGAACATCATCGCTGGTGTATACGCGTGATAGAAATTCGTTTTCTCGTGCGACCGATTGGATGGTCCAAGTTGGATCAAGTTCGACCCGCTGGTAATCGTCGAGCCGTAAAGCAAGGTGATTTTCGTCGTCCGTGATGTTTGCGACTTCAGCGGGGCTCACCTGCAAAATGCCGTTGGCTGCGGTGAAAAGATCGATGGATTCTATCCCCTGCAAGTTCGCCTCCGTCGGTGAGACAAGTGTTGATGCACTTGTGAGCTCTGTGGTTGTAACGGCAACTTCGTCGTAGCCAAGTCCTCCATTCACAACGTCGGCCCAATCTTGCAGCACAATTTTGTCATGTCCACTGCCGGCGTCCACGGTATCTGTTTCTGGACCACCATCGAGCCAATCATTGCGAGGTCCACCGATCAGTCGATCTTCACCCTGTTCACCGTAAAAGAATGCTTCCGCACTGGACGTAGACAGTTGATCGTTCCCTTCGCCACCGTAGGCGGCAACAACCAATTCAACTCCTGAGGTAATTTCAAACTGATCTGCACCGTCGCCAAGCCAAAGGATGACGAAATCTGTTTCCGATGGTTCGATCAATTCAACGTAGGCTCGATTGGCCATCGTATCCGGATTATTC
Organism: Rubripirellula sp.; assembly: GCA_029245125.1. GTDB lineage: Bacteria > Planctomycetota > Planctomycetia > Pirellulales > Pirellulaceae > Rubripirellula. The sequence continues at coordinate 9,132 of JAQWPZ010000129.1, forward strand.
GATCCGACAGACAGCGGGAGGTTGCTCTCCAACTGGTACAACCCAGCATTGGAGGAGAGTTCCAAGACGTCGTCGTTATTGGATCCAAAGATTTCGAGTGTTCGTCCGACTCGCCGCATGCCGGGCAAAAGCTGCAAGACTTGTTTTTCAACAATCGCTCCGGCACCGTCCATAATGATGACGCTGACGTCGTAGTGCCCGGCTTCTGCATACGTGTGACCCATTGAGAAATTGCGATTGGATTCACCGACAGCATTCACGGGGATGGTATCGACTTGTCCATCACCCCAATCGACTCTCGCTGTATGTGTATCCTGCGTCCCGAGGTCAATGAAACCGCCAGTGATTTGAGTTGTTCTTACATCGGCACCAGAAGGCTCTTCAACGGTCAATTCGAGATCGCGTGGTGACGTGTTCTCAACATTGACAAAGGTGGTGTAATCAGTGAATTCACCATCCGCGTAAAGAACACGCGCGTAAACTGCTTGGCGTCCAGAGGTTCGGAAAACCAAGTCAGAAGCGAACGATGAAAGGCTTCCCTCGGAATAGTCAGCAGCATCACGATTGGCTTGGTCCGTTGAGAAGAAATACTTGACCGCTTGTGATGGGACCTCTTCGCCTTCGCTACCAGACATGTTCGCTTCGGGGACCGAACAAGATGACAGGCTGACGTACGTGCCAGTTCCCTCCGACACAATTTGGTCCGTTGTAAAAGAGTGATACAGATCACAAGTTTGTTGTGGCAGAGGTTCAAGGGTAGGGAAATCTCGATAACCACTCAGCAGGTTGATCGTGTTCAACCCACCGGCAGAGTAAAGATTGGATCGGACCTCGATGTTGCTCGGTGCATCTGATTGGAGAATGTATCCCAACTCTCTCATGCCATTGAGGTCATTCCAGCTGCCGTTGGGGTTCAATTGGAGGTAATCTTCATCGGACCCGCGATTGTAGAATTGAACTTCACTCAAACCCACAAACTGATAGTCGGCTCCCGGGAACGCTTGGATGTTATCAAGCTTGATATATCTTGCTTCGAAACCAACCAGGTTGATTACCTGCGAGAAGTCATCGGCTTGGGTTCCTGGAGCCTTGTTAAACGCTTGTGCCGATTTCGCAACAACAAATTGCCGATCTTCGCCAGCGATCAAAATGTCAGCCCTGGCCACACCACGCTCCAACAGTTCGGGGCGGTTTACCAAGTATTCGTTGTAATTCCAAACCCGCATGTGATCGAGTGTTTGAAGGCTTCCCAGATCAAACGTGATACTTGGGTCTGTATCGTTTGGCTGCGCCAGCGTACCGTTGCTGAGCCACATATTTCCGTCAGGAGCAATCAAGTGGGAGTCGGAGGACGTCAAGCCTGCTCCATTGATTATGTAATCTGCAATCCGGTTGCCATACTGACTGGATGCTTCGACGCTCTGGATTTCCACCCGATTTACAGGAATGTAATTATTAGGTTCTCCCTGATTCCAGTTTGTATATCTACCAAGATAGGTTCTTAGATCGGGGAAATTCCCAACGGAGAAAAGATACTCTTTGCCGTTACTATCAATCCAGGACCAATCACCTTCGGATGTTGCATCGCTACCGCCGATCCAAGCGGGTTGGTCTTGGCCAATGGTTTGCAGGAAGTCTTGGGCCGACTGATTGACGACCGCTGCGAGCTTTCCTCCCTTTGATGCAGCATCCTCCGATGCCTCCTGCCACGTGAAGGAACCGGAGACGAATCTGACCGCATCACCCGGGTCGTCTAGATTGAGCGCTCCGAGTGTGATGTTGCCTGCTTCCAGATTGATCACAGGAACATCTTCTTCAACGATCAAGCCACGGTCGGAATTGATGAAGATCGAATGACTGCCGGTTTCAATGTCCGAATTATCCAAGATTGCGAGTCCACCCATCACGAAGATTCCCGGTTCGCTAACGAGGACTCCTTCATCAATCGGGTTGTACAGTTCGCTCATTTTGGCCGGGATTTGTGTCACCGGAACAACATCTCGCCAATCGAGCACCTCACTCAATAAGCCTTTGAGTTGAACCTCGACCTTTCCAACGGATAGCTCGCCACGGTTCAGAATGCCGATATCCCCCCAGTCCGTGGTGGCGGTCAGCGTTGTGACTTGGGTTCGCAGCGGTTGCTTGGTGGTCCCGACTCCTTCAGCGCCATCCTCGCCCGCACCCTCGGCGGAAAAGATCACGCCATCAGATTTTACGTTCAGTAGGTTGCCCGACAGATTGTCATAAATGACTCCGTGGTTATCGCTGCGTTCTCCCAGTGGGCCGTCATAGTCCGCGACGACAAGGATGTCGCCACCCGTTCCGTCGGCGTCAGGCTCAGTCGCCAAGTTGCTCAAACCAACATCATGCGCAGAGAGCAGGACAAGATTCCCATGTTCGCTGACAATCGACGATCCATCTTCCATCCAGATACTTGCGGTATTTGGACCCGAGATCAATTTTCCGCGATCATAGCTGGTTCCTGAATTGACGACGATTTGCCCGAGTCCGGAAGTTTGCAGCGTTGGCATTTGCAACAAATATCCTGGCCGCGTCGCGGCGCTGGAAAGATCATTCCAGTAACCACCCGATTCAACTTCTAGAATATTTTCGTTGGTGCCGCCATTTGGTTCGCCGGTCTCGACATTCCAGTCTTCGACAAGACCATTACGAGTCTCGCCGTCTTGCCAAAAGACCATGCCCGCCGTGACGCCATTGGTTATGTCTCCAGTTGGGACCGTGGGTGCATCGACCCACCGCCATTGCGATTCTTGGCTGGCGTCTGTTCCGCCTGCGAGCGCTGATTCGGATCCGATTACCGCCTTGGCCTCCGAAATCATCTCTTCGTTATGCAAGACGGCTAGCCAACCACCTCGTTTTTCGGCATCGTCGCGAGCTTCGTTGAAGTTCACGTCCATCTCGACGAATTGAATGTCCTTTTCGATCCGGACTCCGCCGTCGCCAACCAAGTTGATATTGCCATCGCCTCCGGAGGCAGCGATTGGTGCTCGCACAATCACGCTGGCGTCGTAACCGAGCAGATAAGGAAACCTACCACCTCGGCTGGACTCGTATTGTTGCTTGATTTCTGAAGCTGACAAAGCGCGGTCAAAGATGGAAAAATCATCCAAGGGTCCGTTCAGCTTCGTTTGTCCCGAAGGGCTATTGCCAAATCTCCATTCACCTGCGGTATTCGCTAAGGGACTGCTGTTCGCAGTTGTCGTTGCCGCTTTTTGGACGCCATCGAGGTAAAGTACGGCACTCCGTGTTGCACTGTCAAAGGTAGTGGCGAAGTGGTGCCAAGTTCCGGCTTGGACGGCACCACCACCACTGGTTGCCGCTGTTTGGCCGCTTGCACCTTGTTGAACGAAAGCGAATTGGATGAGTCCACTTTCATTGATCCACAATGTGCTTTCGCGATTGATCCCACCACTGGTGTAATCGGTTTCGAGATCGCCGGGATTCCCTTTGAAATATACAGCTTGCCATCCCTTGTCGAACGAGTTGACCTTGAACCAACCGCTTACCGTTTGCGCGGTATTACCATACAAGGCAGAATTGTCGGGTATTACGACTACGCGATTGGAGAGGCCACCGGCAAGATCCACGCCGCGGTTCTGCTCGGTCGCTTGGCTTTGGATCGCACCCGAGACGTGAAGCGTCGGGTCGTTTTCGTAGCGACCTTTGATTCCACCCCCGGTTTGGTCGTTAACGATCGTTCCGCTCTCTTCGTCGAACGCCCACGATGCAACTGGCATCTGAGCATCGAGTGTTACATTCCAGTCGCCCCCGCGAGTATCATTCCACCGGCCATCGGTAAGGATTTGTCCGGCGTCTTCGGCATTCTGCCAGTTGTCAGGTTGGTTCGATGCCCAGTTATGATAGGCACCATTGACGGCGTATCCGGTTTCGGGTCGATACCATTGGCCTTCCACCGCAGCATCACTGGCGTTGATCCAAACTGAGTTGGTACCTGCAACTTGCGAGATTTGCTCATTCTTTTCTTGGGAATCCGAAAAAGCGATCTGGCCTCCTCGAGAGGTCGCATCGGCGACTGCGTTCGCGTATGTATGAAATGCACTTATATAGGTAAGTTGTCCGTCTTTTTCGAGCACATAGGACCGCGTGTTGTTAACCCCATTGAGGTCATTCCATTTGCCAGTCGTCCCGAAGAGTTCAGCATGATCTTCGCTGTTGTTGTAATCGTTCGGCTCGCCGGCATTCCAATTTGTGTATTCACTGTCCACGGCTAAACCAGTACTTGCGCCCTGCCAAAACAACACTGGTTCTTGCCAAAATTGTTGCGAGTCGTGACCATCTCCCCAAACCCAGTTTCCTTCGCGCTGAATATCATTGGCACCAATCCAGGCCGTCATTCCCGAAGCGGCAGTTTGCGCATCTGCTTGCTGAGTAGCATTCGAGATGATTGCCAGCGTACCCCCACGCTGCTCAGCGTCGTTCACCGCTTGTTCGTAGGTCATTTGAGTATCAATCAACTCATAGACTTGTCGTTCGCCATTCGCAATCAGACTTAGATTCCCGCCACCCTCAACGGCCAGGGGGCCGTCCACTGTGATGATGCTGTCGGACACGACCAGCATGTGACCGTGAACAACTTCAAGGTCTTTTAACGAGAGGTCCCCAATGTTGCTGACATTCATCGCGCCTGTCGGATACCGTCCCTCAATTTGATTGGCGCTCGTTGTCAAGCTTTGGTTTTCTGTTCCCAATCCACCACGGCCTCGGAGAGCGATTTTGGGGGAAATGATGGCTGGAGAAGTCGGATTCGGATCCTGACCGAATAGTTCAACTGCAAGTCCAGATGAGATCCCGTCTCCTCGTCTTGGTTCGTCGAAACCGTTGATGGCTGATCCTGATCCGGTCACCAGATAGCGTTCAAAACTGGCCGATTGTAGATCATGAATCTGCCAATCAGCGGGAACGTCAGACACAGCGGAGATCAAGTAGTTGTGGCCAGCCCGAAAACGAAAGTCATCAACGTGAAATAGCTTTTCTGTAAAGGCTCGCTCGCGGAAGAAAGACCGTTCGGAAGACGTGTAGACCGGCGTTGGCGAATCGTTTTCGAAGATCGCGAGCTTGACCAAACCGTCTCGCAACATTTGGTTTTCAATTCCAATCTGGCTGACCGTCGTGTCATACTCGAATTCGATCTCGGTGGCGTACGCGAGTTCGGCAGGTAGCGTTTCAGTCTTGAGATTGAGGATGTCGCTGGTGTTAAATAGTTCCTCTGTTTCGACTGCATGGACGATGCGACCGGGGCCATTCCAAGTAAAGACCCCATCGCTTCCGGTTTGGACCTTGCCGATAATTTCGACGTGACTTGCTGCATTTAAATCGACCGACCCATTGAGCGAGACGATCTCACCGACGTGCATTTTTTGCGTTTTGATCTTCGTGATCTGTTTGCGTGCGATGTAGTTTCGCGTCGACTCTTCGGAAAGATCATTCCATCCTCCAGTCGCTTCAAATTCTCCGTAATGTTCGTGGCCTCCGAAGTCATTCGGTTCACCCGTTGGGAGATTCCAATTGATGTAGGCGTCATTGACGGCAGATCCAGTGCTGGTTCCGGACCAGAAAGGTGTCATTTCGAAAGCTGGGCGAATCCATTTCCAGACAGCTTGATTCTCCAAATCGGATGCACCGAGCCAGACGGCTGAGCCATTGGCAAGTTGCTGAACCTTTTCTCTCTCTTCCTCTGTTTCGAGCGTCGCGATCCAGCCTCCAAGGGTAAATGCATCCAACCAAGCATCTGCCCATGTAAACGGTCCCTCACGAAGTTCGTAATCGAATTCTGTTTCGAGCACATAGGAGAGCGTCTCTGTTCCGTCTTCATCGCTCCAAGTGCCATCCTCTTGCATCTTCAGATAGTGCTGTTTTCGATAGGCATCATCAGGCTGCGTTAGGGAACCAGTCTCGGGATCACGTTGCCAATTCGCACTGTATCCATCGACCGAGGTACCGTGACGATAGTCGCCAATCCAGAACACGTTGTCGATTAGGCGACCATCGATCCAGGACCATTGATTGGCTTCGAAAATGTCGGTCGCACCGAACCAGCCACCACTTCCGGCGGCAGCTTCTTCAGTCAATCGCTGCTCTACCAAATTGTGCACGGTCGCCAGTAATCGTCCACTCGCTGATGCCTCGGCGAAGGCTTCAGCGAAGGTGTAGGCACCTTCGACAACTTCCAGGTGATCGTCGACACCTTCGTAGATTGTGATATCGCCATTGGTGCGAATCATTAGTTTGCCGGGATCGAGATCCCCGATTTCGACACTGGCCTCCATGCTGACGATGGCGTCGTTCATTGCGAGTGGCTCTTCATTCAGGTCCAGACCGTTGATGATCAAGTCACCATTGGAACGAATCTCGCGGTGCGAGTTACTGTCTTCAAAGCCACCGACAAATCCAGTCACGATGTACTTGGTGTCGATTTCTGGCGGTGTCGTCGAGATTCCGGTTTGGTATTGTTGCTTGATCTCATCCGACGTCAAAACACGATTGAAGATGGCGAAGTCGTCGATCCTGCCATTCAGCTTCGATTGCCCGGACGGACTGTTGCCAAGTGTCCAAGCTCCCTTTTTGCTGTCTAACGGATCATTGGTTGGAAGTGTGCCGCTTGCGACCTTGACGCCGTCCATGTAGATCGCGGTCGTTTTTTCGTCTGCATCAAACAGGCTGGCGAAATGATGCCACTGACCGGTGCTTACTTTGTTGGCGCTAGTCGAAACAGCAGTTTGTGCAGTGCTGTTTTGTTGTAGAAAACGTGCGTGGAGAGATCCATCGTTGTGAAGCCAGAGCACGTTTTCCCGGTTCGTGCAGGCGGAATCACAATCCGTGGCACCTGCGCCAGGATCACCCTTGAAGTAAATTGCCTGCCAATCCTTGTCGAAGGAATCAACATTGATCCAACCCGTGACTGACTGCGTGCTGCCGCCGTAGAGTCGCTGGTCAGCGCCGATTTTGATGTTACTGTCAGTGGCATCTCCCGCGAAGCTGACCGATTTGCCATCCGCCTCATAGCGAATCGCTCCTGGTTGCCCCAGTGTGGCGCCGGACACGATTCCTTGCATTCCGGTCCCGAGGCTATCGACGACCCGAGTGCCGGATGTTTCATCAAGCTTCCAATACCCGGCTGGTCCCTGGAACCGGAGCGTGTCACCCCAAACCATCAATCCAACGTCCACGGAGCTTCCCTCCAAACGGTCGATCCCGCGGGCTCGGCCCTGGTCGTCTGGGTGCGCCTGGACATTCATCTCCAGCGCTCCGCCGGCGACTACGGTCGCATTAGGATTGAGTAAGCCAGATCGGTGCAGCCGTAGCTGGATTTTCTGTTCGCCATTGAGATTGGCGATTTCTCCTTGTGACGCATTGATAATTGCTTCATGGGCGTCGATCACGGGCGCCGGCACGGCACCAGCCCCACCGTCGACTGAATCCCCTGTCACCATTGGGCCTGAAATATTGACGAGTTCAACGATGCCGGAGGGATTGTAGATATTGCCATCAAGGATCAACTGGTTCCCAGCGTCACCGGAATAGTTTCCTGCAATCAGAAGCCCGCCGACCGTGTCGTCGGAATTCGGAAAATGTCGAATGTTAAGTGAGTGATCATCTGGCGAGACAGTGACGACGCTCGGTTTCTCGGGCCGCTTCCAATTACCTTCTTCAATTTCGTCCGATGCGTTGATCCAGATGTTCCCACCGGAGAGTTCAAAGATTTCATCGTTTTCTGCTTTTGTCGCAATCGATGCAATCGTTCCGCCGCGTTTCTTTGCGTCCGCTTCGGCCTGTGCGTAGGTGAATGCACCTTGAATGAATTCCGTGCCATTGTTTGTTTGCAGGACATAGGAAAGTGATGACGTTCCAGCCAAGTCGTTCCATTTTCCATCTGTACGCAATTGGGCATTGTTTTCGACCCCACCAGAGTTATTGGGTTCGCCCGCATTCCAGTTGCTGTATCGGTTGTCGACCGACGATCCTCCAGAACCCGCAGGGCCTCCACTCCAAAACTGCTTATCAGTGGAGGAGTCGTCAAAGCTGTAGTCGGCCAGATTGAGGTCTCGCAGACGCATATCGTTTGACGAGTAATTTTTCAGCTCGACATGAACTTGGTCATAAAACAGAGCGTCACCCGAAACGCTAGCTGTCCCGTCCAAAGAGGCCGGATTCTCAACGGGTGAGACACTAAAGCTCGATTGCTGTTCAACAAAATCAAAGGTCAAACCACTGACTTCAATGGTTTCGCCCGGAGCATAGACAGATTGCAAACCTTTCGTGCCGTTATTCAGGACCACTCCGTCACTTCGTGTGACCGCACCTGTTGCGTCCACTTCCAGACGAGCGCGTCCGCGGCCATAGACATTGGCATTCCAGTCGATATTTCGGTCGATAGTGGCTGTTGTCGTTTCGGTCACATTGCTGGAAGCCCGATCGGTTTCTGCAACTGCATCGAAAGAAGTGTCATCCACCCCTTGATCCGCATTCACTAGCAAGACATCGGCATGAACAATCGCATCCGCGTTCGATTCAATTCGCGAATTCGAATCGAAGTTAACGGACGCATCGGCACGAGACGCCGCGCGCCCACGACGGGTATGAGATCGCGTGTAGAGATCAACCAAATAGGATTCCCCTAAACCGTCCGTTTTACCGTGCGTTGCAGACAAATTG